>NZ_LOCO01000033.1:0-33961 GCF_001574445.1 Marinobacter excellens LAMA 842
ACGGGCAACCCATATCTCTGGCAGCCTGAGCCAGGGAAACAACCGGATCATAGCTTAGGGACACCATCAGGTTGTCCAACTGAATGGGTCCACCTCACTAGAGTAATTAAGAGCAGTATGTGAAGAAAAGCTGGGAGGCCATACGATTCCGTTAGTTGCACTATTCCCCAAACAATCGAAGCCAAACCGCCAATCACTATTGTTAACACCCAAGCCATTGGCACCAGCAGAATCAGAAACTTTATCCCCATCTTGCCATTTAAGAAACGAATACGCTTATGATTCCACCACCACCCATCATCCCGAAATTCCGGATCCGTTTTCTCATAACCCTGCAGCGATTCGACATCCCGGATCGTTAGGTGATAGGGAATTGCCTCGGCGTAAGCTCCTATTGGCTGCAACTCTTCGCCAATACGGACACGCTTCTTTGGAGCCTCAGGCAAAGGCCCGATCGCCGTTGCCCGAAAGGCGGCATCCATAACGACGGACACCGGATACGCCTTAGTCATGCGCTAACCTCGGTGAAATACCAAAAAGGGGATTTTTGCTGGGTGCATGGATTCAGAATCGCCCGTTCCACGCCAGCGTTCGAACAGTTCCCTCCCCCGAAAATGCCTATTGATTGTCGCTTCTCAAATCGGCCAAGCCTCGGCCGGTCGCTGCTTACGGTATTCTTCCATCGAAATCTTGCCCAGTTGCGGCGTAAGCTTGCAACGGCGCTTATCCCACGGATACTCCACCTGGCGCTTCAACCACTCTGCGCCCTCTCCCTGTCTCCAGGCTTCCAGATCCAAGTCTCGCCAGAACCGGGGATTACGCTCGATGCGCTCGTCATGCTCCGCAGTGACCGGATCCAGATGCCGGAACGGCTCCAGCCTTGGCACATCCGGCAAGGGCTGGGAGGTGTCCATGTAGCGTTGAAGCATGTCCCACAGCGCCATCACCTCTTCCTTCGATGGCTCGACCCGGCTCAGGGACGTCTGGCTGAATTGTTTGGCGGTATAGCGATGCACGAACATCAGGCGATAAAAGACACCGCCGGCTTCAATGACACGCTCCACGTAGGCATCGAACTCCTCAAAGGGTGCTGTCAGTTTCTTGCCGCCCGGCATTGCAAAGCTCACTTCACCGGTTTCACGACTGAAGTAGCTTTCGCCCGCTTCGAGGCCTCGATCCAGGAGCTTGCTGAGGAGTTTGTCAAAGGGTTTGAGTAGCAGGGCGAAAGCGCTCATGACCCAGGGCATGGTTTTTATGAGGATATATAAAGAAAGAGGTATCCAAATTATCGCCGAACCTAAAACCGCTACCATCCGAATTAAATCCATTGCATCCTCCGTCATTATAATCGAAAGGTATACAATAGAAATTCCACCGCCGGCTAAAACCACTCCTCCCCATGTATACGGTATTAGGAGAAGTAATATCGAAAGGCCGATAAACGCTTTTCCATTCAGAAACCGAATCCGACGTTGATCCCACCACCAATCATCTGAATAAAAAGCTCTCGAGTCACTTTTATCCTGGTGCTGAACTGCCCCCACATCTTCGCTAACCCGGTAATAGGGCTCAATACCTGCGTAGTCACCAACCGGTTGCAAATCTTGGCCAAGGCGCCGTCTTTTGTTTCTAGGCTCAGGGAGCAACGGGAGTTCATCCTTTCTCTCAACTGCTTTCAAGATCGCCCTCGCCCCCTATGACACCACCATCCCATGAACAGATCCAAGCCAGCGAAGGCTCACTCAACTCGCTCCAAATTGAGTTTGCTATTACTGAGGTTGGACACCAGTACTGTGGAAATCAGAATGAACGGTATCGCAACAAAATAAGTCGGAAAGCCGGCATCACCAAAGATATTGATCAAGGCCACAATCGCAACGACGGCCGCCCCTATCGTCAACGCAAATACCGAGAGTTTTGCGTTGCGCTCTGAATTTGCTTCAGGGGTGATCTTCAGCATGGCGTCGCATTCGCTGCACGGGAGTGGCTCCGATCTTCCAAGCTGCTCCAGGTCCTCTTGTGATAGTTGAATGGTGTGGTTACAGGCATTACAGGTTGCATTTATAGCCGTGGTCATAATGTCGTCCTTGATAATGATTTAGTCCCTAATCATAGGTTCGATGCCTGCGGCACTCGATCCTCTTCACTGTACACCTCCGCAAATACCTCATAAGGCAATCGCCCTGGGTTTGCTTTCTGCTTCTGGCGTACCTTTTCACTCAGCCGCTTCAGTTCGTCACTCGGTTTTGCCCATTGCGCTTCCGGTAGCGGCTCAGACCAGCGTTGGGCGGCCTCCGGGGTTGCCCGGCGGTTCAAGCGTTTCAGTTTGCGAACCTCCCACTCCGTCAGGTGGTTGGGTAAAGTCCATAGGGTCAACAGGTGGTAGCAATACCAAAAGAACGGGTAATACCAACCCACCTCTCCTTCACGTCGACGGCGACGCATGCGGTCCCGAGCATTGTAGAAGGTATGGACGCCTTCCCAAGGCGGATCGCCGGGCTTTTGCAGCTCCAGCGGGTCTTGAATCTCTGCCAGACTGTTCACTTGGTATTCCATGTAAGCCCGCAGCGCTTCCCAGGTGCTGATGGCCAGCGGTAACCCCGCCGACATCAGCTCAAGACTGGTGCCTTTGCCGGTCTTCGGATCCGTACCCCCGAAGCCGAAGCCGAACTGCCGTTGGACACCGTACTGGGTAACCCCCTCGGCCTGAACTACCCAGGCTTGCAACTCCTCCCAGGGCACAATGACAGGCGTATCCGAATCCGACGGCACCAGGCAGACTTCCCGGCGTTGGCGATTGAAGCGGGTGGGCACTACACCCCGGAGTCTGAAGTGAGCTTGCAGGGTAGGGAAAAGGGCTATCAGCAAGATAACGATACCAAATCCAGTTGCGTATTTAAGACCTTCAGAAAAAGCCAGAGCCACAATACCAATAGCATCCAGAATGCCCTCGCCCCAAACCAAACCACCAAAAAAACTAATTACCGGGAGAACAATGCATAACGAGACAACCACAAACATCGGCATGGCCAAAGTTAACTGCCAACCAAACACGTTTGGCGTAAACGCTCCAAGTTCCAAGTATTCATCCGTGACCTCCGCCACAATATGGCTGTGATCAACGGGGGGCAATCCGGTGGGCAACGGAAGTGGCGAAAGATAGGTTACCTTGCCGCTTTTGAACGTGTCCGAGTTGCCTGCTCTAGGTGCCTTATTATCTGCTATTTTCTTCATGCAACTGCCTCAATGGGAACAAACGGCCAATCAAGCTCCCACCACAACCGGAAAGAGTGGCATTACACGGCACAGGCTGTTTCAGGTCTACTTTGGCGATAGGTGGGCATATCCACACTACCCAATTGCGGAGTGACTCTGCATTGCCTGCGGCCCCAAGCAAACTGCCGCTGGTTTCTCAACAGCTCCGCACCTTCACCTTTTTGCCAGGCTTCAAGATCAAGATCCCGCCAGTAGCGGGGGTTACGGCCAGTAGTCTGATCGTACTTGGCGGTCACCGGGTCCAGGTGGCGAAACGGCCCCAATCGGGGCATATCTGGCAGGGGTTGGGTGACGTCCATGTAGCGCTGCACCATATCCCACAGAGCAAGCACCTCAGTTTTCTCGGCTTCAATGTTACTCAGGGAGGTTTTGTTAAACTGCTTCTGGGTGTAACGATGCACGAACATCAGCCGGTAGAAGATACCGCCCCGCTGGACCACTCGCTCCACGTAGGCATCGAACTCCACAAACGGGGCCTCAAAAGAACGCCCCTTGCCCAAGGCGAACTTTACCTGCCCGGTGACCCGGTTGAACTCGCTGCTGCCATCTTCCAGGGTTTCGTCCAACTTCTTTTCCAGAGTTTTCTCGAAAGGTTTCAGGAGAGCTCCAACGACGTTGGTCATAAGCCAGTTGGTGGTAGGGGGGATGATCCAAAATGAAAAGAATATCCAAGCTGGCACCAATATTAATAATAGCGATATAAACCAATAGGCACTTAAGTCAAGCTGCTTTGGAATGGTAACAAGCCCCCACCCCAATAACGCCAAACCACCGACTAAAACCAGTAATGCCCATGCAAATGGCAACAACAATGCCAAAATCTTAAGCCCTATTTTCTCGTTAAGGAAACGCAGCCTTTGATGATCCCACCACCAGTCCTTCCTATAGAATTCTGGATCGTCTCGCTCACTCAACTGGACTGTCTCAACATCCTCCACGATTCGGTAGTACGGGTTAAGGTTGGCGTAGGCGCCATACGGCTGAAGCTCGTCCCCAACTCGTTCCCGTTTAGCCCTGGTTTCAGGTAGCCCCACCGCCTGATCAGACCGATAGGCGGTCGAAGCATATTCTTGTGTCTCCATCGGCATGGTCATACGGGAACCTTTCGGGCCATCGCTGCCTTATACAACACTGGCAGTTTCAGGCCTTTGTTGGCGATAAGTCGGCATATCTACTTTGCCCAGTTGCGGTGTGAGCTTGCACTGCCGGCGGCTCCAGGGGTGTTGCCTTTGGCTCCTCAATAGCTCCGCACCTTCACTTTTTTGCCAAGCTTCAATATCCAGGTCTCGCCAGTAGCGGGGGTTACGGCCAGTAGTCTGGTCGTACTTGGCGGTCACCGGGTCCAGGTGACGAAACGGCTCCAACCGGGGCATGTCTGGCAGGGGTTGGGTGACATCCATGTAGCGTTGCAACATATCCCACAGGGCTAGCACCTCAGTTTTCTCTGCTTCAATGTTGCTCAGGGAGGTTTTGTTGAATTGCTTCTGGGTGTAACGATGCACGAACATCAGCCGGTAGAAGATACCGCCCCGCTGGACCACTCGCTCCACGTAGGCATCGAACTCCACAAGCGGTGCCTCAAAAGAACGCCCCTTGCCCAAGGCGAACTTTACCTGCCCGGTGACCCGGTTGAACTCGCTGCAGCCATCTTCCAGAGTTTCGTCTAACTTCTTTTCCAAGGTTTTCTCAAAGGGTTTGAGAATCAATCCAACGCCATTAATCATGAGCCAATTGGTGGTGGGGGGAATGATCCAAAAAGAAAAGAATATCCACGCTGCCCCCAGAATTATAAGTATTACAACCACAGCAGTCGCCGGCAAAATAGGTATCAGGAAAGTCCCAATACTCCAACTGATTAGCACCAAGCCACCAATAAGTACCAACAACGCCCAAATGAATGGAACAATGAGTATTAACGCCTTTAATCCGAGCTTCTCATTAAGGAAGCGAAGCCGCTGGTGGTCCCACCACCAGTTTTCCTTATAGAACTCCGGATCCTCGCTCTCACTGCACTGGACTGTATCAATATCCTCCACGGTTCGGTGGTACGGGTTAAGGTTCGCGTAGGCACCATACGGCTGAAGCTCGTCCCCAACTCGTTCACGTTTAGCTCGGGTTTCGGGTAGCTCCACCGCCTGATCAGACCGATAGGCGGTCGAAGCATATTCTTGTGTCTCCATCGGCATGGTCATACAGAAACTTCCTTAAGGAACCAATAGGGTACTACTGGCTCGGAATGCGGATTAAAAACACTACGGGACTTATCCGGCGCCCCGCCATGACGGGTATCATTATAGGGTTCGTAGTTCTCCATCACAGGCGTGGGAAAGACCACAGGTCCCTGTTCTGTACCAACCACAGCCTGCAATCCAACCCGTATCGTTGTAGTGACTTCTTCCTGATATCCAAAACTCTGGAAGCTGCTGCTCTGGAGCTCCCGTTTAACCAGAAAACGCACGGCGGATTCATGAGGCAGGGACTGCCTCGCGGCAATCTGTGTAAGGGGAGTAGTCGACAACATGACTTCCTGCTCCACTGTGCCAACCGCTGCGTTGGAGGTTTCGGCACGGCTATTCATGTACGCCACTTCCTGTACCACAATCTTGAAAGGCTGGGTTGGCAGGTCTGGACGACACTCCTGTAGCACCTTCAACCGACTGACCACTGGAGTTTGTAAAGTGATGACATAATCATCCGGCTGTGGCGAATGGTCCGGGCTAGTCAACGCCGGATCCGGATCGACATCCCCGTATCTTTGTGCGGAGATATTGACCGGGGAAAGCAGTGTTAGCAACTGCCCGTAATAGGCCAAATCGTCCAGGTTCACCAAGGAGTCCTGCGGGTGCGTCCCCAATGGCCCCTGTTTCAGCACCCTTTCGAAGAGGTCGTCGGCCACGCTTCCCGCATACAATGACCCACCCAAAGCCATGCTCATTCCGAGAACGGCCCACCCCCAACCCGGAATCGCCAGCAGCCCGCCTATCAATGGTACTGACAGGAAGATCAAACCACCGGCGACCGCTATTCCGTGCCCATTCGCAGCATCAAGATCCCCCCGGCTCAGACTGATCCTCATATCCCAATAGCTCAACCCAACTGCCACACCTCCTGCTACGAAACTGGCAAGGCCAACCGTTCTGACGAGGGTACCTGCCCCAGTTTTGGCTAGCCTTTTTCCAATCAACGGCCATCCCTTCAGGTCAAACCAAGGGCGGCTTGAAAACTTGTAGAGTCGTGATGCATGACCAGAGTCAATACTTGCCACTTCATTAGCTACGATACTAAGCTTCATTGAAGCAGCGACCAGATCAACCAAGCTTCCCAATGCTTTTAAAGAGCTTATACCCCAGTCCTGGTTGCTTTTTACTGCATGTATAGTGGCCCGACTCTCCAAGAACACATTGAATACCGCCAACGCCACCAATCCACTAGACACGCCCGGGCCATCCACCACCGCCCCAACACGCTTGGCGAGGTCCACCTTTAATACACTGAGCTTCCTTGCCTCCGGGTGTCCGGCAGGCACCACGTAGACCCAAGTATTGCCAGCGATTTTCTTGATAGCTTCTTCCAGCTCATTAGAGGCACGGGCGGGGCTGGTAGAACCCTGGACCTGTCCAGATCGATCCACAAGATCCGCATAGAGGTAGTCATTGGCGCGAGTGAGCAGCCCACCCTGGCTGCGGTCGAAGTCGGTCAGGCCACGGCGAATGCCGTCACCCTCCACGCCAATAATGGTATGCTTGGTAGGGTCTACGTCGCCTCGACGCATCAGATCCACCCCCGCCAGACCGGGGTCAGAAAGGATGGCATTGGCAGACGCGGCCTGCATGATCCTGTGGACCTGGATGGCCTCCACGCTACCATCTTCCATCAGCCTTCTGCAGGCGGTCAGTACTGAGGCACTCCACTCCCCCAGCACCCCACTTACCAGTGCCCCAACGCGCCCTGCATCCTTAACCTCCCCGGCCACTTGCTCGCCAGTGGACTCCTCGTCGTACTGGAACTGTTTCTCAGCATACGCCAGGGCCTGGAGGTTGAGGCGGCCCAGGTGCTGATCGTTAATCTCCGTCTGGTCGCTGGCGAGCGACCGAAGTTGTTCGTAGGGAGATGACTGCGTGCCTTCCTCCCCTGTTTCGGCGGCGATTCCCGGCGACCACTTTGCCAACATTGATTCGTCCGATAGCCACTTTGCCAGAGCGCTAGGGATCCCCTGATCATCATCCACTCCCTGTGCTTTGAGCACCCCTGGGATTTGCTGCAGTACATTCAAGTTGTCCGCGCACAGCAAAAAGGCTTCACAAGCCGCTACATCCGGGCTTTGCAGATAATCGTCGAACACCGAGTTGAATGACGAGCTCTTCATCAATTTCTTCAGGCGGCGCGCCTGGTCTTCTATGTTCCGAACAGCGTGATTCCTTTCGGCCGTTTCCAGAATGTCATCCAGCTGTTCCCGGTTGATAGCGTTCCGGTAGTTCGCAAGGTCTCCACTCTGACCGCTCGGCGCCGGGTCGAACACTGCCTGGCGGATTAACATGGCGGAATGGACCAGGGGTTTATCCTTTATAGCAATATCGATTGCATCCAGATAATGCATGGCCAAGTGCAACTGGGCCAGGGCGTGGCGGAACAGGAAAAAAGGGTCCGGGATGGCCACGCAAACGACCCCCTTCTGCGAGCGAAGATGCTGCAAAAGATCCGCTCCAGGTGGGCAGGTAAGGTCAAGAATGTTCGCCGACTCCCTCGCCTGCTTCTCGTTGCTCTCCAATAACTTCGCAAGCTTGCTGCATAGTTCGTCTTCACCCGGCCGCTCAAAACTGAGCACGAAGTCGCTGGGATTCTCTATCATCAGTTCAATGCCCAGATCCCTGTGCCTGAGCTCGGGTGCATCCTCAACACGTGATGCCGGGAATCCGGTTTCAAAACTCAATGTATCAACCGATGTGACAGCCCAGGCGTGACCCACACCCGTCGTCCTTGCATTACGAGTCGCTGCACTCTCTTCAAGTTTTTGGATGTAGGCCCAATCCCACTGGATTTCACTGTAGGCCATGCGGAAATCGTGCATCACCGCTTGCCCCTGGAGAAACACCGGAACAAGCACATCGTCCAACCACTGTCCGGCTGATGGGCGTATCATTCTCAAGTCAGATTCTGGGTCACCAACCTCCGCCCGCACTGCCTGAAGATCAATATCGCTGAATTGGGAGTTCTGACTGATCTCTAATTCTCGCCAGAGCTTGTCTTCGCGGAAAATATAAAGAAAGCCAGGCCGCAACAGTGCTACGCCTTTCCCTTGATAAACGGGGGCATTGGAGCCGCGTCTAACAGGCAAGTTGCTGGCGATCTCTGCCAGGGGCTTAATCCTTACGAGGGTATTATCCTGATAATCTTCACGCTCGATGTTAGATCTTGCGTGCTTCAGGAGAGGAATCGAGATCTTGCCGCCATCGCGCTTGGGCACAGTCAGTACGAGATCTGCGGGATCGGTATCGTCGTAATCTGCTGTTCGTAGAATCGAGCGATCCCGGGATTCATCTGAAAAATCCACAGTATCCGTCATACAGTTTCCTCCCCATCGGTCCCTTTAATCGCTTCCACAGAATCTCGCTCAAGATGCCCACCAATCACATCAATGATCAGTTTTCGATCTGAGCCCGGTAACTGATCAAACTCCACTTGGTCAGGAGAGGCAGTTTTGCGCTGGCCAACCATTGCCAGTTCGGGAGGCTGTGGCGTTGCCGCCCCATCTTTGCCAACAAGATTTGGCAGTTCCGGATTAGCAGAACTTTGCCCAGCCCCACTCCCCGGCGCCCCACCAGAATTAATCTTGATCCCAGGCCCAGCCAAGGTAACCCCGCTTGGGTCCAGCTTGATAAAGCTACCACCACCAGAAATCGTCAGCTCCGCCCCGGCATCCAGCACCACTTTCGCGCCCGCTTTGTGGTGAACTTCTGTGCCGGCTTCCGAGGCCATGGTGCGGCCGGTTTTCTGGTGATAGCTGCCGGCGATGGTCTGGCTGCAATCGGCGCCGACAGAGACTCGGCTTTCACCATCGGTGGTGCAGTGGTCTGCCGCTTTCACATGGCTGAACTGGTGGTTCTCCACCGTCAGGTGGCTGTCGTTCTTGATGACTTCGGTGCGGTTGTTTTCCGTCAGCAGGTCCAGGTCTTTCTGGGCGTGGAGGTAGATCTGTTCCTGGTCCGCTTCGTCTTCAAATCTGAGTTCGTTGCTGCCTTCGCCCTTGTGGGTTTTGGTTTTCAGAGTGGTTCTTGTTTTGTGTTCCGGCAGCGCGTAGGGCGGTGTGTTGGTGGCGTGGTAAGTCCTTCCAGTGATGATGGGCTGGTCCGGGTCGCCGTCCAGGAAGGAGACAATCACTTCATTGCCGATTCTGGGCAGGGCCATAAAGCCGTATTGGCCGCCAGCCCAGCCCTGGGCGACGCGTAGCCAGGCGCTGGAGTGTTCGTCGTTTTTCGAATAGCGGTCCCAGGGGAAACGAACTTTCACCCGGCCGTACTGGTCACAGTGGATCTCTTCACCCTCGGGGCCGGTGACGATGGCCATCTGAGGGCCGTCCATCATGGGCTTGTGTTCGCACAGGGGCCGCCAGGTTTTATCGGCCGGAATGGCGGTGAAGTCGTTGTGGTAGCTGGTGGGTTCGCTGCCACCCTCTTCTTCCATGGCCTGGGGCTGTTTGCCGGTGTGGGTGATGGCGGTCAGCAGCCATTCCCGGTTCAGGCTCTGGCTGTCGTGTTCCTCCAATTCCACTTTGGCGCCGGGGGTGAAGTCCGGGCGGTTGCTTTCGCCCTTGGCCAGGGAGGCGTCGTTTCTCAGGGCGTCCAGTTTGGCCTGGGTGAAGGGCTGGCCACTGGCGTCAGCCTTGTAGCGACCGGGGTAGTCGTAGTGTTGGTAGTCTTCTCGGTGGTTCACACCGCCCGCGCTGTGTTCGTGCATCAGGGCGTAGGCGGGGTTTTTGAAGGTGTAGTCCTTCATGGCCACGGAGGCGGCTTTGATGCGCTCTTCGTAGGCGAAGCTGAATATACAGGCTTGCTTGCTGCTGCCTCCAGCCTGGGTGTTGCAGGGCACCGGGTTCAGTTTCGGGGCGTCGCCGTGGTGGTCAGCAATGATTAACGCCGGTTGTTCTTCGCCATCCACGCTTCCGTGTTGGTAACGGTAGTGCCAGCCTTCTTCGGCGGCCAGTCGTTCAATGAACTGCAGGTCGCTTTCCCGGTGCTGGACGCAGTATTCCCGTTCTTCAGGGGAGCGCTTGAAGTCAAAGACCGTATCAATGATGCCCCGCTCTTCGAGCAAGGTGCGCACGATGGTGTCGGTACTCTGGGTCTGGAAGATGCGGCTGTTGTGCATCAGGTCCAGGCGCCAGGCCGGGGGCTGGATGACCACTTGATAGGCGGTGCGGCGGTGGCCGGTGTTGCCGCGGACGAATTCGTTGACCACGCCGGTAAACCGCCGTACCGGCTGGCCGTCTTGCCAGACTACCAGGTCCACCGGTTGCTCCAGAACGTCAGCAGCAGCCACATCGGGGTCGGTGCTCGCCAGTTCTAACCGGCCATGAAACAAGGAAGACAGCTGTTCGGCCAGCTTAAAGCCAACTACCGAAAAGTGATCTGAGGGGAATTCGCCTACACGGGCGGTGAACTGCAATCCGCTTGCCTGGGGCATGACTTCGGTCCCTGAAGAATAGTGGTTTGTAACTGACTCATCCTGAGCCCTACCGATTATAACCGCACAGTCGTGGATTACAAACCACCGTTCCTTGCGCTACTCCTCAACAAAATCATAATTCCTGATCAGATGGCAGACCGCCGAACACGGTAGGTTTTCATCTCAAGCTGCTCTGCGGTGTCATCCAACCCCACCTGGCCACCAAACTGTTCCAGAAGCCCCTCAAGTACCTCACCCTGTTCTTCGTCACCTCGATGCCCGAACACTATCGCCAGCGGATTAGGGCAATAGGATTGCTCCCACAACCGATACACCTCATTGCCATAACTACGGTACCCAGACGTTGTATACCACTTCCAGTTCTCATCCTTACGGCTCACCTGGTTGAGCTTGGCCAGATCCGCTACAGACAATACCGGCCCGGGCGCGTCTTCTTTCTTGAGGTATCCGGCAAGGCTATCTGCCAGTTTCAGAACCCGGGGTTTCTCGCAACCGTACGATTTGCTGCGGCTGATCACATAGAGATAGTCGCCAGGCTCGTTCGCGCCCTGCTCTTCATTGGCTTCCTTCGAATCGACGCCGTTTTCAACCTTGGGGCCATGGTCGACCTCTTCGAGGCGAATGGTCTCGATGCCGGAAACATTGAAAGGCCGGGATGACTCCTCCGGTGTTTCAGTCAGGCCGGCCAGAAACTCGTGGATAGACTCCTGATCCGCGCCCCCTCTCCCAGCAACCACATGAGAGGGCACATCCGCGAAAATGGTCACTGTGCTGTAGTCAGAACTGACCACACTGTCCAACAGCGCGGCCTGCTTTAACCGACGTTCCAGATAAGGCCGCTCGGCCTCGCTATATCCGGGTTTGTCCGGAACCATCGGATAGCTTTGCAGATAACCGTAGGGGCCTTGCAGAAGCAGATAGCTGAAATACCGGTCATCCCATACGGATCTGAGTTCCTTTAACGGTAAACCAGAGTCTGATCGAATCTCCTGAAAAAACTCTCCCATCCCGTTAAAAACGGCAGGAGTCAGTACATCATCACCGGCGCCCGCTGCAGACAGAGATATCTCAACCCACTCAACCGCCCTGCCTGACTCCTGCCATTGGTAAGAACGACTGCCCGATTCTGCAAGCTGCAATACTGCCGATGTCTCAACCCGCCCCAACAATGATCTCGCCATCAACTGGCCGGTCGCACCATTCTCAACACCATGGAACCAATACTGATTGTCCTGCCGATATCCAACTCCCTGAATACCCGCCAGCAACAACCTGTTGTTCTCACCCTCAGCGACCCCCGTCAGGGCCCCCAACGGGAGATCAAGCTCCGGATAAAACATCTCTCCGCCCGCAGCGCGCCGGGCCACGATACCCTCACTTCCAACCAGGATCACACTGCCGTCAGACAAAAGGCGCCCACCGAAATAGCCCACCTTGCTGGCGCTTTTGATGCTATTCCAGCTCACTCCGCCGTCCGGGCTTTGCATTACCGTGCCTTCTGCTCCAAAGGCCAGAGCCTCACTGCCACCTAAGCCTATTACGCCCAATAGTGGCTTGTACCCCTCACGAAACACTTGCCAGTCGTCGCCCCACTCCGAACGGGAAAGAATGTCACTGCCATCGGTAACAATCAGTTGATGCCCGCTCTCCAGAATGGCCACTCCGTTGAGGTCTGAGCCGTAAGACCTCGCCGCCAGACGCTCCCGCGTCCAGTTTTCACCACCATCAAGCGTCGTGAGAATAAAGCGGTTGGGCCCAACGATAATGCCCTTGCCGTGACTATCGAAAGCCACGTCCATCAGCGCCTGATCAGAATCTATCTGCTGGTCCAGTTGAAGAGGCTCCCAGGTGTCGCCCCCACTATCCGTTCGCAGCACCGTGCCATCATGGCCAACGGCCCAACCGGTCTGATCAGACACAAAGCTAACCGCGGTCAGGGTGCTATTCACCCCGGAACTGACCACTCGCCAGGAACTACCGTTGTCATCCGAAACCCTAATCGCACCGGATTCACCCACTGCCACGATGCGGGAACCCGCACGATCAAGATCAATGAATACCTGCGAAGGAAACACCTCGGACGTTGCAGCCAGCCCGCTATCAGACGCACCCCGCTGGTCATCGCCAGACGCATCCGTATTGTCACTGTTACTGCAACCACCCAATACCCCAAGCGCCAGCAGGCCTGCGGCAAACACTCCGATAGAGCGGATTTTCAACATGATACCTTTGTCCTCAAACCGTCCGTGTTCCTGCACAGCCTCAAACCATGCTTTTTCATCAGCGCACCCGCGAAGTCGACAGGGAGTCCAGGGTTATGTCGCCCTCACTGATGAGCGTTCCATTTTCGTAGTGCTTGCGAATCACAGACATACCGCCGTAACCCACTTCAATCCACTCCCCGTGGGGCTCGCCGTCGCGATAGCTGCGTTTCTTCAACATCTGGCCAACGCTGGAGAACTCGTAGTGAACGCCTTCCGGTTTCCCGAGCCGGTAATTGCCCTGGCGTACGATACGCCCGTTTTCGGTCGTTTCCAGATAGTCGCCATCCGGCTCGTCTTTGTAGAAGTTAGCCACCACGCGATGGCCATATCCGTCGCTGAAATCGGCCGGTCCATGTTTCTGTCCATTTTCATAATGGATGACATCTGAGCGCTCTCCGGTCTCGTCAAAGCGCTCGTAACGGCCGTGGCGTTTGCCGGCACGATAGTTCACTTTCTCGGTTATGCCATTGCTCTGTAGCATTAGCCACGGGCCTGTTTTCAGGCCATTCTCGTAACGCCCTTCCTCGCGGGCACCACCACTGCCCTCCCGGAGGGAATCGCCATGTTTTTCCCCGTCCTTGTAGTGCTCCCGCACCAGGGTCGACCATTGCCGGGTCAGGAGCAGACCCTGTAGCCCTTTGTCATCCTGCTCCCGCCGGGCGATGAGCTCACCACTCTCGCTGTATTCTTCCTCAAGCTGCCAATCACCCACCTTGTGTTTAAGCTTGACCAGCCGCTCACCGTCGCCATATTGCTCATCCCGGGACTCAACAAGCCGGCCGTTGTCATCCAGAACGCGCATCACCTTGCGAGACAGACTACCGTCCATTCGGTAGTAAAGATCCTCACCCACCGGCTGAGACCGGAACTTACTGGCAATATACACACGCTCGGGTGTGCCGTCGGGGTAGTAGGTTTTCTGCAAACCCAGCCGGTTACCCTCGTGGTAATGCTCCTCACTGGCCAGAATTCCATCTCGATAGGTTTCCAGCACTCCCTGATACTTGCCATCCAAGAAGGTGGCTTTCCGGATTAGGTGGCCCTGTTCATCCAGCTCCCGGTAATTTCCTTCCCTGGCCCCATTCACGTAGTGGGCCTCTTTGGTCAGCTGACCATTTTTATACTCGGCATAATCGCCATGGCGCCGATAATTCCGGATGGAATAGCGACGGGTTACCCGGCCTGCCTCGTCATATTCGGTGTAGTCTCCATCGGCGATGCCGCCGCCATAATAGTCAAGCGAGCGCTCAAGCTGGCCGTTCGGGTGATAAGCCTTGTAGGCACCGTGGAGCACCGGGTAATTGTTGCCGCAGTCGCAGATCTGGTCACGAACCACGTAACTGGCCTGCACTGAAACCTGCCCATCGGCGTAATATTCCACCGCATCACCCAACAGGTCCTTGCGGTTAAAATCCGGCGTGGGTGAGAGGCCTTCCAGCGCAACCTGGCCGTCAGCGTAGAAGAGTTTGACCTGATAAAACTCATCCACCTTGGGAAGTGGCAGCTCAAGGTAACTCGCCTTCCGGTGCCAGGGATTGGCAGGGTCGTAGTAATCGCCATTTTCAGCAAACCATACCCGTTGGTCGGCTTGCACAATCAGCGGCATACAGAGCAATACAGTAAACAACAGCTTTTTGGTCATGGTCTCATCCTGAGTTATTGACCGGTTGAATCAAGGCAGTGGCGGGAACTGCACAGACACCTGCCTGGCTTCCCGCTCCATACTCACGGGGTAACGGACCTCAGCGATTTCGCCCCAGAAACGGAGATCCATGCCATCACCATCCCAACCTTCCGAAGGGTTCCCTGAGTAGGCAGGAGACAGAGGCTCCAGAACTTTACCGTCCCGGTTGTAGGCGATCAAAGGCAGCTCTCTTAGATTGAATCGCTGCTGGATCTGCTTGAGAGTCTGGTGTTGGGATTTGCTCAGCCTCAGGGTGCTGGGGTCTACCCGGAATAACTGACCGCTATCAGGAACGGTCCCCCTGTGCAGCACTACCTTGGTTATGCAGTCAACATTGACGTCAATCTCAAGGTCGTAGAAATATTTCAGGCCATGCTCGGTAACCAACTCACGGCCGGGCTGATCGTTATAGGCGCCGGATGCAAACAGTAGTTGCGACGTTCCATAGCTTTGCTCGGCAGAAAAACGGACAGGGCTACCCTGGTACATTGGTTCGCCAGCCACAGAAATGTCGCAGCGCCCGGCGCCCTCACCAGGAACCACGGCACTGAGCCTGTTCTGACGAACGCCTTCGAGTACCACCTCATCCAACTCAAATGATGAAAACTCCAGCACCGGCTCCCGGTACTGCTCCAGAGTTCGCTCACCAACCACCGGCCCGCCATCTAACGTGGGGAGCGCGTTCGGGGCTACAAACGTACGCTGCTCCACCTCACGGCCGTACACATAAACCTGAACGCCTTCAATGGGCTGGCCACCCTCTGCCCCCAACTCATAGATCCAGTCACCGTAGCGCTCTTCCATAGGGGAGGTTATGAGTGTGTCGGTGGCTGAATGCGCAAATTGCTCGGCCCTGGCCCAGTGATCACCCTCATCCGAGGTTTCCAGAAAGGCATTCCGCAGAGGTTCAATCGCCGTATGAGTCAGCCGCAGGCTGAACGTCGGCAGAAAGTCGCCTTCGGCATTCACAGGATAGGCGCCAATCAACGGAAAGCTGGTGGGTAGCGAACCCCCGGGCTCATGGGCCCGAACCAGGAGCCCATCGGGATCCCAATCTTCTACAGATAGCGTCAGCCCAAGGCTCTCGATGTGGCGGGATGGGGTTTCCGGCGTCAGCACAAAGCTGTGCAGCTCTCCGGGCACGATAACCGTGGCATCCACCTCCACCGAGGCAATCGCATCCAACTGATCGCGCGTTAACTCACTGGCGATAAACGGCACTCGGCGATGGTCGGCGCTGTCAATCGAATACAGAGTGTAACGCGGATCACGCGGTACCGAATCGGTCACAGGTTCACCCTCGGCATCCAGCAGCCGGACGGCGCTCGCAGGCTCAAACTCAACGGCTGCGAAATGATAATGCTCAATCTGGAAATCCAGCCCCAGGCGACCATCAACTTCCTCACTGCCGAACCAGAGCAGAGACCTCTCCAGTTGTTCAAAGGATTCTTCGGGCGTGGCCAGGGCAAACGGCGGCAGGTAATAGGTTTCGAACTCCGGATCGGTGGTATCGACAACCCGGCTATCCAGCGCCCCCAGTGCCCGGTACCATGCTTGCCCCGCCTTGAATCGCGGCTCTATACCGGTCTGGGTCAACGTCATCGTGCTTTTCAACGCCAGGTGCTGGTCGGCGTATTCAAATACCCCACTGATTCGCGCAGCAGCGCGCCTCGGCCACCCGGTCAGGCGCTCAAGCTCCATAAAGCCCTCGATTTCAACGGCAGCAGAGTCAGTGGCTCCCTCCGTTGTCACCGAACGGAACTTCAAAGAAACGGTGTCGTCATTCACATGGCTGATTTCGTATTGCACCGCTGGCAGCGACTGACCGCCCATATCGCGTGCCGGCACCTGCCAGCTCACGCCTACTCGGGGCTTACCCGAAGGAAAAGCTGGCTGGTAGGTGTGCATCACGCTGAGATCGCGGCTTAGCATATCCCGAACGGGTTCAGGCAACCGGGAATCTTCCGTGAGCTCGGCCAGGGCGGACTCATTCACGTAATTGGTTTCAAGTACCTGACCATCGCTGGCAACCCGTTCAACAATCCCGGCCTTGAGCAATGCCGCCATAGACTGCAGCCGGTCACTGTATTCCGGAATCTGCTCCGTATCGAGACCGAGTCGATCCTGCTCCCAAAGCTGGGTATGCAAAGAGCGGGATTGCAACTCAACCACATCATTGTCTACCGCCAGTACGTCACTGCGCAGCAGGCTTTCCATTCGGACACGAGTCGGCTCCCTGCGAAACCCGCTGGGCGTTTGCAGTTCGGCGGTTTGTTCGAGAATAAAATGGCGGCTGTCGCCCGGCTCGGGCTTAAAGGCAAGGCTGTCGCCGGTGAACCAGAACATTCCGGCCAAACCTAACGACAGTAACAAAGCTACTGCGACGAACATCCTCATCGTCTCTGTCCCCTCCGTGGGTCATCAGTCAGTTAATGCGGCGGGATTATAGGGGCTGCCTCCACAGAACTCAATGCAACAGGCTCGCAATGGGGTCAGACCCCAAGACATTTCACCCCATCAAATGTTCTGGGGTCTGACCCCAACTTAGTTGGAGAGCCAGACGCTTTGGTAGGGTTTCAGGGTTAGCACGCCGGCCAGGTCGTCAACGGCCATACCGGAAAGCAGATCGGTCCACTGGTCGGTGCCGATGAGGTTGATGTCGGTGAGGGCCACTTGCTGCACTTCGTCGCTTATGTTGTGGATGCAGAAGATGGATTGCTCCCGGCGCATGCTCTGGCGCCAGAAGCCGAACAGCTGCAGGCCCAGGTGCAGGGTAAACTGGGTGGCGTTGGGGTGGAAGGCGGGTTGGGCGCGGCGGATGGCGATCAGGCGCTTGAGTTCGGTGAAAGCTTTGCTGTGGTGGCTGAGTGGGTCCGCCAGGGCGGCTTCCACGGCATCCAGCTGCCACTGGCCGCGATTAATAGAGCGGAAGCGGCCGGTGTGTTCTACCCGGGCATGGTCGTTTTCGGTGGCCAGCAGGCTGTGAATATAGAACGCAGGAATACCTTCCAGCGCCAGCATAATGGTGTGGGCGCAAAGGAATCGCTGTAACTGCCAGTGGTCTGCGCCACCCTTGGCGGTGCCTTTGAGGGCATCCCACAAGGCAATGTTCATTTCATAGGGCTGGTCCCGGCCATCGGCGGTGCGCCGGTAGGATACCTTGCCGCCAAAGGATTCCATGGTGTTGATCAGCCGCTGCTTTTCGTCCTCGTCCAACAGGCCGTCAGTGGGCCGCAGGCCAACGCCGTCGTGGGAGGCAATGAAGTTCAGGTAGGTGGTGCCCATCTGCGCCGGCGGCATGCTCATCAGCCAAGTTTTCAGGTGCCGGCAATTGCCGGTGACCAGGGTATTGATCAGCAGTGGCGGTAACGAGAAGTTGTAGATTGCATGGGCTTCGTTGGCGTTGCCGAAATAAGTCAGGTTCTCCCGGTTGGGCACGTTGGTTTCGGTGATCACCACCGCATCTGGCGTGTGGTGCTCAATCAGCAGGCGCAGAATCTTGATCAGCTCGTGGGTCTGCTGCAGGTGAATGCAGGGCGTGCCCGGTTCTTTCCACAAGAACGCCACCGCATCCAGCCGGAAGATCCTGACCCCACGTTCCAGGTAATAGTGGATAATCCGGGCAAATTCGATCAGCACTTCCGGGTTGGCGAAATTCAGGTCCACCTGGTCTTCGCTGAAGGTACACCATACGTGGCGCTCGCCGTCATCGGTCTGCACCGGGGTCAGCAACGGCGAGGTTCGGGGGCGCACTACCATGCTTAAATCGTCTTTCGGGTTGCCCTCAAAGAAGTAATCCTTGCCCGGCCCCACGCGCTTGCGAAAGTTCTCGAACCAGCGGCTGCGGGCGGACATGTGGTTGATCACCAGGTCGGCCATCAGCTTGTAGTCCGCGGCGATGGCCTCGATGTCTTCCCAGCCACCGTGGGACTCGTTCACCGCCAGGTAATCCATCACCGAAAAGCCATCGTCCGAGCTGTACGGGAAAAACGGCAGAATATGCACGGCACTGATGACGTCCTGCAGGCAGTCGTCCAGAAACCGCTTCAAAGTCACCAATGGCTTCTCATCCGGCTGCTGAACGGTATCGGCGTAGGTGATCAGCACAATGTCCGATGGGTCCCAATGGTTCTGGTGCGCCGGCGGGGCCTCGGCATCGGGCGCCAGTGCCATGGCATCTATTAACTGCTCCGCCACAAAGGCACAGTCCACCGCTGGGTAGACCACTTCCAGCATGGCCACCAGTTTGCTGTCGAGGGTCTGGCTCATGGCCGGAACTCCTGGTTATCCAGTTCCACCGCCTCCAGCAACTGCTCCCGGATATCCGGAATGGCACTGGTTACCCGGTTCCAGCTCGGGATGAACGGCGTGTCCATGGGATTGTCGAGGAAATAGGCGCCGGCGCGCATCACGTTCTGGGCGAACAGCTCCACCGCCTTCTCTTCCTTGTGACGATCGAAACTCAGGCCATTGATGATGGCGTCGTTCTGGTAGGTCTCCACAAAATCCAGGGCAATACGGAAGTAACTTGCCTTGATGGTGCGGAACTTTTCGTTGGAGAAAATCTCACCGTTAGTGGCCAGCTTACGGAACAGCGCCTTGGAGATGTCCACGCTCATCTTGGACAAGCCCCGGCTGGCGTCTTCCGGTGACAGCTCCTGATGTTTGTGGTCATAAACATCCGCCACGTCCACCTGGCACAAGCGGTTGGTGGCGTAGTTACGCTTCATTTCGGACAAGACGCCAATTTCCAGGCCCCAGTCGCTGGGAATACGCAGGTCATTAATCACATCGGTACGGAAGGAGAACTCGCCCGCCAGCGGGTAGCGGTAGCTGTCCAGGTAATCCAGAAAATCGTTGGGGCCACACACTTTTTTGAGGGCGCGAATCAGTGGCGTGACCAGCAGGCGGCTGACCCGGCCATTCATGCTGCCGTCCGCCACCCGTGCATAATAGCCTTTGCAGAACATGTAGTTAAAACCGGGGTTGGCCACCGGGTAGATCAGGCGCGCGAGCAAATCCCTGGAATAGGTCAGGATGTCGCAATCATGCAGGGCCACGGATTTACTCACACCCGAGGCCAGCACGTAGCCAAAGCAATACCACACATTGCGGCCCTTCCCCATCTCCGTGGGTGCCAGGCCCTGCTCCCGCAATTTCATATCCAGTGCCCGCAACCGGGGGCCATCGTTCCAGAGCACCTTGAACGGCTGCGGCAGCTCGGAAAAATACTCCAGGGCATGGCGATACTGGGTTTCATCGGCACGGTCCAAACCGATCACAATCTCATCCAAATACGGAACCTTGGTCAGCTCCTGGACGATGTTTTTAAGCGCAGGCCCTTCCAGCTCCGAGCACAAAGACGGCAACACCAAAGACATAGGCCGGGCTTTACGAAAGCTCATCAGGTCCGCTTCAACATCCTCCACGGGGCGGCGCACAAGGTTGTGCAGGGTGGTGATAATGCCATTCTGGTAAAAGTCGCCCATGGCGGCTCCTCCTTTACTGGTAGCCGTACTCAAAGAGCAGATTGAGCACGCATTCATTCCAACCCTCCGGGCCGGGCTTGAGGGAGCGCATGGCGTGCCGGGACGACGGCAACTGAACCTGATCACTGTTCACCCCGCGAATCACCACCGGTACGTCGGCGGCCTCCAGCATGCACTGGTCGTTGGGGCTATCGCCCAGGGCAATGGTCACAATCGGTTCTTCACCAAAGTGCTCCTGATAACGCTTCAGCAAGAACCGGGCCCCTTCCGCCTTATCAAAGGTGCCCATGGCATGCCAGAAGCGCCCGCCCTGCACCAACTTCAGGCCCTCCAGCTCAAGCGCCGCGCGGAATTGCGCCAGCTCTTCCTCCGTGCCATCCCACACCAGCGGCACCGTCGCCAAACGCTGTTTCGCCCGGGCCGCCTCCGTTACCGTCAACCGGGTAAGCGACGCCACCTGCTCCGCAGACAGGTCATCAAAGCTCCGAAACTGTGCACCGGATTCCCTCTGCACCAAAATAGTGCGAACAACCTCCTCATAGGATCTGCCGACATGGACCACTTCTTCCTCCGCATTGCCCAGGCAGCCAGCAGGAATCACCACCGCCGCGCCGTTCTCCGCAATAAACGGCCCCCGCAGCCCCATCATGCTTTGCAACTCACTGATCTCCGCCGCCGTTTTGCTGGAATTGAAAATCAATGGAATGCCATTGGCCCCCAACCGCGCCATCGCCGGCTTCGCCGCCCGCCAGCTATAGCTGTCGTGATCCAGCAAGGTGCCGTCCAGATCCGTAAAAACAATCAACCGTGGTTGCATTTCCCCACCCCGCTCTGCAATGTAACTGGGGTCAGACCCCAAGACATTTGATGCGGTGAAATGTTCTGGGGTCTGACCCCAAATTAGATTCAAGAACCAGGCCAGACTATGAGCACGAATGCCTTTAAGGTGGAACACCGTTACCTGGAATTGCCGGACAGCTTTTATACGCGGGTGAAGCCGACGCCTTTGTCGCAGCCGGCGATGGTGTGCTTTAACCACAAATTGGCAGAGCAGATGGGGTTTCATGTTAAGGATGAAGCTGAGTGGGCCGGTGTGGGTGCCGGGGTGGAATTGCTGGAGGGTATGGACCCAGTGGCGATGAAGTACACCGGGCACCAGTTTGGCGTGTACAACCCGGAACTGGGCGATGGTCGGGGCTTGTTACTGTGGGAAACCGTAGCACCGGACGGCACCCGATGGGACTGGCACCTGAAAGGGGCAGGCACCACGCCCTACTCCCGCTTTGGCGATGGCCGGGCAGTGCTGCGCTCCACCATTCGCGAATACCTGTGCTCGGAAGCCATGCACGGTCTTGGCATTCCGACCACCCGCGCCCTGTTTATGATCAGCGCGAAAGACCCGGTGCGCCGGGAATCCATCGAAACCGCCGCCGCGCTGATGCGAGTGGCGCAAAGTCATATCCGTTTCGGCCACTTCGAATTCGCCGCCCACCATGAAGGCCCCGAGGCACTGAAAACCCTGCTGGAACACGTGATCACCCTGCACTTCCCGCACCTGATCAGCCTGCCGGAAGAACAACGCCACCAACGCTGGTTTGAAGAAGTGGTGGAACGCACCGCCCGGCTGATCGCTGACTGGCAGGCGGTCGGCTTCTGCCACGGCGTGATGAACAGCGACAACATGTCCATCATCGGCGACACCTTCGACTACGGCCCCTACGCCTTCCTCGATGATTTCGACGCCGGCTTCATCTGCAATCACACCGACGAGGGCGGCCGCTACGCCTACAACCGGCAGCCGCAGACTGGCTTTGTGAACTGCCAGTACCTGGCCAACGCCCTGCTGCCGATCATGGATGAGGACCACGTGCGCCGCGGTCTGCGCCGGTACGAAACCACCTATAACGAACATTTCAAGAACAATATGAGGGCAAAACTGGGGCTGGAGGAAACCGACGACTCAGACATGAGCCTGATCATGGAGACCTTCAGCATGCTGCACGAACACCGGGTAGACTACACCCGCTTCTTCCGAGGCATCTCCAACCTGCACCGCCATGGCAACGCCCCGGTGCGGGATCTGTTTGCCGACCGAAGCGCGGCCGACGAATGGCTCGAACGCTACGAGGCCCGCCTCAAGACCGAAACCCGCGCCCACGACGAACGCGAATACCTCATGCGCCAAATAAACCCCAAATACATCCTGCGCAACTACCTGGCCCAGCAAGTCATCATGGAAGCCCAGAACGGCGACTACGCGCCCCTGAAAGAGCTGTTAAAGGTGCTCGAGAACCCCTTCGACGACCAACCCGAGTTCGAACACTACGCGGCCTTACCGCCAGACTGGGGCAAACACCTCAACATCAGCTGCTCCTCCTAAAATTGGGGTCAGACCCCAGAACATTTGATCGGGTGAAATGTCTTGGGGTCTGACCCCAAATTGGCTCGGTAGGTCATTAAAGCTCGCTCACTTGGCCATTGGGGTTTAATTCCGCATAATCCCGGTTCTTGTATTCCACTCAGCTCCGGACGGCCGTTCATGCCTCAGAGTTTTATCCTGAAGTTCCTTCAAGGCTTTCAAGTTTATCGAAACCCCCGGGTTATCGGCATGCTGTTCCTTGGCTTCTCCGCTGGGCTTCCGTTGCTGTTGGTGGGGGGTACGTTTACGGCGTGGCTGCGGGATCTGGGCGTTGAGCTTGCCACCATTGGCTTTCTCAGTTGGGTGGGCATGGCCCATTCGATCAAGGTGCTGTGGGCACCGATTGTTGATCGCACCAGCATTCCGCTTCTCACCCGGTGGCTCGGGTGGCGGCGCAGCTGGATGCTGGTTTCACAGATGAGTATTGCCGGCGCGTTACTGGGCATGGCGCTGACGGACCCAACCCAGCAACAGTGGCTGGTGGCCCTCTGGGCCGTGGTCGCCGCGTTCGGTTCCGCCACTCAGGACATCTCGGTGGATGCCTACCGGGTGGAAGCCGCGGAGCCCCATGAACAGGGCGGCATGGCCGCCAGCTACGTGACCGGTTACCGGGTTGCCATGCTGATGGCCAGTGCCGGCGCCCTACACATTGCCGCCGTCGGCAGCTGGTCCCTGGCCTACGGCACCATGGCCCTGCTGATGGGCGTTGGCATGGTCACCACGCTGATCAGTTCCGAACCGAAGAACCGCCAGTCGGCAGCAGTGTTTGCCATGGAGGCGCGGGTTATCGGATACCTGGACCGCACCAAACACAGCGGTGCCCGCAAGAACATCACCGCATGGATGATCGGCGCGTTTGTCTGCCCGTTCGCGGATTTCTTTCAACGATACGGCAAAGCGGCGCTGGTGATCCTGCTGTTTATTGCCACCTTCCGCATCAGTGACATCTTTATGGGGGTGATGGCCAATCCGTTCTATCTGGACCTGGGCTTTACCAAGTCCCAGATCGCCAACATTGCAGCCGCGTTTGGCTTGATCATGACCCTGAGCGGGGCCGCGGTCGGCGGCGCACTGGTAGCACGGTTTGGCATTGCCCGAATGCTGTTGTTCACCGCGTTTATGGCCCCGGCCACCAACCTCACCTTCGCCGGCCTGGCCATCATTGGCCCCCAACAACCGGGCCTTGTGGCCGCCATCATTGCCGATAACGTCACAGGCGGCATGGCCATTTCGGTGTTTATTGCCTACCTGTCCAGCCTCACCAACACCGCCTACACCGCCACCCAGTACGCGTTGTTCAGCTCATTGATGACGCTGCCCGGGCAGTTTGCGGCGGGCTTTACCGGGTTGCTTGCAGAACACGTGGGCTGGGTGGGATTCTTCCTGATCACCGCAGGAACCGGCGCGCCGGCCATTATCCTGGCGGCCCTGCTTTTCCGCATTGCTCACCCGGACAAGCCGGCACGAATAGACGAGGATACTGCGCAGGGGCAGACAGCTCCCTAGCCATGCAGGGCAGGCCAGAACTCAATCGCGGAAGTTGTTAAACTGCAGCGGAATATCCAGCTCCGCCTCGCGCAGCATGGCAATGGCTTCCTGCAGGTCGTCCCGCTTCTTGCCGGTTACCCGCACCTTGTCACCCTGAATGCTGGCCTGCACCTTCATCTTCTGGTCTTTGATCATTTTCACGATCTTCTTGGCCATATCGGTTTCGATACCCTGCTTCAGGGAAAAATGCTGTTTCACCAGCTTGCCGGCCTTGCTCTCGCCGTCTTCCGCCAGGGCCCGGGCGTCAATGTTGCGTTTGGCGAAGGCCATACGCAGCAGATCAATCAGTTGCTCCAGCTGGAACTCCTGCTCGGCGCTCACCGTAATGCGCTTGTCTTCCAGTTCGATATCCGCCTGCACATTTTTAAAATCCCAGCGGTTACCCAGATCACGCTTGGCCTGATCCACCGCGTTGGTGACTTCGTGCATTTCAATTTCTGAAACAATGTCAAAAGAAGGCATGGTCGTTATTCTCCAAAGGGCACACGGGGGTATACTGTGGCGACATTAAAAATACCGGATGTTCCGAAACCGCCAAAGCATACCAAGAGCCGCGGCGAACCGCATCTGACAATGGACTGGTAAGAAGTAGACAAACGATGCCAAACCTGGACCTACCCATACTCGTAGTAGACGACGCCAAATTCAGCAGTATGGTGGTCGGCCGCACCCTGCGAAATGCCGGTTACCGCGATATACGCATTGCCAACAACGCGCCAGACGCCCTGAAGCTGATGGAACAGCGGCAGGTCAGCGTGTTGATTGCCGATTGGCTGATGCCTGAAATGGACGGGCTGCAACTGACCGACCACGTGCGCCAGCAGGATGAGCAGGACAACCACTACACCTACGTGATCCTGCTCACCGCCCGCGAAAGCGTGGAAGCACTGTCGGAAGCCTTCGACCGGGGCGTGGATGACTTCATCTACAAATCCGACATGACCAAACAGCTGATCCCCCGCATCTTTGCCGCCGACCGAATGGCCGATCGCCAGAACACCCTGCTGCGGGCCAACGCACTGCTGGTCGAAAACAACCGGGAGCTGGAATCCACCAACATTATCGACCTGGAAACCGGCCTGTGTAACAGCAAGTATGCCCGCCAGCGCCTGCAGAAAACCCTGCGCCATGCGGAATCCCGAGGCGGTTCCACCTCCTATGTGATGTGCGGCATTCGTAACTGGCAAGACCTGAAACGCAAGCACCCACCCAGCGTGATGAGCGAATTGGCCACCGGCATCGCCCGCCGTCTGAGCACCCTGATTCGCCCCATCGACGCCCTGTGCCGTGTTGGCGACAACCAGTTTGCCATCGTCTCCTACTTCCCGAACAGCGACCATTGCTCCACCACCGCGTTCCGGCGAATTTTTGATGGTATCAACCACAAGGCCCTGAAAACCACCGCTGGCTTTATCTCCGTGGAAGCCGGCATGGTCCTGTGCCGCGCCGACGCCCAGGACGGCACGCCCTCGGTGCAGGATATGGAACGGGCGGCGGTGCAAGGCCTGGTTGACGCCTACGAAACCCGCCGCTTTACCGAAACCAAACCCGAGATACGGGAAGGTGTGTAGCCCTCACAAACGGTAACAACGGGACACAGATCACAAACAGACAGGAAGGGCACGAGGGCTTATTCTGAAACCGTGGAATCAAGCAGTATCCGCCCATGGCGGAGGAGCCGAGTAGTAACTCCGCCGTATTATGGGCCCTGACTCCACAGGATTAACGAATTTTTCAGGCACTTTCGTTCTTTCCGAAGTAATTTCGAGCCAGCTCTTGTGAGCTGGCTTTTTTATTAGTTTTCCGGGTCTGTCTCAGGGGTCTGTCCCCGAATGGGGACTGACCCACTTTTGCCCGTCCTTGCCACTTAACTCGAACCCATGGGGCCAAGATGGGTCAGTCCCCATGCGGGGACAGACCCTGGGTTATCAGGGTCTGACCCAAAAGGGGTCTGACCCACCTTTGCCCGTCCCTGCACCAAAACTCGAACCCATGGGTCCAAAATGGGTCAGTCCCCGTTCGGGGACAGACCCTGGGGAGTCAGACCCTTTCGATAATCCCCAGGCGTCTTCCCGGCAGCCGCCTTAAACTTCCGATGAAACGACGTGGTCTCGCTGTACCCCAACCTCAGCGCGATATCGGGAATGCTCATCTCGGTATTCCGCAAATAATCCTCTGCCATCTGCTGGCGCACGTCATCCAGTAGCTTTTGGTAGGAAACACCTTCCTGGCTCAGTTTGCGTTGCAGGGTGCGGCTGGTCATGCCCAGGTCTTCGGCGATCATGTCTTGCCGGGTCACGCCGCTGGCCAGTTGTTTCTGAATGCCTTGCTTCACTCTGGAGGTCAGGTCGGTATCGGTATCCAGCAGCGCCAACTGCGACAGCGCATGGGCTTCAAGGGTCTTGCGCAGCAGCGGGTCTGGCTGGCGAAGGCGGGTGGCCAGTAGATCCTGGGGCATGGTCACCACATTCTCCGGCGCTTCGAACTCAACCGGGCAGCCCCAGCGCTCCTGATAAGCGCTCTCACAGTCAGGCCCGGGCGAGGAACGTTTCAGGGCAACCCGGATTGGAGAGGCGTTATCGTTATCCGCCAGCCAGCGAGCATAGTTAATCCAGGAGGCGAACACATTATCCACCACCTGGGGCCACACCACCGGGTCGGTAAAGTTGCAGGTCCACACCAACGACACTTCATTCCCCTTCATTCGTAGGCCCGTGGTGCCCATGTCCCCTACCAGTTTTTCATAGGGCGCAATTCGGGTGACGGCCTCCCCCAGCGTGGCACAGCTCATGGTGATATAGCCAAGCACACTGTAGGAACCGGGCTGAACGAAATCACCGGTTTCCAGGCCAAGGATGGGATTGCCGGATGCTTCGGCCAGCAGGCGAATAAACGTCTGCAACTGCTCGCCCGTCAGGCGGCCGTCATCGGTATCAAGGATATTCGGCTCAAGGCCGGCTTTGCTGAACAGCTCTGAGGTACTGATGCCCTTGGCATCGGCGTAGCGAACGTATTGGCGCAGGGCGGCGACAGAGGCGGTTCCGAATGCTGGCATATTTTTTCTATTTATTATTAAGTTCTAGAATTCCATGCAGTGCGCTTTTCAACTGGGCTTGGTCGTTTGTGTTCAGGGAACCCATTCGTTTCAAAATGATTGACTGCTCAACGGTTGCGATCAGCGGCTTCATCACCGAAGGTTTCAGCAAACCCGCCTGCTCCCAATCCTTTATTAACGCCTCACCAAAACTGAGAGGATCTCTAATCTGACTGGTAATCGCCATTATCACAAGATCAGGACGGTAAGCCTGATAAGCTGAAGAACTTATAACCACTGCAGGGCGCTTTTTTGTGGTCTTCAGATTGGTAAATGGAAAACCAACCAGAACCACATCACCAAATTCAAAGTTTGTCGTAGGCCGCATCGTCGTCGTTATCCCATACCTTTTGGAAAGAAGGTTCCGCTCCCCGCGCGAAATCCTTGCGCGTATGATGTTCACGATCTCTCTGGCTCAGAAAATCAATGAAATCCTCAACCTCGGATAAACGGTCTGCTGGCAAGTGTTCAAGCTTCTTAATCACTTGCTGAACTCTGTTGTCCATGACTAGCTCCTGTTAGCTCATACTAACTCGGCCAAGTATCGCACGATAGAGACAAAAACGCCCAGCGTTATGCTGGGCGCAAGGGTCTGTCCCCGAACGGGGACTGCCCCATCTTGGAACCAATGGGTTATAGTTTGGCGGCAAGGACGGGCAAAGGTGGGTCAGTCCCCGTTCGGGGACAGACCCTTGGGACAGACCCTGAGGTCAGACCCTACAGCTTCCGCCCTTTCCCAGCCGCAATCCGCAGCCGCAGCGCGTTCAGCTTGATGAAGCCTTCGGCGTCTTTCTGATCATACGCACCCTGGTCTTCCTCAAAGGTGGCAATCTTTTCGTCGAACAGGGAGTCGTCAGACTTCCGGCCAACTACGTCCACGTTGCCTTTGTAGAGTTTCAGGCGAACGGTGCCGTTCACGTAGGTTTGGGTCTGGTCGATCAGTGCCTGCAGGGCTTCGCGCTCCGGGGACCACCAGTAGCCGTTGTAGATGACCTCGGCGTAGCGGGGCATCAGGCTGTCTTTCAGGTGGGCCACTTCGCGGTCCAGGGTGATGGACTCAATGGCGCGGTGAGCACGCAGCATGATGGTGCCGCCCGGGGTTTCGTAGCAGCCGCGGGACTTCATGCCCACGTAACGGTTCTCTACGATGTCCAGACGGCCAATACCGTTGGCGCCGGCAACCTTATTCAGCGTCTCCAACACTTCGTGGGGCTTCATTTCCTGGCCATCAACGGCAACAATGTCGCCCTTCTTGTAGGTCAGTTCCACGTAAGTCGGCTTGTCCGGCGCGGCTTCCGGAGATACGCTCCAACGCCACATGTCTTCCTCGGCTTCCGCCCAGGGGTCTTCCAGGTTCATGCCTTCGTAGGAAATGTGCAGCAGGTTGGCATCCATGGAGTACGGGCTCTTGCCCTTCTTCATTTCCACCGGAATGTTGCGCTCTTCGCAGTACTTCAGCAGTTTTTCGCGGGAGTTCAGATCCCACTCACGCCAGGGAGCAATAACCTTCACGCCCGGCTTCAGTGCGTAGGCACCCAGCTCGAAACGCACCTGGTCGTTACCCTTACCGGTAGCGCCATGGGAAATCGCATCCGCGCCGGTTTCGTTGGCAATGTCGATCAAACGTTTGGCAATCAGCGGGCGGGCGATGGAAGTACCCAGCAGGTATTCGCCCTCATAGATGGTATTGGCGCGGAACATCGGGAACACGTAGTCGCGCACAAATTCTTCGCGCAGGTCCTCAATGTAGATTTCCTTAACGCCCAACGCTTCCGCCTTGGCGCGCGCCGGCTCAACTTCCTCGCCCTGGCCGATGTCGGCGGTGAAGGTCACCACCTCACAGTTATAGGTGTCCTGTAACCACCGAACGATCACGGAAGTATCCAGGCCACCGGAATAAGCCAGCACCACCTTTTTGATATCAGACATGCCCTTGCTCCAGACTGAACAGAATGGATGTATTGAAAAGAAGGTGCGTATTGTACGGGAGTGCGGGGGGAATGGCTATTGGGCGGAAGAAGTCTGGAAAATGCGCTGTAACTCGCCGTTGTCACGCATGTGTTGCAGTGCTTCTTTGAAAAGACGAGCGTGTTCCGGGTTGCCGCTGTCTGGTGACATATACAGCCGGGCCTTTTGGCCCTTTACATGCTCCTGCAGACGGAACTCTTCTGCGGGAAAGCCGTAAGCGTCAATCGTCATCGCGATGTTGTGATCGCTGGCAAGCACCGCTGAAATACGCCCCAGCATCAGCATTTCAATGGCTTGCCGAATGTTATAAACCGGCACTTTCATCACAGCCTCATCCGCTTTGAACGACTCACCAAGATAGGTACCCCGCACATAGCCGACACGCTTGCCGGCCAGGCCATCCAGGGTCAGGGGGAAATCGGTGTCACGCATCGCCATCAGCATCAGATTGATCTGAAGTACGGTATCGACGGGAATGGTGTTCTCGTCCAGGTCTGGACTTTGAAACAGAAAAGCAAATTCTGCCCGTCCCGTGTGCAGGTCAAGTATGACGCGCCGCAAAGGAAGCAACTGCGCACTTACGTGAACACCCGAGAGTTCTGATAAACGGTCCATCAGCGTAATCAGACTGCCTTGCAGTTCACCCTGATTATCCTGAAAGCCCCAGGGCCAGACATCAGGAATCGCAAACATCGCCGGCGAGTTGGCAGGAAGGCCTTCGTTTGAGCCGACGACTTGATCACTCGCGCTAACCGGGGCAGCTGCAAGCAGAAAGGCCACCAACAGCCCGCGAAAAAACGCCATGTGCTCGACCAACGCTAATTCAAACCGCCTGCTGCTGGTTCACCACCTCGTCGCGAATGCCATCCCAGCCGTCTTTCACGGAACGCAGCAGGGTCAGCACTTCATCCAGCTTGGCAACGTCATTCTTGGCACTGGCTTCCAGCAAAGTGCGCTCCATATAGTCGTATAGAGCCTCCAGCCGGGTGGCCAGTTCACCGCCTTTTTCGAAATCCAGGAACGCCCGCAGGCCACCGATAATCTCAATGGCTTTATTGAGTAACTGAGCCTTAGCTGCGTAATCCTTGGCCTGAATTTTTGACTTGGCCATGTTAATCCGCTCGATCGCCCCGTTATACAGCAGCTGAATCAACTTGTGCGGGTCTGCATCGGTGATGCTGGTTTGGGTATTAACGCGCTGATACGCCTGTAAACCGTTCATATATAACCTCGTTTCACCGTTGTCCGGTATGCCATGGTTGGCTGGCCAACCATCAGTATAGCTGACTTAATCGTTTTGCCTGTTCGGCGCCAGGGCCGCCAACTGCTGGCTCACGTAATCTCGTGTGCTGTTAAGCTGGGAGATCAGGGAATCGGCGGCGCTGAATTGCTTCACCAGGCGTTCCTGATAGCTTTCAATCCGCAAGTCCAGCTTGATCCGGTCTTCCTGGATGCGCTCCAGGTCCCGGTTCAGGGCATCGGTTCGGGAGCTCAACGCACCGTCTGCACCCAGAATGCTGGTAATGGCATCTACCGCGCGTTCACTCACGCCCTCGATGAACTTCACCGAGCCACGGTTGCCTACGTCACCACCGGTAATGCGCACCTGCAGGCCAGCGGCATCGCCACCGGCACTGTTTGCCAGGAACAGCACCTGGCCGTCGCCCTGGGCAGTCTGGCCGTTAATGGTGCCTTGGACATCCTGGCCGGCGGTGCCGGTGGCGGTGTTAAGCCCTGTAACGTTGCTCAGCCCGGTCAGGCTTACGTTAGAATCGCTACCAAAGCGGTTAGAGGTAAACGTCAACCCCTCTGTGGCATCATAAGCCACCTGAACCGAACGGCCTGCCGCGTTCAATGCCGAGTTCTCGCGCAAGGCTGCCTGAATGGCAGCGGCAAAATCTTCACCGGAATAGTTATCTGCAGCAATCGAAACAGTCGCTGTGGTTTCACCATCTACCCGGAAAGTGAAACTGTTGTCAGCGCCAACATTAACGGTATCGGCGCTCGCGTAATTCAAACTGCCCCGAGTCGCCATCTGGGTAACATTAATACTGTAATCACCCGGGCGAGTATTAGAGCCGCTACGAACAAACTCCACCTGGGAATCGCTAGTTCTGCCCTGCTCGGCAAACAGAGCGGTGACATCATCCGGGTTTTCCCGAAGCTGCTGCTGAAACTTCTGACTATCAAACTGCAGCTCACCGGTACGGAAATCCGTGCCAATGCCCACATCCGCCAGGCTGCGAACACTGGCGTTTTCCAGCCCGGGAATAATATCTGTCAAAACCCGCTTCAACTGGTTCTGGATATTCCGAACCGTGGAATCCCCGGTCAGAATACTGCCCTGCCCCGTCTCGCTATCAAATGAAGACAGTTCACGGATGGTGCCCTGCAGCTCGTTAAACTTGTCTACGAACGCCTGAACACGCTCGGCAACCGCCGCCGTGTCCTGCTCCACTTTGATAGTGGACTTGCCCTCACCGGTAATGTTGAAGGTCAGCCCATCCACCACATTTTCAATAGTGTTGGTGGCACGGCGAATTTCCACGCCGTTGATTTCCATCACCGCATCGCTCGCCGCAATGGTCTGGCGCATGCCATCCATGTTTTCGGGATCTGCCGTATCGAAAGCGAACCGGCTTAATCCCGGGGCAGCACCATCTTCCGTAACGGAAATATTCACAGCATTGGCTTCACCGGTCTCATCAGCAGACAACACCAGTTGGAAACCGTTGCCGGTATCAATCACACCGGCAGACACGCCCGCATTGGCCTCGTTAATGGCATTCGCCAGGCCTTGCAGGGTGTCGTTGGAAGAATCGATGGTGATATTGGTGGTCTTGTCACCCACCTGAAGCGTCATGGTGCCACGGCCAACACTGGTGGCATCCCGGTCGGCAAACACATCCCGGCTGGCCAAGGCCTGGGACTGCGCCAGACTTTTCACGTCCAGGCTATAAGAGCCGCGGCTGGCCTTGCTGGCATCCACAGACACATCAATATTGCTACCCGAGGAAGTGGCCGAAAACGACTTCATCGCATCCGCGGAACCGAGCTGACGCATAGGCAGGCGCAGCTCCGTTACGGCGCTCCGCAACATGCCATAGGCAGAAATAAGCGCCTCTGTGCGCTCGGTTTTCTGATCCAGCCGAACTTCCGTGGGCCTGCGCTCCGCAGCCACCAACTGGTCGACAAGATCCGACGTCAAAACGCCGGAGCCGATACCTAACGATGAAATACTGGCCATAACCATGCCTCCTCAAGGGGGCGAATCTCTATACTGATCAGTTTATCGGCAGCAGGCGGCAAAACTTTGCCTTTTTCGCCCTAAATATAGAACCGATTTGTAACTGTGTGTATCTAAGTTTTTTTAGCCACGGACGGCACGGACATTCACGGACAAGAAACGAAACCGAACTGCTTGACCGTCCGTGTTAGTCCGTGTCGTCCGTGGCGAAACCAATCCCTTCAAACGCGAACACCGCCGGCTCCTTCCAGAGGCGGCGGTGCTGAAATACCGTCGTTTACATCCGCGCAAAAGCGGCAAGCTTTTACACCTTGATGTTAAACAACGTCAGCGGTTCGTCCTGCTGCAATTTTTCTGCCAACCTCATTGCCACTTCGTCCGGGATCTGGCGGATCACTTCCTGGGTTTGCTGATCAACCACCCTTACGATGGTCTGGCCCATTTCGTTATCCACTTCAAACTGAAGATCCCGCTGCACGGTTTGAACAAAGTCGTTCAACTGGCTAACCGCCTCATCCAGCTCCTTGCGCTGCTCTTCATTACGGGCCTGCAGCTTTTCAGCTTGCGAAGCCTGTTGAGCAACCTGGGGAGCCTGCACCTGGCGGGTACCGGCAGCCGAAGCTGCAAGGTCAGGGGCGTTCCGGCCCTCGGCCTGAGATGACGACATTGCCTTGGCCGGAGCCTGGGCGCCAGAGCGCACCAGTTTCAGGTCCGGGCTGTTCAGGTTAACGTCATTCATAGCTTTACCTCGCTATCCTTCAACGGCGGAAGGCCGGAACCCGAGGGTTCCGGCCGTTACCGCTATGCCCCTTACTGCAGGAGGGACAGAACCTGCTGCGGACGGGCGTTCGCCTGAGCCAGGACGGAGATACCGGCCTGCTGCAGTACCTGGGATTTGGCCAGGTTGGCGGTTTCTGCCGCGAAGTCAGCGTCCAGGATACGACTGTTGGACGCGCTCAGGTTCTCAACTGAGGTGCTCAGGTTCGCGATGGTTGACTCAAAGCGGTTTTGGACGGCACCAAGCTCACTTCGAAAGCTGTTGACTGTCTGTAACGCTGAGTCGATCCTTTTGATGGCGTCGTTGGCATTGGCCACATCTGTAACACTCAGGCTAGAGAGGTTACCAGTGGCCGCTGCAATCTGGCCATCATCGAAACCTGCGACAGTCGGATCGTCACCGCCGATAGTGATATCTTCAAGCGCCTCAATTGTCACTTGTCCGCGGAGCACAGCGCCTGCGGCAGTACCAATTGTTAATGCGAGCCCTGACGTGCTTCCTGTCGCGGTAG
>NZ_LOCO01000034.1:0-33911 GCF_001574445.1 Marinobacter excellens LAMA 842
CTTTGAGTTTTTCTTGATCCACTTGTGTACCCACGATGGTATCCTTTTGAAAAGATTACTCAGTCGTGGGCAGTTACACAATTTGGTTTACAGCCTCATGTTCGCGTGATGGATTTTGGTTCAACCTTCCAGGTCGTGCTTTCTGAATTCTGGTATCTGATTCTCCTGCTCATTATCTTGGGCCTGATCAGGACGCCGTGGTTCAAGGGCAAGACGGGGGAATTCCTCGTCAACGCTTCTGCGCGGTTGCTGCTCGACAAATCCCGCTACCATCTGGTCAAGAACGTTACTCTCCCCACGACGGACGACGGCACCACCCAGATTGACCACGTTCTGGTGTCAGAGTTTGGCGTCTTCGTTGTGGAAACCAAGAATATGAAAGGCTGGATTTTCGGCAACCCGCATCAACGTTTCTGGACCCAGAAAATTTACCGGTCCAACTATAAATTTCAGAACCCACTTCATCAGAACTATAAGCATGTAAAAACGCTGCAGGCCTTGCTTGGATTTGATGATCACCAGATGCATTCGGTGGTGGTGTTTGTCGGGGACAGTACCTTCAAGACACCGATGCCTGACCAAGTTACCCGCGGGTTGGGCTATGTTAGCTATATCAAGTCGAAGCAGGAGGCGGTACTGAGCCCTGATCAGGTAAAAGAGGCTCTGGAAAAGGTGGCCTCTGGTCGTCTTAAGGAATCATTTGCCACTGATCGGGCCCATGTTCGGCATGTTAGAGGCCTGGTATCTGAGCGCCATGGCGTTGCACCTCGTGAGTCACGCAGTGGGCTTCTCAAGATCCTGATTTTCCCGGTGTTGATGTTGGGAGTTGGTGCGATCGGCGTGAACGCGTATTCAAATTTCGTTTCGGGGGCGATGGCAATAGGTACAAAACGAGTGTCAGAACCGCGAGTTGAGCAAGCAGCTCGGCCTGCTGAGCCGTCTTCCAATAGCGTTGTTCAGCGTGTTCATCAATCTCCCTCCGAATTGTTTTTAGCACGGCAGGAATGTAATTCGCTGATAGCTGCCGCGATTGGCAATCAGGATCCGCGTCTTTTGAGAGACCGAGATAAGGCGTGTGCTCGATATAAGGCTTTACAGGGAGAAATTCATTGAATCAGAAAACGATGAGCTTGCGGCGGCAGTTGGGTTTTGATTTTTTGAGACCCCTGAGCTTCGATTTGGATCTATTCTGGAGTACAAGATTTTGGACCCTGTAAGTTTTGTGTTTTCCGCATACCTGAATACCGTTCAGTCGAGGGTATCCAATCATTTCAATGAAACCAGAAACCTTGAGATTACGCCGGTCGTTGTCGAATACGAGGGTGTTTCAGTTTCCTATCAGCATCAGTTGTGGCGGGTGCGCCCTGAAAGCATCTGTTCGAATTATCGACAAAACATCAGTCAGTTTTCCGGGTGTACCGTGAAGGCTTCTCAGCTGTTCCATGCGCTGTGTTCGGAATTGAGGCAGTCTGCGTCAGACGACTGGCGGCAGGTTCAGATCCAGAATATGTATTGCAATGCTGCTGTGTCTTTCAAACCCACTGTTGCAAATATAGACTCAGCCCCGACGCTTTCCGGGTTGGAGGAAGCCCGTCAGGCGTGCAACGCGGCGACGGTTGCGGCTATGGGGAATAGTGATCCCAGGTTGGCTCGGGAGCGAGACAAGGCGTGTGAGGTCTATCGGGAATCGAAAGGCCGGTGACAATCAGGTGTTTGTCTGATCAATAATCTCACACAACGCATCTAGCCCATCCGTCAGCGCCGCCGGCCCAGGCTGAAGAATCAGCGGTGATTTGATTTCATACAGGTGCTTGTTGGCCACGGCCGGTACATCGGCCCAACCGGGGCGCTCGCCGCTTGATTTCCGGCCATTTGACCCGATTAATTCAACCATCTGACAAATCAGAGGCCGACCAATCATGACTGACATTCGACACCTGGTGTGTCCCCATTGCCACAAAGTGAATCGCGTACCGGCCGACAAGCTGTCTGCCGGTGGCAACTGCGGTGCGTGCAAACAAGCTCTCTGGCCAGACCAGGTGCTGGATCTTACGGAGCAGTCGTTTGCGGCACACACCGGACGCAGCGATGTGCCGGTATTGGTGGATTTCTGGGCCAGTTGGTGTGGCCCCTGCAAAGCGATGGCGCCACAGTTCGAGCAGGCGGCGAAAGCCTGGCAGGGTAAAGTGCGCTTTGCCAAGCTGAACACCGAACAGTCACCGGGGCCTGCCGGGCAGTTTGGCATTCGCAGCATACCCACAATGATCCTGTTCCAGAATGGCCGGGAAGTGGCCCGTCAGAGCGGTGCTATGAATCAGGCGCAGATCAGCCAGTGGCTGCAATCGAAGGGTATTCGGTAGACTTAGGGTGTAATTGGCAGTCCTCGGGAGGCCTCAAGCCCTTTCAACGATTATCCTGGTTTAGGGGCAGGGCGTTTTATGCCTACACTCAAGTAGTCCCTTATTGATTCTGGAGACTACTATGGATTTCCACGCTTACCGCCAGGCTTTAGCCGACACCCTGGAAGGCAGCGAGCTACCCTTTCCGGCAGGTGAATTAAGTCTCCGTTTGGCGCGTACCCGGGCTCTGATGACTGAAGCCGGACGTGATGCCCTGCTGTTGACCGATCCTGCCGATATTTTCTACCTAACCGGCTATCATACCTTTGAGGTCTCCGTGCATACCGCGTTGTTGGTCACGGCGGAACGTGTTGTCCTGCAGGTACCGTCGATTGAGACTGGGCCGGCTGTTGTTACCGCAAGGGTCGACGAAATCATTGGTTACCGCTGGGAGGATATCAGTGAAGTCATCGAGCCTTTGCTGGCCTTGCTGTCACCCTGCCAGTACATAGGCCTGGATGCGAATTCTGCCGGTTTGCGCTACGCCATCATTCAACCCCTGTTAAACCGTCTGGGCAAGGCACGCTTTCACCATGATGGCGGCGCATTGCTGGATAGTCAGCGTCTGGTCAAAAGCGAGGCCGAACTGAACTGCCTGCGCGAGAGCGCACGCATCACCGCAATCGGTCTACGAGCTGCAGAAGCTATCATTGAGCCCGGCATTACCGACAATGAGGTGGCTGCCGAGGGTGCACGTGCACTGCTCGCGGCGGGCAGCGAGTTCATGAGCCTGCAGCCGATCGTGACCTGCGGTCAGCGCAGCAGCGTGATACACGTCAATCATAAACGCACCGTTATCGAGGCAGGGGATCCGGTGTTCCTTGAATTTGGTTCAGCTTATCAGCGCTATACCGCGCCGATGATGCGCACTGTTGTAGCGGGCGGAGCCACGGCTCAGATGCACCAGATCGCGGAAGTGTGCCAATGCGTCTATGCCGCCCTGAAAGAAACTATGTGCCCGGGTAATACCTTTGATGATGCAGCACAGGCTGCCGAGGCGGCCCTGGCACGCTATGCCGATCGAGTATTTTTCTCTGGCGTATTCGGCTACTCAGTAGGAGCGCAGTTCCCTCCCAGCTGGGTTGAAGGCACCGGCTACATTGCCCGCGGTCTCACCCGCCGCTTTGAGGAAAACATGGTTTTCCACCTCCCCCTGTGTCTTCGCCTGCCTGGGGAGTGGGGTATTGGCCTAAGTGACACGGTACAGGTCACTGCCAAGGGTGGTGTAGCCATTACCGACAATGATTGGCAGGTCAATGAACGGGTTGACCTCATTAAATCTTAAACGTACCTGGACCCGACATGTTTAAACCCAGTTGTTACAGCTGCCGAAAAAAGTTTGAGCCATCTGCGTTGCGTGTTTCTTACTCGAAGAATTACTGTGAGAGCTGCGGCGTTGGGTTGTTTGGTGAGGATTACTTCAGCTTCCCGCCAAAGCCGGCTCCAACTACCCGGAGGAACCTGGTGGTTCATGGTGCGGTACTTATTATAGGAGCTGCTTTTTTCGCGTTATGGCTGTCGTTTATAGGGTTCTGAGGGCCGGGTCTGCCAATGCCGATTCAAATATGGGCCAGTGCGCTCCTGGTTTGTGACAACCATCCCATCGTTTCCATATGAGGGCGCGTGGGTGGGCCGAGCCCGGGACGATCGGAAGCGGTTTTGCTATGGTTGGCGAAAATAGCCATGTTTGACGACACATAGAGGCGGAAAGGCGCCGCCCGGGTCCCCGCTCCCAACCACAAGGAAAGCAGCCATGCTGTCAGGCCCCGACGCTTTATCCGCCGTTTTCACTCCAGTTTCAGGGACCGCGCCGGTCACCCAGCTCGTGTTCGGGATCGCGCTCTCGCTGCTCGGTGTCAGCGCCTCCGCTGGGGTCTACAAATGCGAAACGGGCTCCGGTCAAGTTGCCTACCAAGCCATGCCCTGCGAGATCACCTCCACTCAAAGCGAGATAAAGATCCGCAACACCCGGTCGTCGACCCCGGCGAAGACTCAAGTCGCGCCGGACCCTGCCCTAGGGCAGGGATTACCGGAGCACCGTATTCAGTTCATGGCCGATGAGCCTTACATAGTCTTCCGGAAAGGAGAGCTCTGGGGCGGTTCGATTGCTCTGCCCACCGCCAAGCAAACCATTGTCAAAAGACAACAAGATTTGGCGCAAGCCGAGCAGTGTGACGTGAGGTGGAAGAAAAACATTGCGGAGCGGAAGAAGCGCCGTGAAGAAACGTTCCAGAAAGCCCATGCAGCCTGCAAACGCCAGCGCCATTCCCATTGCGATACGCGGGATCCGGACAAAATGATTGACTTGTATGAGGCGCGCAATAATGCCTATCTGGATGTGCCAAACAATCCCGATGAATATCGCCGACGCGCTATTCAGGTTGCCAGCGCCAAGCGCACGAATGAATTTAGGAACCGAGACAACCCGTGTCCGGATAAACGGACCCGGGATTATTGGCAGCAAGAGATTGAACGGCATCAACAAGCCGTGATGCTGATGGAAAACGCTTTGGTTGAACGCAACGAATCAAACCCGCAGGACTAGCCCGCGGTTTTTATGGCCAGGTCGATCTCAGTAATTCTTGATTTCGAACTGGTCGTCTTCCGGGTCAGCGGTGTAACGTCCTTCTACCTGATCCCAGTAATTCGTGTTGCCCATCATGTCCAGAATCCGGCTGTCATCGGTACTGGCGCTTGCGGCGTCGTTGCCGGTAGGGGTCCGGTTACCCCACCAGTTGATGGTGACTTCTTCTGGAGGCGCGGAGGCCATTGAGCGGAAGTAATTCGGCACAACGTGATTGTGCTTGTTTACTTCATCGGCCAGGTACCAGTAACGGTGCCACATCTCAGCCACCATGGCGCGCAGCTGCAGGTTTTTGTCACCAATCCACAGGTCATTGATGTTGCTTGAGTAATAGGCCGTTACCGGCGTGTTGTGGCGCTCGATCAGGTCTTGAACAATCCACCGAACTCGCTCACCGGTCCAGTCCAGTTTGCCGTCACCGTTGGCATCGCCCAGGTAGCTTTTGCCGTCTTTTGAGTAGAACGGGTCCAGCAGTTCCAGTCGATCAACCATCACGTTCACGCCAACATCACCGACATAGATCGCATCGCTGATTTTGCCGGCCACGATGGTTGCCAATTGGTTGCCCAGCGAGTGGCCAGACAGACGAACGTAGTAGGAGGTGTTGCCGGCCAGTGCTGCGGTCACCTGCTCAAAGGCAATATCGCCGACTGACTTGTTGGGTGAATGCTGAGTGCTGTAGCTGCCGTCACTGAGGCGGTACCGCATGCCGCGAGGACCGTTGGCGGTCCACATTTTGGCCTCGGCATCTTTGAGCTCCGATTCATCGGCGAACTGGTCCCAATAAAAATAGGCGATGTTCCAGCCTTTGCTCTTCCAGGGGCTGGAGGTGATGACGTCTTCGGAGCCCCAGACGAAGCGGAAGTCTTCACGGTCGTAGCCGTCGCCGCGGGTAGCGGAACCCGGCTGCCAGCCGTGGAAATGCACGATGGTCGGTTTCGACGGGTCGTAGAATTTGAGTGGTACATTGTTGACTGTGCCGTCGGCCTCTAACGCTTTGACGGAATTGTTGTCGCCGTCAAACCAGTAAAGCCCGTAATCGAGTGTGTCTGCTGCGGCGTGCGCGGCAAGAGGGAGAAACAGAACAGATGCCAATAGCATCAGGGAAATGTATCGGAAGGTTTTTAACATAGCGTATTTTTATCCATATTGTTTTTGTGTGGATACGGGCTATCGCCCGGATTTGAGGCTATCAGGGCCGACGCGGGATAAAAATGAACACATGTACAAATATACAATTTGTTACATGGTTAACGTTCGAACTTCGGACTGGCTCCCTCAGCGCTAGCCGATGCAAAGTTCACGGCCTAAACTTCATGGATTGGAGCCAGGAGGCGCTATGAACTACTCAGATAGGGTCAACGAAACCTGGTGCCACAGTGCGCCTGGCGCCTCACCTCAGGACTATCGGGAGTTGGTGCGGTACGCCACCTTAGCGGCCTCCAGTCACAATACCCAGCCCTGGATATTCGAGTTGGACGCCAACCGCATACGGGTGTTGCCTGATCTTTCCAGGCGTTGCCCGGCGGTGGACCCGGATGATCACCACCTTTACGCCAGCCTGGGGTGCGCCACGGAGAATCTTCTGCTGGCAGCGCAAGCTGTCGGGTTAAAGGGGCGTTGCCAGTTCGATGTATCGACATCCGGGGTGGTGATTGATTTTGAAGAGGCTATGGCCGCGCAGTCTGCGCTTTTCGAGGCGATTCCACTGCGGCAGTGCAGCCGTTCAGAGTATGACGGTGTGCCGCTTGCGGCTGAAGTGCTGGAGCAGCTTCAGGTAGCGGGGCAGGGTGATGGCGTGTCGGTGCTTCTGATGACCGATGCCGATCAAAAAGCGCTGGTCGCAGATTATGTCGTCAAGGGCAACGATGCCCAATTTGCAGACCCTGAATGGGCTCGGGAGCTTAAAGCCTGGATTCGGTTTAACGGCAAGGAGGCGGTGCTTTCCGGCGATGGGTTGTACGGGCCGGTTATGGGCAATCCGGCTGTGCCCCGTTGGCTCGGATTGCTGGCGATGAAGAGTTCGTTCTCTGCCAAAAACCAGAACAAAAGAGATCATCGGCAAATTCACAGTTCTTCCGCCATTGCCGTCATCTATTCAGAGGCCGATGACATTCCCCATTGGATTGAGGCGGGCCGGTGTTACCAGCGCCTGGCCCTTCAGGCTGCAGCTCTGGGCCTGCGTTCGGCGTTTATTAACCAGCCGGTGGAGGTGGCGACACTGCGCCCTGAATTTGCCCGCGCCATTGGAATTGGTGGCCGGCGCCCGGACCTGATTGTGCGGATTGGCCACGGCCCGCAGATGCCGCGCTCTCTCCGGCGGCCGGTTGAGGAGGTTATCCGGTGATTTTGCTGGGGGTACTTATTCTGGCCGGGCTGGTTTTGTCGGCCTGGCGGCTGCTGGACCACTGGGCGGACCGCAAAGCCATGCGCGAGCTGGTGGGTGCGCAGCTCGCACAGTCCCCGGTCTTTGCCGCCGAGATGGTTGCCGATCTTCCCGAGCCTGCAAGGCGATATTTTCTGTATACCATTGAACCCGGTACGCCGCTTGCGACGGTCGCCCGCATCCGGATGGCGGGGCGCTTCGGCATGGGTGACAAGGGCAATCCCAATTATCTGGATTTCGAGGCAACCCAGGTGTTGGCCCTGCCCTCCGGGTTCGTCTGGAAGATGCATGCGCGGCGCGGCCTGATGCGGCTGTCGGGTTCTGACAGCCAGCGATGGACGCGGTTCTGGCTGATGGGGTTGCTCCCTGTTGCCCGCTTTGGCGGCGACCCGGATCACACCCGCTCGGCGTTCGGCCGCTACGTTACCGAAGCCGTTTTCTGGACGCCTGCAGCGTTGTTGCCGGGCCCGGGCGTTACCTGGGAGGTTCTGGACACTGACAAGGCACGGGTTACCGTGGAGTATCGCGGCCTGTCACAGTCTGTGGATATCAAAGTGTCGGCAAGCGGCCAGCCCGTTGAGGTCAGTTTTCAGCGGTGGAGTAACGCCAATCCCGAGAAGAAACACCGGTTACAACCGTTTGGCGGGTATCTCTCTGAGTTCCGGCTGTTCGGCGGGTTTCGTTTGCCGACACGTGTGGAAGCGGGCAATCATTTTGATACGGACCAGTATTTTCCGTTCTTTGTGGCGGATGTGAGCGCTGTTGAGTTCCCCCATGGGCCACCTGGATGTTGACCATGCCATTTGCCAAGCAATGGGCCTGGCGGTTGCACTATAATTCCACTTCAGTGAGCCTGCCTGTTTATTCTGTTTGGAAAAACGGTTCAGGTTCATCAAGTTTCAGCCGGTTTACAGCCGTCTATGGAAAGCAGTAGAACCGGAGATAACCTGGTGATTAAGTATCTCTTAAAAGAAATGGCGACGCGGTTATGCCTCGTGTTCCTGGTTGTATGGCTGGCGCTTCCCCGTGTCTCGGCGGGAAGCAGCATACTGACTTTTGCGTTCAGCGAAGCGTCCCCACCTTACAGTTCCTCATCTGATGGAAGGGCTGCAGGGTTGTTTCCGGATCTGGTGCAGCTGGCGTTCAGTTTTATCCCCGAATACACCACGGAAAGTGTGGTTTTGCCCTGGTCGAGAGCACAATACAACGTCAGGCATGGCGTTACCGATGGTCTTCTCACCTATCCCTCAATGGAGCGACAGGGCTATGCAATCTTTTCAGCTTTACCGCTATTCACGCAGGATTTCGGCCATCTGGTCTACTCGGCTGAAAACCCCAATATCGATGTGATTGAATCGGCAACCAGCTTTGCTGACTTGTCCGGTCTGACGGTGATTGTCGAGAGGGGTTCCAAATGGGAGGAAGACAATATTCCCGGCTATCTGGCGCGTGTGCCGGGCCCACACCTGAATACGATGATGCACCTTCTGATGCTGCGAGAGGCCGGGGATTTTATGGTGCAGCCTGCTGAAGATGCACGATTCGCCGCTCGCCAACTTGGCTATTCGAACAAGCTGAAAGTTCGGAAGGTTGATTTTATCCCTAATTCCCAGATCCCTTTTCACATTGGCGTTTCGCGAGAACTGCCGTTCGCTAGGGAGGTGATCGATAGGGTTGATGCGATTATGCAGAGCCCGGAATTCCAGGCACAGCGGAAAGTTCTGATCGAAAGCTATCGATAGCGCCGAATTATGCGACTAGGCTATTAGTGGTGGCTAGAGTGGTTGAAAGGCATTCGCCATAGGGTTTGTTATAGGGAACGCGGGAGAAGAGGAAAGGGCTTATGATCGGCGATCGCAGCGTAAACGTGTTCTACGACGATGTGATGCTCGGGCACAACCCGGAGGTGGATTTGCCTTTTATGCCCAGCCGGGTGGAGAAGCGTGTCAGGTCGATTCTCGAGGGGCTGAATTTCAAGTGGAGTTATCCGGAACATCCGGGGCGGCTCTCTGCCATCAAGGCGTACCTGGACGAGCACCCGATAGATGGCGTTCAGTTCTGCAGTGGAGCGGCCGCAGCAACCTATGAACAGCTGGCACGCGTGCACACCACGTCTTATCTGGATCATATTTTTTCCATGGCGGGTAAACGCGCCTGGCTCGATAAGGACACCACGGCGGTGTCGCCGGATAGCGTCAGCGCTGCCACGGCGGCGTCTGGCAATGCCATTGCCGCTGTAACCAGTGTTGTGAAGGGGGAGTGCCAAAGCGCTTTCGCGCTGGTGCGGCCGCCGGGCCACCATGCGGAACCGGTACGCGCCCGTGGCTTCTGTCTGCTGAACAATGTTGCCATTGCGGCGGCCCATGCTCAGGCCAAACTGGGCTGTGAACGGATTTTGATCATCGACTGGGATGCCCACCATGGCAATGGCACCCAGGATATTTTCTGGGCTGATCCGGATGTGCTTTTCTTCGATACCCATTGTGCGGCGCCGTTCTATCCTGGCTCTGGTCATCTTGAGGATGTGGGCGAGGGGTTGGGTGAGGGCTACACCATCAACGTTCCGCTGCCGGAGTCCGCGGGTGACGTTGCCTTCGAGAAGGTCTTTCGAGAGATCTTGATCCCGGCGGCTGATTACTTCGAGCCAGACCTTGTACTGGTTTCTGCCGGGTTTGATCCCCACCGTAATGATATGGCGCTGAACCTGACCTACGATGGGTTCAGGGCGATCACCCGTATTGTTCAGGATATTGCAGACAAACATTGTGACGGTCGGCTAGCCATGGTTCTGGAAGGCGGCTACAACCTGACTTCGCTCTCTAAAGGCGTTCATGCGGTGCTGGAGACCTTGGCGGGCGGCGATGCTCCCGAAATACGGGAAGTGGGTGTAAGAGAGGCGGAGCAAGCGGCGGAGTTTCATCGCTCGGCGTTTCAGGATCTTGAAGAGTAGTTGTTGTGGAGGGCCCGGCGTGTCGCGCCGTTAACAGCCCGCCAGAGCTTGGGCTTGCCAGAGTTGGTTCAGGTATGGGCGAGCGCCCTTACGCAGCGGTTAAACATCTCCGCCGAGAAAAAGCGGTGTTCGCCGGATTGCTGCGCCACGAACAGCTGGCCACCGGATTCGCGGATTCCCCCCTCGATCATCAGGTTATCGCTCATCTCGAAATCCTCAATGGTGTGGCCCAGTTCGTCCTGGCAGGTTGCACCCGCCCGTTGCTGATACAGCCGGCTGTCCAGGGTGAACCCGAAGGCGGGCTTGCCCTGGCCGATCATGTAACCCACCTCGAACACAGTACCCGGATCGGCGCTAATGCCGCGAAACGGTGTGAGGTTGGCAATGATGGCGTCGCAGCTGTCCATCAGTTCGCGGTTGGCCTGGTATATCCGGTGGCCACGCTCGTGTTTTGCCTCCTCATCCGAAAACTCGAGCGCTGTGTCCAGCGGGTCGGCGCCTTCGAATCCGGCGTTCCGGAGCAGGCGTTTTTTCTCGGCGACGATGGCCTGGTGTTCTTCCGCCGGGAAGAAGACTTCCGGGCCTGCGAGGTAGATGCGTTTTGTTTTTTGCATGTGAGTATTGTCTGTCAATTCGGCGTTGACTATTGGATACGAGCCGACCGATCGCTGGATAGGTGTGTTGGTAAGTTTAGTTCAATCCAGTCTTCTCGAGTCCCTTTGAATGTCATTCCTAAAGGCGATTGCTCAACTTTGAACATTGCGATGAACGGGCCATCTGGCAATCGATACCAGAAATCTCTGGGCACGCAGATTTGGAAATACATTCGGTCCAGTTGATCGTTCTCAAGTTGATAGCTGCACGAGTGGCGACCACCGCCACGGTATTTTGTGACTTGGTATGCTACCGTTAAGGTCTCGCTACTCAGCATCGTCCAGATGCGCGGGATCGTGTAACCGAAGGATAAGTGGCACATCATCCAGAGCAACAAGGGGCAACCTATGAAGGTGAGGCACTTTTTGCTAAGGCCAAACGAATGCCATTGGGGATCCGGAGTGATCTTTCCTGTATGAAGCAGGTACCCCGCCCAGAGCGATACCAAGAAGGTGATAAATGCCGATAGGTACAGCGCAATCTTGGCAACCTCTAAATCGGGACAGAAATTTTTAGGGCCGAAGATCTGAGGTACCGAGAGGATGACCATTGGCAGCAGAATGGCGCACAGGACTTTTTGGTGCCGATTCATGCTGGATTTAGGGCCAGTTCTTTTCATACATAATCCCTTACAGTCAGGCCGCGTAGTCCTTACGCAAGCGGGGCTATCGTACCAAATGCTTGTGTGTAGCACAGCATACCTTTGGCGGAGAGAACTAACCGCCAAAACATAAAATGCTCAAGGAGGAGCAAAGTGCTTATCAAATATTTCCTGGGCCACAAAAAGGCGCTCACCCTATGTGGCGGGTGCCTGGTGATTGCTCTGACGCTGTACCCGATGTTCTATCGCACCTGGGCTTTCGGTTCCGATGCCTGGGGGCTGACAGTCATAGCGCTTCTTGACCCCGACGAAGTGCCCTGGAGCCCTTCGGATTTCAATAGTCTGGCGATCCGGCCTGCGGTGGCCTACTGGCTTCTCACCAATTTCGACTGGCCCTATGAACGCTGCGGTAAAGCGATGACGGCGATGGGTGGCTGTTCGCAACCTTTGGTCAATTTCGTAGGCACCTCGTTGGATAGGCACGATGCTGATTCCATCATGACGCGCCGTGGCTATGCGTTACTTCGACACTTTGCCGCAAGGGGAGAGCCGTTAAACGGCTACCACAACGGGCTTGCTCCGGTGCATGAGGCCGTCCTTTACGCCGATGTGGGTTATCTTCGCGCCCTTCTGGAGTTGGGGGTGGATCCAAGCCTGCCGATTGATAGTCCGGGGAAGGACTATCATGGCTTTAACGCTTTTGAGTTTGCGGTGTTTTTGGAATCCCGGAACCAGGAAGTTTATCAGACTATCCGGGCAGAGCTTGATGCTCTATAGGCGGGCTCGATCGTCCTCAACCGCTTCCGTTGTTTTAGGGTTGTTTCGCGAGGGCTAAACTTATACTTACCACTCGAATTTCTCATCCAGGAGTTGCTTTATGGGTTTAGCCATCGCACTGCATGTCCTATCTGCCGTAATCTGGGTTGGCGGTATGTTTTTCGCCTACATGGCTATGCGCCCTGCGGTGGTTGAGGTGATTGATGCCTCCCAGCGAGGCGGGCTCTGGTGTGCCACGTTGTCCCGGTTTTTCCGGTGGGTATGGGCGGCGGTGATTCTATTGTTGGTCACCGGGTACTGGATGATTTTGAGTGTGTTCGGCGGCATGGCCGGTGCCGGTTGGCATATCCACGTGATGCAGGCGCTGGGTATTGTGATGATCCTGATCTACGCCCATGTTTACTTTGCCCCCTTCCGGCGGCTGAAACAGGCAGTGGCCAATCAGGACCCTCAGGAGGGCGGGCGCCAGGTGGGGCAGATTCGCAAGCTGGTTGGGACTAACCTGATTCTTGGGCTGATTGTGGTGACGATTGGGGCTGGCGGGCGGTATTTGTGAGCGCGTTGAATCAGAAAGGAATGCTCACTGCCTGGAATGACGCCAAGGGTTTTGGTTTTATCTCGCCGGAGGGTGGCGGTGAGCGTGTGTTTGCTCACATCAGCAGTTATGCAGGCCGGGGCCGGCCGGTTGCTAATCGCAAGGTGACATTCAGCACCACGAAAGATGACCAGGGCCGTTTGAGGGCTGGTCGGTTCCAATATGTTGGGGCAGCAAAGGTGGGTGCCAGCATTGCGCAGGGAGTCTGGGTGGCGGCCGCTGTTGTACTGGCGTTTTTCAGTGTGCTCGCTGGCCTGTTCTATCAAGGTTATCTGCCGGTCTCGATCCCCGCCGCCTACGTCGGGGCGAGTCTGGTTCTGTTTGTCATGTACTGGATTGACAAAAAGGCTGCCCAGCGAGGAGCCCAGCGTACCGCTGAGAAAACGCTGCACCTCTTTGAGCTCTGCTGCGGTTGGCCCGGTGCACTCATGGCGCAGCAGGTTTTCCGCCACAAAACGCGGAAAGGCAGTTATCAGTTTGTGTTCTGGTTGGCGGTGTTGGCCAATCTGGGCGCGTTGGGCTGGTTGCTTGTGGCTCCGGAGGCGATGGGGTTGCGGCAGCAATTGGGCTTTGATTTGTCCAGGTCTTTGCGGCCGCTAATCTGGTAGGTGGGCGTTACGCTAAACAATCTCCCTTTTGCTATGGTGAAGATATCAAGAAGCCAAAAAAGGAACTTTGTTATGTGGTTTCGCAGGACGATGTTACCGCTTTGCGTGTTCTTTATGTCCCCTTTGCCACCAGCCTCTGCTGAAGTTTATAAATGGGTAGATGATGCTGGCAACGTTCACTTTGGAGACCGCATTCCGGAACAACACAAGCAGTCAGGAGAGTCTGTCGACCTTTCAGTTCGCATACCTTCTGCTGAAGAACAGCGCCAGGCTGAAGCTCGTGCTGAGTCGTTGCAACGCGTAGCAGGAGAGTTGGGTGAGCAGCGACGGGAAAAAGAGCGCTTGGAGGAGTCAGAACAAGTACCGGCGCAGCAGAATGTGTCTACCCTGCCGGAGGAGGTGAAGCCGGGTCAGGGGCGCCTGACCCGTGAGCAGCGTATGGCCAATTATGAAGCGGAGATGCAGCGGTATAGGGAAAGTATGGCGTGTTTCGGCAAGTACCAGATCAAGGGCGGTGGTACCAGGGGGTATGCCTTTGAGGAATGCGAGTCCGTTAAGAAGCCGCGCTATCCCGATGTACGTTAGTTCTGGACCACACCCTGGTCAGTCCATACCAGGTAGGTCAGCGTTTGGTGCGAGGAACCTGATGCTGAAGCTGTGATTGCCGCTTTAAGACCTGTAGTAACCCCTTAATACCCGCCCCGACACCACCGCTGCTAATGTTTCCTGACCTGGCAATACAAACACAAGGAGACAGCCATGAGCGGGAAGAAGATTCTGATGATTACCGGTGATTTCACCGAAGACTACGAAACTATGGTGCCGTTCCAGGCACTGCAGGCCGTTGGCCATACGGTTCATGCCGTCTGCCCGGACAAGAAAGCGGGCGATACGGTCGCCACGGCGATACATGATTTCGAGGGTGACCAGACCTACACTGAAAAGCCCGGCCACCGGTTCGCCTTGAATGCGGATTTTGACGGACTGAATCCGGCAGATTACGACGCGCTGGTGGTGCCCGGCGGCCGTGCTCCGGAGTACCTGCGGCTTAACCAGGATGTGCAGAAGCTGGTTCGCCATTTCTTTGAAGCCAACAAGCCGGTGGCGGCGATCTGCCACGGTGCTCAGTTGCTGGCCGCAGCAGGGGTTCTGGAGGGCCGTAAATGCTCTGCCTATCCGGCCTGCCAACCGGAGGTTGAGCTCGCAGGCGGCACCTTCGCCAGTATCGAGGTTGATCAGGCGGTCACCGATGCTAATCTGGTAACAGCACCTGCGTGGCCTGCCCATCCGGCCTGGCTCGCGCAGTTCTTCAAGTTGCTGGATCAGTAACGCAGCAGGGGCCAGGGCGCTGGCCCCTCAGTACCCTCAAGCGCCATCAACCACATTCGGGGAGGCCGTTATGTGCAAGCTCTTTATTAACGCCGATTCGGAGCTTTGGGGTAGCCGCACCCACTCCCTGCGAATTGACGGTATGGTCACCAGTGTGCGGATGGAAAACGCCTTTTGGCAGGTGCTGTCGGAGCTGGCTGAGCGCGATGGTATGAATCTGCCGCAGATGATCACCCGGCTTTATCATGAGTCCATTGATGCGGGCCATGATCTGGGCAATTTCACATCCTTCCTGCGGGTTTGTGCGTTGCGGTATCTGGAATTGCAGCTGAGTGGTGACGTGCCGAGGGATACCCGGGTGCCGATTGCTTCACTAGATGCAGATCGTATTCTCGCTGGTAAACGCGGTAAATCGGCAACACCGAAAGTCGTGAGTAAGGCAAGCCACTAGGCGCGCGACAACCCATATTCGCGGATACAGCCCCTGATCCTCAGTCTGTCGGTTTTATACTGGTCGCATGCACTGGAACAAACACCAGCATCTCGTTGTTTGCCGGCATTGCATAATCTTCCCGCAGTACCAACCCCACCGCCTTGGCCAGCGCAGACAGATCCTCGATATCGCGGATGCCCATGTGTTGCGCCTGAGATCTGAGTGACTGGTCAAACGCCCGATTGCTTTCACTGGTGAACTCGCCCTGGTGCCTGAACGGCCCATACAGGCAAAACGCGCCGTCATCAGGCAGGCTTGCGCCGATGCCCTGGAACATTTGTTCCACTTCTGTCCAGGCCATGATGTGGGCGGTGTTGGCGGAGAACGCCCATCGGAATTCCCGTGTGGGCCATGGGCTGTTGGCCACGTCCAGCTTTCGCATGGGGAGAATATTTGGCAACGCAGCCTGTTCCAGCCGGGAAACAGCCAGGTGCGCGGCCGTGGGGTGGTCCGTTGGCTGCCACTGTATGTGGGGCAGGGCTGCTGCGAAATGCACGGCGTGCTGGCCGGTGCCGGTGCCTATTTCCAGCACGGTGCCCGGTGCATTGAAGACCTCGCGCAGTCTTTCCAGTATGGGGCCCTTGTTGTTTTCGCAGGCTTGGGAAAAGGGCAGGTGGTTGGTCATCAATGCGTTTCTCCTATTTCAGAACGGCTGGCCAGTTCGCATCGGCCTCGCGAATGAGTTGGTTGGTGTTCGCCAGCCAAGACGTCTGTACCGATTGGTTGTAGTTCAGAAACAACCGTCCGTCCCTTATGCTCCAGTGCTGTGGGTCGCCTTTGGCGAGGTAGCCCTGGCTGACAGCCCAGGCGCAATAGCCGCCGTATGCCGGTGCGAATTTTTCAGGGTTGGCGTTGAACTGTGCAAGATTTTCCGCATTGGCGAAACGCCAGGTCGCACCCTGGTACTCTGCAGTGTAACGGGGCGAGCCTTTGACCGGTTTGCCCTGTGTGAAATAGCCCACGGTGTCGTACCCTCCGGCGCCAGTATTGCTCAACAGGCCGGTGTAAACGGGCGGTTCAGCAGCCCAGGCCATGCTGGCCAGGAGCCAGAAGGTAGCAATCAGTGTGATGCGTTGGTTCATGTCAGGTCCTCCCTGGTAGTTAGGTGTACGATAAACCTGACAATCGAACCTCCGATTTGTTACGCAATAAATGCCTTGGTCAAAACGCCCAGGTGTTGCCTTAGGGTGTCTGAAAACTCCAGTTGGAACACGGTCAGCGGTTCTTTCTGCATGGCCTTGCGGGCCGGCTCCGGTGGGTGGCACATGTGCCAACTGCCGATCAGCGCCTGCTGGCATTGCATCAGGTACCGCAGGCAGGCGGCTTCTTCCTGGCCGGTAGCTGCCCCGATAATCGTGCTGATGCGGCGGGTTTGAGCCAGAAGGAAGAGTTTGAACTCCCGGGCTTCGTCTTCGCTCAGGCCGGTTTCCAGGGCAATGTGCAGGATTGCGGTCAGGCCGCAGAATACGGGATGAGCCAGAATGTGATCAACAAACCGCTCCGGGAAACCTGCCGGGCCGGAGGCTTCCACTTCTGACACCCAGTCCGACATGGCTCGGCGGTACACCGCAATGAACAGTAGCTCCTTGCTGCGGAAATAACGGTACAGGGCGGCTTTGGTGACCCCGGTTTCCCGGGCCACGTCTGCCAGCGTGACGCCATGGAACCGATGCTCCAGAAACAGGTCTTCCGCCGCATTGAGTATCTGTTGTTCCCGCAGCGCCTTATCCGACTCGGAACGGGCGCGCTGTTTACCACCGCATAGTCTGTACTTCAAAACCACCTCAAATCACTCGTTTGTTGGCCGCGTTCAGGCTTGTAGCCAGCCGGCCAGGCGCCGTGTTACGGCCCGGGGCGAGAGTTTACCAGACCATACCATCAGCAGGTTACGCAGCCCGGGAATCACGATGGCTTTTCGGCGCTGGGCAAGGGACTTCTTGACCACCGCTTCAGCGGACATGGTGCCGGCTTTAAACAGTTTGGTGTTGGTCATGTGGGCTTCCTGGGCAAATTCCGACTCTGTGGCACCCGGGCACAGCGTACTGACGGCAACGCCTGAGCCCTTTAGCTCCTCATGCAGTGCCTCGGAGAAGGAGAGTACGAAGGCCTTGGTGGCGTAGTAGATGGCCATATTGGGGCCGGCTTGGAACGCCGCCAGAGACGCTACGTTAATTACAAAGCTGCCTGGCTGCTTGCGCAGCGCCGGCAACAACTGCCAGGTGAGGGAGACGAGGGAGGTAACGTTCACCTGGATCATAGCCAGTTGCCGTTCAAGCTCGATGTCGGCAAAGGCACCACGATCGCCAAACCCGGCGTTGTTGATCAGGCCATTGAGGGCCCAGCCGCCATCGTTCAGTTGCTGGGCCAGTGCATCGGTGCCTGCTTGGTTTGCCAGATCGGCTTTCAGAACAATGGCGTCTATTCCGTGCTGTTGCTTCAACTCGGCAGCCAGCGTGTTAAGGCGCTCTTCCCGACGGGCTACCAGAATCAGGTTTTGTTTTTCGGATGCCAGTGCTCGGGCGAAACACTCACCAATTCCGGCGCTGGCGCCGGTGATAATCACGTATGACATGCTCTTCTCCATTTAAGTGAACTGTGGTTATTTAATATACGCCGGCGCTTTCGGCATGTAAATAACCTTTGGTTACTTATGTTTTGGGGCCAATCCGGGGAACCGAAGTCTTCCGTGCTGCTTTGCTGGGGAATCTGTCCTAGTCTGGTGACAGGGCATCCTCGTATTTGCTCAATAGGTTGATGTAAAACCTGAGTGATTGCTTTGACACTATCGCGACAGGAGGACTAATCATGCCTCAGCTTCGTTTCATCTTTCTGCTGAGTACTGCCGTGTTTGCTGTATTTCTGGCCACCTCGACAGCTCAGGCACATCACGGTTGGGCCTGGGCCACAGATGAGGAATTCGAAATCACTGGTGTTATCCAATCGGTGCGCCTCGGGAATCCCCATGGCGAGGTGACGATACGCGCGGATGGTGAGGATTGGGTGGTGGAAGTGGGTCAGCCCTGGCGTAATGAGCGGGTTGGACTGACCAGGGAAATGTTGAGCGAGGGGCGGGAGATTACCGTGCATGGTCACCGTTCGGCCCGGGAGGGTGAACGGTTAGTGAAGGCCGAGCGCGTTGTGATCGACGGTCAGGACTTCAATCTTTACCCTGGCCGTGCTTCCTGAGCCCGGGGATGATTGAACCGGCGTTGAGCCTCATCCAGGAGTTGGCTTTGGTCTCGGCCTTGCGTAATTCCACGTTCATGTACCCGTTGGTAAACGCCGGGCATATTCTCGGGGTTGCAATGCTGGTTGGCGGTATCGTGCCGCTGGATCTGCGTTTGCTGGGGCTTTGGCGCAGGTACCCCGTGACAATGTTCGTCGATGTACTTCGAATAACATCGGCGATGGGCCTGGTGTTGGCGATTGTTTGCGGGCTGCTGCTATTTGCCACGGCAGCCGCGGACTACGCGGGTTCGTGGCTGTTCCAGGCCAAGATCGCGCTGGTGGTGTTGGGCGTATCGAATGCTTTGATACTGGGTAAGGTATTGAAGCGCCGGGATGTGGAGAACCTGCCTCTGATGGCGAAAATGCCTTTTCCTGTGCGAGTGGGGGTGGCGTTGTCTTTGTTTGTATGGATTGGTGCGCTGACTCTTGGGAGGTTATTGGGGTATTTTTGAATCGATACTGAATAAATGCAGTAAAGAGGTTTAAGTCTTTTGCTCACACACCTTCGCCCCTACCAGCAGGAAGCTGTCGATGCCACGCTGAATCATTTCCGCAAATCGGACGAATCTGCCGTGATCGTGCTGCCTACCGGCGCCGGCAAAAGCCTGGTGATTGCCGAACTGGCCCGCCTTGCTCGCCGTAAGATTCTCGTACTCACGCACGTCAAAGAGCTGGTGGAGCAGAACCATTCCAAATACGAGGGGTATGGGTTAGCCGGTGGCATCTTCTCCGCCGGGCTGAAGCGCAAGGAGAGCCAGCATCAGGTCACCTTTGCCAGTGTGCAGTCGGTAGCTGCGAACCTGGATCAGTTCCGGGATGAGTACTCGTTGGTGATCATTGACGAGTGCCACCGGGTCAGCGGTGAGGAAACCAGCCAGTATCAACAAATCATTGAGTTACTAAAACAGCAGAACGACTCCCTCAAAGTACTTGGGCTGACCGCGACGCCCTATCGCCTGGCCATGGGCTGGATCTATCGCTATCACTACCGGGGTTTTGTTCGCAGTGAAGATGACAAGCCCTTTCAGCGCTGCATCTACGAGCTGCCGCTAAGCTACATGATCAACCGCGGCTATCTCACCCGGCCGGAGTTGGTGAATGCAGCGGTGGCGCAATACGATTTCTCGTCGCTGGCTCAGGACCGCTTTGGCGAATACGCCGAGAAAGACGTCAATCAGCTGCTGAGCAAACACAAGCGAGTGACCCGCGCCATCATTGAGCAGGTGGTGGAACTGGCCGCGGACCGCCAGGGCGTGATGGTTTTCGCTGCAACGGTAGAGCATGCGCGGGAGATCACCGGCTATCTGCCGGAGAGCCAAACCGCCCTGGTGACCGGCGCCACCGACCAGAAAGATCGGGACCTGCTGATTCAGCGCTTCAAGCAGCGGCAGCTAAAGTACCTGGTGAATGTGTCTGTGCTCACCACGGGTTTCGATGCGCCCCATGTGGACCTGATCGCCATTCTTCGCCCTACCCAGTCGGTGAGCCTGTATCAGCAGATGGTGGGCCGTGGTCTTCGCCTGGATGAGGGCAAAAAGGATTGCCTGGTGATTGATTACGCCGGCAACCAAGTGAACCTTCATCACCCGGAGGTTGGGGAGCCGAAACCGAATCCAGACAGTGAACCGGTGCAGGTGTTCTGCCCGGGCTGTGGGTTTGCAAACATCTTCTGGGGCAAAACCGACAGCGACGGCCGGGTAATTGAGCATTACGGGCGCCGTTGCCAAGGGCTGCTGGAGCCCGTGGAGGGGGAGAGCGCGCGTGCCTTGCAATGCGACTACCGTTTTCGCTTCAAGGAGTGCCCCCACTGTGGGGGCGAGAACGATATTGCAGCCCGCAACTGCGGGCACTGTCACAAAGCGATTATCGACCCGGACGATCAGCTAAGGGATGCCCTGAAACTCAAAGATGCCATGGTGATTCGTTGCGCCGGTATCACCCTGGGCCTTGGCGGAAGCAAGCTGAAGATGACCTACCACGGTGAGGATGGGGAGGAGCTTGGCGAGTCGTTTGATTTCAGCAAGCCAGCACAGCGCCACGTGTTTAACAAACTGTTCGGCCGCAGATTTGCTAACGGCCAGGCTCCGAAAACCTTCGGTAAGGCGGAGGAGGTACTAGAGTTGCAAGCTCTGTTGCCGGCACCGGATTTTGTGATTGCCCGTAAGCAGAAGCATTATTGGCAGGTCCAGGAGCGGATATTTGATTATCGGGGGCAGTATCGTAAGGCGAATGAGGTGTGATGCTTTAAAAGGGGCGCATGGTTGCCCACGAGTTCGGCGAAGTGGGTGCCAACCCTCCGATGGCCGGTCAGCTCTGCCATTTTCCAGGAATGCAGGTTCCTCTTCGGGCGTTAACGCAGAACCTGCAACCCTTGCAGGCCATGAAGCACCCGTGACGGCGCGATGCCAATCATATCCTGAAACATCCGGCTGAGGTGTGCAGAGTCGTGCAGGCCCGCGCTAAGGGCTGCCTCGGTGAGCGACTGGTCCTTCGCTACGTGGTAGAACACGGAACGCAGGCGCGACCAGCTTCGGTAACGCCGGAAACTGATGCCCACTTCCTCCCGGAAAAGATGGTTGAATCGCGATTCCGATAAGTGCACCTGGTTGGCCAGATTGGCGCGGTTGAAGGGTTGGTCTCCCGCTTCCCGCAAGTAGTCAAGGCTTCGGGCAATGCGGTTGTCCAGCTCGGCTCGGTGCCCAAGCGCCGACGCGGGGAGGAGTTGGGACATGTCAAAGGATTGCAGCCTTCGCTCCAGACTTCTCGGCCGCGCGGGAGAGGGGATTGGGTCGAACACCAGCGGGCGATCACTCAGCCACCCTGCTTTCAGGAGTCGGGTCTCCGGCGCATCCGGTTCCAGGTAGAGGGAGGCTATGTACTCACCTCCGCTATCCAGCCCGTGCTTCACATCGGCATTCACCAGGGCGCTGTGGCAGGTCTCACGGCGACCATCCGGGAAATGCAGCGTGATGGGGCCACTCAGGCCAATCAAGAGCACCGGCGCGGCATGTGCGTGCATTCTTGCCGGAGGGAGCTCACCCAGGAACAGAGCCCGGTCATGCGCCAGCCAGATGCGTTTTTCCTGTGTCATCGAATAGCCCAAACGTACAAGTTGTACCGGAGCTTGTCCGGCATACTTCAGCCTCACAACTATAACCAAGGAGTAAATGTATGTCTCTGGCCGAAAAGATCTGTCTTTCAGCGGCGTTCCTGTTCTTCATGGCGGGGCTTCTCACTGGCATCTGGAAATACCGGCACATGGCCCGAAGCGAGGACGCTTCGTCGCCGACCTATGTCGACATCGCTCACCGCAGTTCACTACTTTACAGCTTTGCGGCACTGCTGTTGGCTGCGTTCAGCGCCCGCAGTGTTTTTGCGGACTGGGTTAACGTTGTGGCGGCTGTCTCGGCCTTAGCGTTTTTCGCGTTTGCCATCGGCACCTATATCCTCCATGGCCTGCTTCAGGACACCGACAACCAACTGCGCCGCCCTCACCGCTTGGGGAAGCGACTTCTACCGCCCTGGATGACTGGGGTATTCATGGTGCTGCTGATACTTGGGGAAGTGGGGGGTAGCCTGGTTTTGGGACTAGGAGCGATGCTTGGCATCTGGCAGGGCTAGAGAGGCTTGTTTGCCATTCGTCACTGCAGCACCGCTGGAGTCGTTGCTGCAGGTTACAATGGGGCATTTGAAGCGCCGCGGAGCCCCTGATGTCCCTCAAGAAGACCCCAGATCTCTATGAAAAGTTGATTGTCCAGGCATGGGATGAGAACGGGAGGGCCTGGATTGATGCCGTTCGGGATCACGGAATCCGTGCGCCGGGCGTGGCGTCGCGTGACGCTTTGCTTGCCGCAATCAATGACCATGTTCAGCCGAACTCTCGGGTCCTGGATGTGGGATGCGGAGAGGGCTGGTTAGTGGATTTACTGACCGGGTCCGGTTTTCGTGCCGTCGGCGTGGATGCATCCCGCGAGCTAATCGAATACGCCCAAGAGCATCGCAAGGGGCATTATGTGGTTGGAGATCAGTCTGATCTCGCTAAGTTGGGGCTTGGAATATTTGACTTGGTCGTCTGTAACTTTTCACTGTTTGGCGACGAAACTGTGCGCCGATGCGTTATGTCTGTCCCTCAAATGCTGACCCCAGGCGGCGTGTTGATTATCCAGACACTGCACCCGATGATGTTCAGCGGAAACGAGGTGGCCAAGAGCGGTTGGCGGGAAGGTACCTGGGCCGACTTGCCCGGCGATTTCGGTGAACCGTCTCCTCTTTATGTTCGGACACTGGACGACTGGAGCCGGTTATTCAGTGAGGCGGGTTTAGGCGTTTCCCGGATGCTGGCACCAACTGCAGGAAATGCCGATCCCAAGAGCCTGATTTTTGTTGTTTCCCGATGCGAGAGGACGGGCCAGTAAACGTCGGCTGGCTTGGCAAGGAGTAACAGGGCAAGAATCGGATGGAAACGCCTGGCATTGTCCGTTGTAATAGCCCTGAGCTTGGCGAATATAGGGGAATGACATGCCGTTGCCAGTGGAGCAGGAGATGCGGGCTGTCCTGGAATCCGGGGACGACCGCCAGGAGGGGGATTCACGAATGACCCGACTGGTAAGAATCGCACATTATATTGAAACGCACGCAGACGAGCCTCTGACGCTGGCAGGCTTGGCGGCTATTGTTGGGCTTTCTCCCACGCGGTTACAAAGGCAATTCAAAGAAGCGTTTGGCGTTTCTCCCAAAGCCTATCAGGACGCGGTGCGGATGCGCTACTTCAAGCAATCCCTGAAAAATGGCGATAAGGTCACGGATGCGATCTTTGCCTCTGGGTTTGGTTCCGTCAGCCGGGTATATGGGGAAGCGCACCGCAATATTGGAATGCCGCCCAGGGCCTATCGGGCCGGGGGGGAGGGTGAGGTCATCGTCTACGCTTGTCGACCCACCTCTCTGGGCTTGATGGCCATGGCCGCAACGGATAGGGGCGTCTGTTTTGTCCAGTTTGGTGACAGTGAGTCCTCGTTGGTGAGTGGTCTGAAAACGGAATTCCCCAAGGCCGAAGTGAGGGCGTCACCGGCCCGGAATGCCCCGGAGCTTGATGCCTGGGTGGAGGCTTTGGATCAACACATCAGCCAAGGCGCCCCGAGGCCGGATCTGCCGCTGGATATGCGAGGGACGGCTTTTCAGATGAAGGTGTGGCAATTCCTGTTGAGCATCCGGGAAGGCGATGTGCTTAGCTATAGCGAATTGGCCGCGAAGATCGACAAGCCCAAAGCGGTGCGGGCCGTGGCCTCTGCCTGCGGCAAAAACCGGATAGGCGTACTGATTCCCTGTCACAGGGTGTTGCGGGGTGATGGCGGGCTTGGTGGGTATCGTTGGGGCTTGGAGAGAAAGCGAGCGTTGCTTGACGCAGAGCAGAAACAGCAGAGAGCTGACGACGGTTCTTAGGGAGGCTACGTTGGCGACCAGACTTCTCCATGTTGCATTACCCGAAACTCCGATTCGCTCAACCCTTGTCTCTCCAGCGCCAGCCGCAGTCGCCGTGGTGGCTCATCCATGGGCTCATCAGTGAGTACGAAGGTGCCCCAATGCATGGCGACGGATTGGCGGGCGCCAATGTCCTGATGAATCCTGACCGCCTCTTCCGGTGCCACGTGCACCGGGGCCATGAACCAGCGCGGGTCGTAAGCGCCGATCGGTAGCAGCGCCAGATCAATGGGTGAGAACAGCTCGCCGATATGCCTGAATATTCCGCCGTAGCCGGTGTCCCCGGCGAAATAGAGACGGAAATCGTCGATTTCCAGAAGCCAGCTACACCAGAGCGTGGTGTTGGTGTCCGTTGCGGTGCGGCCGCTGAAGTGCTGGGCTGGCAGGCAGAACACCTCCTGATCGTCGGCTATACGGTCAGACTGCCACCAGCCCAGTTCTACCAGGTTATGGATGCCGCGTTTTTCAAACCAGGGGCGCAAGCCCATGGGAATACAAAAGCGCAGGTGTGTCCCGAAGCGCCGGTGCAACTGGCGCACGGTTGCTTCGTCCAGGTGGTCGTAGTGATTGTGTGAGATCAATACCAGGTGGATAGGCGGCATGTCTGCCACGGTCAGGGCCGGCGGTGTGTGCCGCTTTGGCCCGATCAACTGGAAAGGGCTGGCACGGTCTGACAATACCGGGTCGGTCAGCACGTTCAGGCCCCGATGCTGGAACAGGAAAGACGAGTGCCCCAGCCAGACCAGTTGTGGCTTTTGGGGTGGCTTTGCCAGCAAATGGCCATCCGGGCGTAGCAGCGTGAAGCGTTTACCCTGCGGGAAGCGGCGGCCTGGCGCCAATTGCCAGCGCAGGAAATCCCCCAGGCCGTGGCGGGGCACCGGCTCCAGGTTTCGATACCTTCCCCCATTGCAATGGGGTTCTGCGGCAAGGGCAGCAAGGCGTTCACGGTTGATGGTCATGGGTTAGGCTCGCCGGTTGGAATCAGTTCAGCATTATATTTTTGTTTCAGATAGACTGGGAGCGCTGATTCTGGCACTTAAGCCAAGACTTGATATGGAAAACAATATGAGTAAGAAAGCTGTTAAAGCTACCTTAACATCTGCCGAAATTGAAGCGCAGACTGCAGCCTTTTTAAAGTCCGGCGGTCGTGTTGAGCAGGTGGGCAAAGGTAAAAGTGGGCAACTGACTTCCACCGGCACAAAGCAGATCAACCTGAAAAGCAATTGATGATCTCGGGGTAACCCGGTTACTCGGCATCCGGCTCCAAGAGCCGAGCCCCGGGGCCTCGCTCGCCCAATTCATCCCAGGGGTTCCTTAGCCGGCAGGCGTCGATAGACAGGCAGCCGCAGCCAATGCAGTCGCTGAGTTGGTCCCTCAGCCCGGTGAGCATGTCTATGCGGCGGTCCAGGTCTGCCCGCCAGAGCTCTGAAAGGTGTTTCCAGTCGTCAGCGGTAACCGTGCGATCCGTTGGCAGTGCGGCCAGGGCATCGCCGATCTTGGCCAATGGAATACCAAGCCGCTGCGCCACCTTGATCACGGCGATTCGCCGTAACACATCTCTCTGGAAGCGCCGCTGGTTGCCCGCGTTGCGCCAGCTCTTGATGAGCCCCTTTTGTTCATAAAAGTGGATGGCCGATACCGCCACGCCGCTGCGTCTGGCAACTTCCCCAACACTGAGCGTGGCTCGTAGCTCCTGGTTGTTTTCTGTCTTCATGATTGCCTCTGAGGTGCTTGGTCTGGCTATTCTCCCGATAGCCATTTTCCATGATTCTGTTCGTTGACCTCAACTTAACTTTAGGTATTAGGCTGGCGGTGCAGTGACTAACTGTTCAATCAGTGACTATTCAGGAGGATGTCATGAAACAGATTTTTCCAGACCTTTGGCAAACTGACGTAGAGAATCCATTCCCCGGACTTACCACCCACGCCTATCTGCTGACGAGAGAAGAGGGCAACGTGCTCTTCTATAACACCGGTCACGAGTATGAAATTGATGCCATGGCCACCCTAGGTGGCGTTGATTGGCAATTGTTGAGTCATCAGGATGAATTGGGTAAGTCGCTCTTGCGGGTGCGTGAACGCTACGGAGCCAAGCTGGGCGGGCATGCACTTGAGCGGGAATCCTTCGCGGAGATCCTGGAGCCGGATGTTCTGTTCACTGGAAGACAGACTCTGGCTGGCAACATCGAGGTGATTTCAACCCCTGGCCACACACCTGGCAGTACTTGTTTTCAGGTGAGATCGGCGACTGGTAAGACCTACCTTTTCACGGGCGACACGGTTTATCGAAACCGAAAAGAGCAATGGAGCAATGGCTTCATAAAGGGTTGGAGTGACTGTGACACTCTGGTGGCCAGCTTGCGGATGTTGCGTGAGTTGCAGCCAGATGTGGTTATTTCCAGTGCATTTGCCGACAAGGACGGTTACCAGGAAATGTCGCCAAACGATTGGGCACGCCACGTGGATAGCGCACTGCAGCCTTTGCTTACGGCTGGGTAAGTCGGGTTATGGGTCGCACTGCTATACTCGATGAACAGTTGAGGTCGTTAGTGGGGCAAGCGAAATGGATGGAGGAAGTGGCGAGCCGAAGGCCGATTCGAGCCGGAGGACGAATCCGGCGGCCTTCTTTCGCGGATTCCTGCGGGAACCGGGCCAGGTGGGCTCTGTTATCCCCAGTTCAAGATTTCTGGAGCAGCGAATCGTTGAGGCGTCTGGTCTATCTGTCGCCCGACAGGTCGTAGAGCTGGGCCCCGGTACGGGCGGCACCACGCGCGCGTTTCTTCGTCACCTGGGGCGAGACGCGCGGCTTCTCTCAATTGAGCTGAGCCCTTTCTTCCATAAGTTGCTTGGCGACATCGTTGACCCCCGCTTTTGCAACCACCTGGGCAGCGCCGAGGATCTCACCGAGATCCTGGCTGTTTACGATATGCAACAGCCAGATGTGATCATCTCTGGGATTCCCTTCTCAAAGATGCCGGCGGCTGTGGCTCATCGTGTCGTGCAGGCAGTGAATGACAACCTGGTAGAGGGCGGGCGGTTTATCGCCTACCAGTTCCGCCGAGATGTCGCCCGCTTTACCGATCCGGTCATGGGGGCCCATACCAGCTGTACGCTGGAACTGCTGAACATTCCGCCCATGCGGGTATACAGCTGGATTAAAGGTGGGGGTGGTTGAGTTTTTCATAACCGGGAAAGTTAACCTACTATTAGGGAGTGGTTCACTCACTGAAGGAATAGGTTATGAACACCATGATCAGGACACAGCGTGTCACGTTTGGTTTGATCCTTGCCGCTTCGATGGTCGCCGGTGCCCATGGAGCAACGCCTGCGCCTGAGGGGGCGGCGGTGTATTTTGTGACACCGCTCGACGGGCAAACCGTGAGCTCTCCGGTGACGGTAAGGTTTGGCCTGGAGGGCTTGGGCGTTGCGCCGGCGGGCGTGGAGCGTGAGAAAACCGGGCACCACCATTTGCTGGTTGATGTGGACGACCTGCCCCCGATGGACAAACCGATCCCTGCGGATGAACGGCATATTCATTTTGGGGGAGGCCAAACCCAGACCACGCTGGAGTTAGAGCCGGGCGAACACACACTCCAGCTGTTGGTTGGTGATCACCTGCATATTCCCCATGAGCCGCCGGTGATGTCTGAGAAAATCACCATCACGGTGGAGTAGTGGGCGCAAACCTAGTCGCTCAGATGCAGGCCCATATCCCAGAAGTCGATTTCTAGCCGGGTGGCATCCCGGAAGATGTGGGATAGCTGTTCAAATCGGCTCGGGGTTACGTCCGCCAGCCGTTCATCCAGCCAGCGGATTTCCGCCTGCATGGCTCCCTGGAATTCGTCGCTTTCGTACATGGCGATCCAGGCATCGTAGGGGTTGCCCTCGCCCCGCAGGGTTTCTGAGCGCCGGTTCAGCCAGTTGGCGATCTCGCCGTAGCCGACCATGCAGGGTGACAGGGCCACGTGCAGGTCCAGCAGGTCGCCGCGATTGCCTGTATCCAGCACGTAGCGGGTGTAGGCGAGGGTGGCGCGGGCTTCGGGCAGGTTGTTCAGTTCCTGCTCTGAGATTCCCCACTCTTTGCAATAACTGATGTGTAACCCCAGCTCGGTATCCAGAATGGCCAGCAGCCCGTCTTTGGCTTGCAACAGGTCAGCCAGGGTCGGGCTTTTGTAGGCCGCCAGGGCATAGGCCCGGGCAAACTGGATCAGGAACAGGTAGTCCTGTTTCAGGTAATGCTGGAAGGCTTCCGGCGCGAGTGAACCGTTGCCCAGCTGTTGCACAAAACTGTGTTCGATGTAATCCCGCCACTCGGTGGGAAAAGCGTTTTTGAGATCTTCGAACTGGTACGGCATTGAAACTCCATGGCGGTGGTTGTCGAGTTGGTTTTGAGGGCCTGGGGCTGGTTCTTTGATATTATGCCCACACTCTTTTTCCTTCAAACAGGAGCCCAACCATGGCACAAGCATCTCTCAAGGAACAGCTCGGCAATGCGGTGAAAGACGCAATGCGCAGCAAAGACAAGGACCGGCTGGTTACTCTGCGTATGGCCCAGTCTGCCATCAAGCAGATTGAAATTGATGAGCGCCGCGAGCTGAGTGACGATGATGTGCTGAAGGTGTTGGACAAGATGCTGAAACAGCGCCGGGATGCCGCCAGCCAGTACGATGACGCCGGCCGGGGCGAGCTGGCGGACAAGGAACGGGCGGAAATGGCGATTATTGAGGAGTTCATGCCGGCGGCACTATCTGAGGAAGAGCTGGACGGTTTGATTGCTGAGGCGATCAGCTCAACCGCTGCAAAGGGTATGCAGGATATGGGGAATGTGATGAACGAGCTGCGCCCGAAAGTGACGGGCCGGGTGGATATGGGGCAGTTGAGCAAGAAGGTGCGGGCTGCACTGGCGGGCTGAGCACCAGCCCTGGTTTGTTAAGGCGAGGGCCGTTGGCCCTCGCCGCTATCCTCAGGCGAAGTCGTACTCGCCGCCTTTCTCAAGGGCCCTCTGGTAAGCCGGCCGGGCGTGTACTCGCGCCACCCAGGCAGAAATGTGCGGGCGGCTTGCACCCACAATACCCCGTGCCACCGAGGCCTCCAGCGGGAAGCTCATCTGGATATCGGCTGCGCTCAGTTCGTCCCCCAGAAACCAGGTATTCTTCGCCAGGTGGGCTTCGACAAAGTCCAGATGGGTTTTGATCATAGGGCCAATGAATATCTGGTTCGTTTTGTCGGCGATGCCTTTCGCCACCGGCCGGATGAAAAACGGCATCGGGCTGGTTTTCACTTTTTCAAATACCAGGCGCATGACCAGCGGCGGCATCAGTGAACCCTCGGCGTAATGCATCCAGTAGGTGTAATCCAGCCATTGCTGGCCGCCGTTTTCGGGCAGCATGCTGTCTTTGCCGTAAGTGTGGGCCAGGTATTCAATGATGGCGCCGGATTCTGCCACCACCAGATCACCATCGGTAATCACCGGTGATTTCCCCAGCGGGTGTACCTGTTTCAGGCTGGCGGGGGCCAGCATGGTTTCAGCGTCGCGCTCGTAACGCTGGATTTCATAGGGTACGCCCAGTTCTTCGAGCATCCAGAGAACCCGTTGTGAGCGGGAGTTGTTGAGGTGGTGGACTGTAATCATGCGGAAGCTCCGTTCCCGTTAAAAAGAGTGTTCGGGTAGTAGAATAGTGTGCCAGCGGCCTTTTGGTTCACCTTTGATGTAATTCATTTTTAATGATGCTTCTGAATAAACCGCTTTTGTGGCTTGAATTGCGTTCAGCGGGCACTCAACTATAAAAGATACATACGCTGAACAGCGAAGCAGGAGGTCTACATGCACGTGTTTATAGCAGGCGCCAACGGGCAGATCGGGCAACATCTGTTGCAGGAGATGGCAAACAGCGATCACGAGGCCCGTGCGTTGGTCCGTCACCCGGATCAGGGGCCGGAATTGCAGAAGCTGGGTGCCACCGAAACCGTATTGGGTGACTTGGAACACGATTGTAGCGAGGCCATGCGCGGCTGCGATGCCGTCATCTTTACCGCGGGCTCCGGCCCTCATACCGGCCCGGATAAAACCATTGATGTGGATCAGGACGGTGCTATCCGCCTGGTAGACGCTGCCAGGGCCATGGGTATAAAGCGGTTCATCATGGTGAGCAGCATGCGCGCCGAGGAGCCCGAGAAAGGCCCCGAAAAACTTCAGCACTATCTACGGGCCAAGCGAAATGCCGATGAACACCTGAAGAACAGCGGCTTGAATTACACCATTGTGCGGCCGGGGCGGCTGACCAATGATGAAGGTACCGGCAAGGTGGCGGTGAGTGAACGGCTGGCGTCTTTCGCGGAGATTCCCCGGCAGGATGTGGCTCGGGTACTGCTGGCGGTGCTGGACTCGGATAATACCGACAACCGGGTGTTTGATGTGGTTTCAGGCGACACGCCGGTGGTTGATGCCCTGGCAAAGCTTTAATGCCTACCAGCTGAGCATCACCCGGCCGAAGACACTATCGCCGAGGCGAATATCCAGGTTACCCGCGTTCAGATCCTGGTATCGAACGCGGGTGTCGATACTGGCGCCTAGCCCCAGCAAAACCGCAGGCCAAGAATCATGGCCAAAGCCGAGCCGGTAGCTTAGTTCCGCCCGCCATTCCCGAAGATACAGCGCGCTTTCAACCTCGCGGGACTTGTCGAGTGTGGCCCAGCGGTCGCCCGCGCGCTCCATCCGAACGCCCCAGCTCTGGTCCGGGCTTTGCCACTGCGCCAGAACAGGCAGGTCCACCTGCCAGTGACCGTAAACCGTGGACTGCGCCCATCTCAACCGCGGCAGCCAGCGGAACGAACCGAAGCGATGATCGCCGCCAACACCCACGCTCAGGTCTGAGCCCTCGTGCCAGGCCCTGAACACAGCGAGGCGGCCATTGAGCACCTGGCGGTGGAAGTCCTGGTGTTTGAACATATTGGAGCTGCCGGCGACGCCCACCTCAGTCTCCAGGTGATAAAGGTTGTGTTGCCAATCGCCCCCGAATGTCAGCCGATGCAGGTGGCCGTTGTGGGCCGGAGTGCCCGTGCGAATGCGAAGCGGCTGGTAATCGTAGTCGAGGCTCACGGTGGAGGTTGCGCCCTGGTATCGCCAGCCCAGGCCCCGCTGGGAGCGGCTAATGTCTTTGGCGGTGGGCTCGTCATTGGGCCAGCTATATGGCTGCCAATGCCGATACTGCAGGTAGAGGGTGCCGGCAGCACTGGCCGGACCGGGCAACGCGATTGCGAATAACACTATGGCTGTCGCAATTACTTGCGCTGCTAGTGCATGATGTCTGGTTCGGGCACCGGATTCGCGGAATACCATAGGGCGTGCTATCGCTCGGGCTGTACACTAACCATAGCGGCTGTTCAGGCAGCGTGCTGTCTTTCCTGATAGGCTTCAGTATATGCATAGCCGCTTCGGGCGGTGAAACCGGTATTGGTTCCCTATAATGGAGTTTTCATGAGCGATAACCCCTTGGCCCAGATTCTTGAGATGGATGGCGAGGAACGGTATGACTACTTTCTGGATGCCGTTGCCGACGAGCGCGAAATCTGGATTCTGATCAATGCCGATAACCAGTTTCTGAAAATTGTTTCGGAAGAGGACGGTGTAGGGTATCTACCGGTTTGGCCGGGAACTGAGTTTGCGGCGGATTACGCCAAGGATTCCGGCGACCTCTCACCGAAGGCGGTTTCTCTGCCGGACTTCTTCAAGAAGTGGGTGCCAGGTTTAACCCGGGACGGCTTGGAAGTGGGTGTCTTCCCCGGTGGTGAGGGTGAGTTATGGATTACCCCTGCGGAAGAACTCAAGCGTGACCTGCAAGAGGTGATGTCCAGCTCATTCTAGTTCCGAATGGAAGGTGGCGGAGGCTTATGGCTGATAAAGAGCTACGTACCAAATCCGATAAACAGGCCATCGACCAGTTTATCCACCAGGTTCGCACGCTGCCCGCGAAGGGGGGTGGCGAGGGGCGCCTGATCTTCGCTCTGGATGCCACCGCCAGCCGGGAGGCAACCTGGGATCAGGCCTGCCATTTGCAGAGTGAGCTATTCATGGCTACCGAGGATTTGGGCGGCCTGGCCATTCAGCTGTGTTATTACCGTGGCTTTGGTGAGTTCAAGGCGACCAGGTTTGTGAATGAGACCGGCCAGCTGCTGAACCTTATGAACGGCGTGTCTTGCCTGGGTGGCCGCACCCAGATTAGCCGGGTGTTGGCCCATGCGGTGAAGGAAACCCGGGCAAAAGCAGTAAAAGCCGTGGTGTTTATCGGCGATTGTTGCGAGGAGCCTGTGGATGAGCTTTGCCACTCCGCGGGCGAACTGGGCCTGTTGCGAACGCCGGTGTTCATGTTCCACGAGGGGCACGATCCCCACGCCAAGGCGGTGTTCCAGCAGGTCAGCAAGTTGTCTGGTGGTGCCTACGTACCTTTCGATCGGAACAGCCCACAGGTACTGAAGGATCTTATGGCGGCTGTTGCGGTCTATGCTTCCGGGGGAGCGAAAGCCCTGGAGGATTTTTCCAGCCGTAGTTCTGCGGAAGTGAAACGCCTGACTCAGCAAATTCGCTAGCACTTGCTGAGTAGGCTGAGAGAACCCGGAGTATCTGAGTGCCACTAACGCTGTTGGTTATTGTGTTAACGGTTGTTGCGTGGGTCTGGCTGCGCAGCCAGCCGGCCAGTCAACGCAAACCGGCGATTATCAAACTGGCTTTGTTTGCGGGTACCGGTTTGATGCTGGTGATGGCAGTGACCGGCCGGCTGCATTTTCTGTTCGCGTTATTGGCGTTTCTTTACCCGCTGTTGCGCAGGGTGTTGCCGTCAATACTGACTGGGAACCTACCGGGCGGTGGCCAGGCGAAAACGGGTAATCAATCCCGGGTCGCCAGCGATATCCTGGAAATGAGCCTGGACCACGATTCCGGAACCATGAGCGGCAAGGTTCTGAAAGGCCCAATGGCCGGGCGAGCGTTGTCGGATCTGAGCGAGAGCGAATTTCTTGAGCTTCTGCAGTACTGTCGTATGGAAGACGAAGACTCTGCCCGCTTGCTGGAAACCTATCTGGACCGCCGGTTTGGTGATTCCTGGCGCGCGGATGATCAGGGCGATACCGCTGGCGGTGCCTCCGGCCAGCAGTCACGGGCGGGCGGCCCGCTTACCGAGGCCGAAGCGCTGGATATCCTTGGCCTGCAACCCGGCGCCAGCGAGGAAGAGATTGTTCAGGCCCATCGCCGGATGATGCAGAAAATGCATCCGGACCGTGGCGGTAGTAATTATCTGGCGGCACGTATCAATGAGGCGAAGGAGCGGCTCTTGAGTTGATGCGTGCACAGATGGTCTGCCAGTCTTCCTTACTGGATTTGCTGCTTTAACGGAGTGACTTCCGCTTCTGCCTATATATTCGACGCCACAAGCGTGCTAAAACGTCTCCGCCCAGCGGCTGCAGGCGTTGTACTGGCTTCTGGCTATCTTCCGTTCACCAGGATATCAGCATGTCAGACAAGTTCTTTTATAAAGGCCGGCAGGATGCTCGTCAGCATCACACCGATTACGGCGGGTTCAAGACCAAGGCCAGTCAGAAAAGCGGCAGCAAGAAATTTCCGCTAACGCTGGTGGTCACCAGTGAGGCACGCAAGCAAGAGATCGAAGCCCAGGTGGCCGAGGCCGGGCTACACGCCAACATTACGGTAGACGACCGCGAGGGTGCGGTTGAATCCATCGCCGAGCTGACGGTACTTGTGAACAAGGTTGCGACGGTCGTCACCACGAAAACGCCGTCTCGTAACGACCCGTGCAGTTGCGGTAGTGGCTTGAAG
>NZ_LOCO01000035.1:0-33410 GCF_001574445.1 Marinobacter excellens LAMA 842
CGTGTCGTTGGCAAGGGCGATAAATTCGTAGACTGGACTTGGGCTACGCATTACCTGTCGGATGTACCTACGTTCGAGGAATTTATATTGCGTTTGCGTGACCCCCGTTACCTCCGTGAGGTAAAGAGATATGCGCATTTCCGGGATCAGATGGACTGGATCTCGATCCCTGGACGGGGGGGGGGGGGATGGATTTTATTGGCCGTTTCGAATCGCTGGATGCAGATTTTCAGAATGTTTGCGATCGATTGGGGCTAAGGGATCTATCGCTCCCTCAGTTGCGGGCAGGCACGGGCCAGGATTACCGCAAAGCCTTTACGGCTGAAATGGTCGATATCGTTGGCGATATATATCAGCGGGATATTCGTGCGTTAGGTTACGACTTTTAATATTTTGACTGAGGTTTACTTGAAGAAAAGTACGGTGCTTTATATCACCCGCAATGGAATGCTGGAGCCCCTCGGCCAAAGCCAGGTTCTCTCCTACCTAAAAGGTTTATCAAAAAACCACCAAGTCTCTCTGATTAGTTTCGAGAAGCCAGAGGATCGCGCAGACCAGCAAGCTTTCGGCAGCGTGCAGAACGATTGCGAAAGGCATGGAATCCGTTGGCTCCCGCAGAAATTCCGCTATCGCCCCAAGGTGATTGCTCCTGCCTGGAGTATGATTGTTTTTCTGTTCTTGTGCCTTCGGGAAGTTCGTAAGGGCAACGCCGAACTGATTCACGCGCGCTCCTACATTCCCGCTGCTGTTGCCTTGCTTGTTAATAAGCTGACCGGTACACCCTTCATCTTCGATATGAGGGCGCTGTGGCCAGAGGAATTGATCACTGCTGGTCGCTTGAAGCGAGGCTCGCTCATGCACAAAGCGATTGCTTGGGTTGAGCGTTCCTGTTTGAAGAACGCAGCGGCGGTGGTTTCGCTAACGCATGCAGCTGTTGGCTATCTTCAGGAAACCTACCCTGACGAGCTGAAAGGCCAGGTTATAAGGGTGATTCCTACCTGTGCTGATTTAGATCGTTTCGTTCCCGCCAGCACAGATGGAGGTGGCGCAGCTACTTACAGCTGTGTTGGAACCGTGTTGAGCGGCTGGTTCCACTTGGATTGGCTGGCTGAGTTTTTTCAGCAGGTTGCCGCCCAGGACCCCGAAGCCTGCTTTGAAGTTATTACCCGTGATGCATCCGACGAAGTGCGGTTGCGCTTGGGGGGCAATGAAGACTTCCAGCAGCGCCTTCGTGTGTTCGGCCTTCCTCCACAGCAGGTGCATTCAGCCGTTCAGGGCCATACGGTTTCAGCAATGTTTTTTAGCCAGGGATTGAGCAAGCTTGGGAGCTCGCCTACCCGTATGGGCGAGATTCTGGGTTGTGGATTGCCGGTCGTTGCGAACTCCGGAGTAGGTGACGTGGCGCGCACTATTGAGCACTACAACGTGGGTGTATTGGTTGAGGATGGCTCTTCTGAATCCATGAAGTTGGGACTTCAGCGGTTGAATGAGCTTAGGAAAGACCCTGAGCTTGCGCAGCGGTGCCGCATGGCTGCTGAGGAAGTGTTCTCTCTTGAGGCGGGTATTGAGGCCTACCGAGAGCTTTACCGGGATATTCTAAAATGAAGGTACTTCTGTTATCGAAGTACCCACGCATGGGGGCCAGTTCCCGGTTGCGCTCTCTGCAATACCTTCCTGCTTTGGGAGGCGAGGGTATTGAGGTTACGGTCAGTAGTTTGTTTGATGACGAATACCTCACAGAACTCTACGCGAGAGGGCGACGCTCGAAGTCGCGCTCTCTAATGTCGTACTTGAAGCGGTTTTTCGTTTTGCTGACGGTCTTTCGGTATGACGTGTTGTGGGTTGAGTATGAAGTATTTCCTTATCTCCCAGCCTTTGCTGAGCGACTGCTGAGATTGCTAGGCAAGCCCTACGTTGTTGATTACGATGATGCGGTTTTCCATAACTATGACCGTTCTGGGAGCTGGCTAATTAGGGCATTTCTGGGAAAGAAAATTGATGCGGTGATGCGCAATGCTGCCTGTGTCGTTGCGGGTAACGAATATCTTGCTTTACGCGCACGAAAGGCCGGTGCGCGTCGTATTGAACGAATTCCCACCGTGGTAGATCGCGAGCGTTATCAGAGTGTGAAGCCTGACCAAAGAAAGAAGCCGGTAATTGGCTGGATTGGTTCACCCTCCACCCAGCGTTATATCGTCGATATTCGAGATGCTCTGAAGAGGGTCTGTGATGAAACGGGGGCTTGTTTGCTTCTGGTTGGAGCTACAGACAGTGTGCGGGAGCAATTGCCAGGGATTCCGGTAGATGTTGTGCGGTGGACTGAAGAATCCGAAGCAGCCCTCGTTGCCCAGATGAATGTCGGCATGATGCCACTTGAAGATGGCCCGTGGGAAAAGGGTAAATGTGGTTACAAGTTGATTCAGTATATGGCCTGTGGTGTTCCCGTGGTGGCTTCGCCGGTTGGGGTAAATGTCGAGATTGTGAATGAAAACCATTGTGGCCAACTGGCTGAATCGGTAACTGAATGGGCTGAGGCTTTGACAGGAATTCTGAGGTCCAGGCCGCGGCAGTCCGAGCTTGGTATGGCTGGCCGGAAAGCCGTGGAGCAGAAATATTCTCTGCAGGTACAGGCTCCGGTGTTGGCCGGTATTCTCCGCAGAGCCGCGCAGCGGGGTAATTCCTGAATTATGTGCGGGATTACTGGGATTTTCAGGGGCGTTCCTGGCAGCCAACCTCTCAAGCCGGCGCTGGAACAGATGGCCGATGCTATTACCCATCGCGGTCCGGACGATTCGGGAGCTTGGGAAGAGCCTTCGGTTGGTCTTGGGTTGGGGCATCGGCGCCTTTCGATTGTGGATTTATCGCCCGCAGGTCATCAGCCCATGCTTTCGGATTGTGGGCGCTTTGTGGTGGTGTTTAACGGAGAGATCTACAACCACAATGCGCTTCGCCGGGAACTGAAATCTTCCGGCAAGGCATCCACAGGCTGGAAAGGACACTCAGACACCGAAACGTTGCTTTGTGCGTTCACTGTATGGGGTGTTGAGAAAACCCTTGAAATGGCAACCGGTATGTTTGCCATTGCCTTGTGGGATCGCGAAGAGCAAGCGCTTACCTTGGCTCGGGATCGATTCGGGGAAAAGCCTCTCTATTATGGCTTGGTGGCGGGTGACCTGGTATTTGGTTCTGAGCTTAAAGCGCTTCAGCGGGCACCAGGATGGAGGGGAGAGGTCGAGCCCAGTGTGTTAGAGAACTACCTCCGCTATGGTTGCGTTAGCGGGCAGGAGAGCATCTTCAAGGATGTGTTCAAGCTTCCGGCAGGCTGTTTACTGAAAGTTTCGGTTTCGGATGCCCGTAACGGGGTGCTGCCTGGGGTAGTGCAGTGGTGGCCTCCCGTTGAGGCGGCGCGCACTGCGCTGGAGGGCCGCAACAATAATCCTGAATTGGCACTGGCCAACGTCGAGCAGGCGCTGGTTGCCTCGGTTCGCCAGCAGATGGCGGCGGATGTGCCACTTGGTGCCTTTCTTTCCGGTGGTGTAGACAGCTCGCTCATTGTGGCGCTGATGCAAAGCCAGAGCAGCCAAAAGATCCGAACCTTTTCAGTTGGATTTGATGACCCTCGGTATGATGAGTCTGAGCATGCGGCTGCGGTTGCGGCCCATCTTGGAACGGAGCATACAACTCTCCGGGCTACTTCGGAGATGGCATTGGACCTCGTTCCAAAGTTGCCTGAGTTATACGATGAACCGTTTGCTGATTCATCCCAGTTACCCACCTGCCTGATATCCTCGCTTACCCGGCAGCATGTGACGGTTGCCTTGAGTGGCGATGCCGGCGATGAGCTGTTTGGTGGCTATAACCGTTATGTCTGGGTTCCCAGAGTTTGGGGCAAACTGAGCCGAATGCCTCTGCCAATGCGGCAAGCGCTGGGGCGCATGCTTAAACTTGTGCCTTCGGCTGGATACGATCGTTTGATGTACCTAGGTAGCAAGGTTTTACCCTCCAGGTATCAGATTCGTACCTTTGGCGAAAAGCTCTATAAGTTGGCAGATGTGCTAGCTTGCAGCTCGGACCGGGCTCTTTATGGTGGCCTGGCCTCGATGAATCGCCACCCTGAACAGTTACTACGGCCTGACTATCGATCTGGAAATCCCGTCGAGGATTTGTATCCTGCCCTCGCAGGATTTGATCAGGTGGAATGGATGATGTTGATGGATACGCTCAACTTCATGGTGGACGACGTGCTGTTGAAAGTGGATCGTGCCAGCATGGCCAGCAGCCTTGAGGTCAGAGCGCCATTCCTTGATCCGGCCGTTTTTGCAGCGGCCTGGCAGTTGCCACTGGATATGCGGGTACGTAATGGTGAGGGCAAGTGGGCTTTGCGCCAGATACTCTATCGCCATGTGCCGCGGGAGCTGATTGAGCGGCCCAAGATGGGGTTTGCGATTCCGCTGGATGACTGGTTGCGCGGGCCCTTGAGGGAATGGGCGGAGGATTTACTGGCCGAAAGTAATATAAATCAGGTGCCGCAACTCGACGCTGGCGCTGTTAAAAAAATGTGGTCCGCTCATGTGGCTAACGAAGGTCACTTTGCACAGCAGTTATGGATTGTTCTCCAGCTTTTAGCGTGGTTCCGGCACTGGGGGCTTGGCAATTGACAGACCTGAATTGGGTAATGTCATCTGGGTTTGCGGGAATGCGTTTTTACGACCTCCCCAACTTTTTTATCTGTGTGCTCTTCGTTTTGTTTGGCTGTAAAGCCTTTCGTATTAAACCTGCTGTGCAGCTGGTTTTGCTATTGCATTGTCTGGTGCCCTTTTTCTTGAACGAGTTTTTGTTTCCTACGGGTTATCTGGGGGATCAGTTCCGGTACTGGCGGCAGTTCAATGCAATTCGTGCAGGCGAATTGCCGCTGCTGGAGTCTCTATTATATGGAGGTAACGTAGAGCAGGCAGCGGCGCTGTTTGCGTTAATGCCTATGCCTCTGGCGGTATCGCCTATCAGTCTGGGTTTTTTTAACACACTGTTTTGGACGGCTCTGTTTTTCTGGCTGTATAACAAGCGGGTGTTCATGCCCGTTTCTATGTGGTTTTTCCTTCTTTACCCTAGTATGGCGCTGTATACGGGCCTTTCGCTGCGAGACACCTTCATTTTCGTGTTTATGGTGATGGCGGTGCAGTTCGCTCGGGAGGGGCGGTGGTTGCCGATGTTGGCGGTGTTCGTGCCCTTGTACGCGATCAAGTTCCAGAACTTTTTTATTCTGGCGCCCATCCTGGTGGTTTATCTGCTGTTTGGTATTCGCCACACCGGTGTGTCGGTTGGGCGGGGCATTTTGACCATGGTGGTGGGGTTGGTTGCCCTTGTGGCGGTTTCGCCCGTGGCGCTGCCACTAATAAATCTGTTCCGGTCTGCAATGTATAGGGAAGATGGCGGCGATCGAGATCAGCTAAAGCTGATTGAGGGCCCCGGGGAGTTTGTGGCTGAGGGGCTGACCAGTGGGGTGTATTTCCTGCTGAAGCCATTCCCCTGGGAGGCGGCCGGCTTGCTGCAGCTTATTCAGGCGGCAGAGAACCTGGTGGTGTTCGGCCTATTGGTGTTGATTGTTCGCGCCGCCTGGCGCCGGGTACCAAAGAAACTGATTTTCTGGCTGTTGTTTATGGCCTTTGCCTTGTCCATTTATGGCCTGGTGGTGTTCAACTACGGCACGGCAGCCCGTTATCGTTATCCGTTCATTGTTATTTTCGTGCTGTTTGTGTGTGCAGACTGCCACGTTCGCTCTGTGTTCAAACCTTTCGCTCCGGCCCATTGGCGGGTTGGCCGCAGGCGTGTGCCTTCGGGTGGTGATTCCTCCTTATCTTGAGTTCTTGATTTGTCCTCTACCGTTGTTCTTACCTCTAATACGTCCTGGTATTTGTACAATTTCCGTCGCAGCACCATTACTGCCCTGGTTCAGCAAGGGTGGCGAGTGCTGTGTATCTCGCCGCTGGATGATTACAGCGCGCGCCTGGTGAACGAGTTGGGGGCGCAGCATATTGCGTTGCCGCTGGAAGGTAAAAGCATTGGGCCATTGCGGGAGTTGCGCAGCCTGGTGTTTATTCACCGCTCTTTGCGCCGGCTGGCACCGGCTTATGTATTCAACTTTACCGTGAAGATGAACATATACGGGGGGCTGGTGTGCGCCCTGCGGGGTATTCCGTTCGCGAACAATATCTCGGGCCTGGGTACGGCGTTTATCCATGACTCCTGGTTATTCCGCCGGGTACGGCAGGTGTATGGCCTGGTGAACCGTCGGGCCCAGCGGTTGTTTTTCCAGAATGAGGAAGATCTGGCCGTGTTCCGCAACGCGGGCTTGTTGGGGGATACGCCCGTAACCTTGCTGCCGGGCTCGGGCGTGGACCTTCAGCGCTTCGCATTTTCACCCTTGCCTGAGGCCCCTCCGGTCACGTTTTTAATGATTGCCCGCTTGCTGGGGGATAAAGGCGTGCGGGAATACGCCGAAGCCGCTGGGTTGCTTAAAGCCCGCGGCATGCCCGCCCGCTGTTGGTTGCTGGGCCAGTTGGGGGCGAGTAACCGAACGGCCATTACCCGGGAAGAAGTTGAACAGTGGCAGAAGGCCGGTGTGCTGGACTATCTGGGTGAAACGGATGATGTGCGGCCCTTTATAGCGCAGGCCCATGTGTTAGTGTTGCCCTCTTATCGCGAAGGCATGCCCCGCACCGTTCTGGAAGCCGCCGCCATGGGCCGCCCGGCCATCGTGACAGATGTGCCAGGTTGCCGCCATGCCATAGAGCCGGAAGTGACCGGTTGGTTGTGTGAGGTACGCAGTGCTCAGTCTCTGGCGCAGCAGATGATACGGGTGGTAGCTATGGATGTAGAGGAACGCCAGAAAGCCGGCAATGCAGCCCGGCAGAGGATGGAAGCGCAGTTTAGTGAGGATGTGGTGGTTAAGGCTTACCTGGATTGCTTGCCCCGTCAGTCCTGACCGCTACAAAGAGGGCTTGCCCCTTGGGATGGTAATCCCCCCGGAAATCGCTGTTATTGGACTCGGGTACCCGGGCCCGCCTCTCTCCGTTGCTTTTTTGGGGGGTGCGCTGAGCCGGAGCAGGGCAAATAGGTTCGGTGGTGTTGGCGGCGCCTCATAACGAAAGTGTGGCGATTTCAGCGGCTGTGATTGACGCTGGCACTATGCCGCCCGTAAAACCTCGTTAAATGATTTAAAGTTGGATTTGTATACCGGCAAATTTTATATAGACTCTTTATCGTATAGTCACAGGTGTTTTTTTCTTTACTATCACTGTGTTTTCATCATCCCCAATTCGGATTTTTAATGGGTATTCACATGGAAGCGGCAAGCTCCACGGGCCTGATGGCAGGTCTTTTCGCTCTGATCTCCCTCTGGTTTCTCCGCCCTGTGGCCTATTGGGTGCAGTTGCTGGATGCCCCTGATCACCGCAAGCACCATAAGGGCGTTGTGCCGCTGATTGGCGGATTGAGTGCGTTTATTGGTTTGTGCGTGGCCTGGTTGATTGGCATGCCGCTGGTCAGCGAGCATGGGCTGTTTTTGCTGTGCGCAACGGTGCTTGTGGTGGTGGGTGCGGTAGACGATGCTCGTGACTTGCCCGCCAAGTTCCGTCTGGCGGTGCAGGTTGGGCTGGGAGCCCTCCTGGTGTATGGCTCCGGGGTGTCGCTTACGGCATTTGGTGACTTGTTTAATCTGGGCGTTATTGACCTGGGTTTTTTGGGGCCTCTGGTAACCATTGCTGCAGTGATTGGGGCCACCAATGCATTCAATATGGTGGACGGCATTGATGGCTTGGCGGGCAGTCTGTCTCTGGTGACGCTGCTTTCTTTGATTGTGTTGTTCGCTTTTGCGCCAGAGGCAGGTCCAGCACTGGCTCTGGCGGTTGGAATTGCGTGCGCGCTGCTTCCTTACTTGATGGCGAACCTGCGCATTCCACCGTTCCGCTACAGGGTTTTCATGGGCGACGCGGGCTCTATGTTCATCGGTTTTTCAGTGGTATGGTTGCTGGTGAACGCAACGCAGCCAGAGCAGGCAGGTATGCGCCCGGTTACAGCCTTGTGGATCATCGCCATTCCGCTGATCGATATGGTGGCGATTATGGTGCGCCGTGCTCGCAAAGGGCAGTCTTTGATGAAGCCAGACAGAGAGCACCTGCACCACATTTTCATGCGCGCCGGTTTTTCTGACCGCGAAGCCTTACTGATGATTACGTTGATAGCTCTGGTTTGCGCAGGGATTGGCTTGGCGGGGGAGTTTTTCAATGTGCCCGAGTGGGTAATGTTTACGACATTTTTGGGTGTGTTTGCGCTTTATGATTGGTCTTTGAGCCATGTTTGGCGGTTGTTGGTTTTGTTCAGGAAGAAGGTTACTCATCAGCACTAGGTTTTTTGGTTGCTCCAGTCCGGATCGATCAACTCTACTCTTCAAATCCCTGACACAGTCTTTACTCCCGGTAACTGAATTCCCCTCCCAATTGGCGCAAAATTTTTCCGGTTTATCAACAGCATTCTGTATGAAAGGGTTGGTCTTGCCAGTCTCCCGACTGTGGTGGTCTGAATGCCGATTGCCGGATTACTCCGATTCACCTGGTTTTTATGTGAGTCATCACGCATGCGAAATCAGGTTGCCAGATTCACTATGCCGCTGCAGGTAATGAGTTTGTTGAACAACCCCAATCTATTGAATGTTGGAATTCGAGCGTTAACTTTGGCCATTCGGTTCGTGCTGATTTTCATTCTGGCCGTTTATCTTCCCCCCTCAGAAGTGGGGCTGTATGGGCTGATTGTGGTTACGGTCAGCTATGCGTTGTATTTCGTGGGGTTTGACTTTTATACCTTTAGCACCAGAGATCTGCTCGGTCGGCCAAAAGCTGAGTGGGGTCGTTTATTGGTGTCGCAGGGGGTGTTTTTCGGGGCCCTCTATGCGCTGGTTTTGCCTGTCTCCCTGTTGCTGTTTGTGTTTGGCCTGCTTCCCTGGTGGGTTGCTGGTTGGGTTCTATTGCTGATTGTCTCAGAACACCTGGCCCAGGAAATATCACGCCTTGCCATTGCGATGGGGCGCCCGCTTTTTGCTTCTGTGATGGTGTTTTTCAGGCAGGGCATATGGTCTCTGGCCTTTGTTCTCTGCATGATTTTTTTCGAGTCTTACCGGTCGCTTGAGTTGTTGTTGCTGTTTTGGGCCACTGGTTCGGCGCTCAGTGTTTTGATGGGCGGATTTCTTCTGCGATCAATAGAATGGCGTAAAAGTAACCTCTCGATAGATCTTGCCTGGGTGAAGCGCGGTGTGCTGGTTGCTTTTCCCTTGCTGATGGCAACCCTTGCTCTGCGCGGGATTATGACAATAGACCGCTACGCGTTTGAGGCGCTGAATGGCCCCGACTTGTTGGGGGTGTACAGTCTTTTTATGGGCATGGCCGGCACGGTTCTGACGTTTATGGACGCCGGGGTGTTCGCCTTTCTCTACCCCAGAATGATTGCTGCGCACAATAGCGGCGATCAAGCCGGTTTTTTGGTTGCAAGAGCGACCCTCAGGAAGCATACGCTGATCTGGTCTTTGGTATTGGTGGCGGGCGGTGCGCTGGTGGGGCCCTTTCTGTTTATGCTTTTACCTAACCCGATCTACTTTGATCATTGGCCTTTGTTTGTCGGGATACTGATTGCAATGGGGATTTTCGTAGTGGGGATGGTTCCACATTACAACCTTTATGCGGTGTCTCGCGATAAGCCAATCATTGTGGCTCATTTTACCGGCCTTTTGGTGTTTTTGATGCTGGTGTTTCTATTCGGTGCGTTCAGTCCCGTGTGGGCTGTGATACTGGCTTTCGGAGGCGCGTCGTTGGCAATCGGAATAATTAAACAGGTTTCATGCGCGCGGGTGTTCCGGGCCATTGGAATCACTCATACTCTACGTTGAACTACTGAGGATATTGAGGGCTTATGTTGCAAGGTAAAACCATCCTGGTCACTGGTGGCACTGGGTCTTTTGGCCACAAATTCATTCCAATGACCCTGGAAAAGTACAACCCCAAGAAAATCATTGTCTTTTCCCGGGATGAAATGAAACAGTGGGAGATGGCCAAGCTGTTTCAGGGCGATGACCGCCTGCGCTTCTTCATTGGCGATGTGCGCGACAGAGACCGCCTATACCGGGCGTTGGATGGTGTGGATTACGTGGTGCACGCTGCGGCCACCAAAATTGTACCCACGGCCGAGTACAACCCGTTCGAATGCGTAAAAACCAACATCCACGGTGCCATGAACCTGATCGATGCCGCCATTGATAAAGGCATTAAAGGCGTGGTTGCCCTTTCTACCGATAAAGCCAGCAGCCCCATCAACCTTTACGGTGCCACCAAGCTGGCGTCCGACAAGCTGTTTGTGGCTGGCAACTCCTACGCCGGTGGCCACCAAACCAAGTTCTCAGTCGTTCGGTACGGCAACGTGATGGGCTCCCGGGGCTCGGTTATCCCGTTCTTTATGTCTATCAAAGAGAATGGCGTGCTGCCGATCACAGACCCGCGCATGACTCGGTTCATGATCAGCCTGGAGCAAGGTGTGGAGCTGGTATGGCATGCTTTTGAGGACATGGTGGGTGGCGAGATCTATGTGAAGAAGATTCCTTCGATGAAGGTGACCGATCTGGCTCGCGTTGTGGCACCAGAAGCCAAGCAGGAAGTGGTGGGGATCCGCCCGGGTGAAAAACTGCATGAGCAGATGATTGGCGCCGAGGATTCATACTTCACCTACGAGTACCCCGAGCACTTCAAGATTCTGCCCAACATCAATGACTGGGGAACCTGTAAAGATCGCATCAAAGATGGCAAGCCGGTGCCCGAGGGCTTTGTGTACGCCAGCGATAACAACACCGAATGGATGAAGGACGAAGAACTGCAAGCCTGGATCGACCGCCACAACAGCGAAATTGGCAAGATCTGACCATGATTCCCTACGGTAAGCAGGACATTAACCAGGCAGATATCGATGCGGTACTGGATGTGCTGAAGTCAGACTTCCTGACTCAGGGCCCGATGGTGCCTAAATTTGAACAGGCCGTGGCAAACCATGTGGGAGCTAACCATGCCTTGGCAGGGAACAGCGCCACCTCTGCTTTGCACATTGCCTGCCTGGCATTGGGCCTGGGGGAGGGCGACTGGTTATGGACCACGCCTGTTACCTTTGTGGCCTCCGCAAACTGCGGGTTGTATTGCGGTGCCAGGGTAGATTTTGTGGATATCGACCCACAAACTTACAACCTGTGCCCGGTTGCGTTGAAGAAAAAACTTGAGCAGGCAAAGCAGGAAGGCCGTTTGCCAAAAGTGGTGGTAGCGGTTCACTTGTGTGGCCAGCCGTGTAATATGGAAGCGATTGGCGCCCTTGCAAAGGAGTATGGCTTCAGATTGATTGAAGACGCATCCCATGCGATTGGCGGCAAATATCAGGACGAGTTCATCGGCAACTGCCGTTACAGCGATATCACTGTGTTCAGCTTCCACCCGGTCAAGATTGTGACGACGGCCGAGGGCGGTATGGCGGTAACCAACGATGCTAAGTTAGCGGAAAAGATGAACCTGTTGCGCAGCCACGGCATTACCCGAGACCCAGCCTTGATGACCCATGAACCTGACGGGCCCTGGTATTATCAGCAAGTGGATCTGGGCTTCAATTACCGGATGACCGAATTGCAGGCGGCGCTGGGTGTAAGCCAGATGCAACGGCTGGATGCCTTTGTGGCCCGCAGGCACGAGTTGGCAGAACGGTATAACCAGCTGCTGGCGGATTTTCCTATCGTGCTGCCCTGGCAGCACCCGGACAGCTATTCCGGCCTGCACCTTTACGTTATTCGCCTGAAGCTGGACAGTATTTCCAGAACTCATAGAGAGGTGTTTGAATCTTTACGGGCACAGGGCATAGGCGTAAACCTGCATTACATTCCGGTGCACACGCAGCCTTTCTATACAGCGATGGGGTTTCAGGCTGACGACTTCCCCCAATCCATGGCCTACTACCGGGAGGCTATCAGCCTGCCGATGTTCCAGGGCCTGACCGATGACCAGCAGAGTGAAGTGGTTGCGGCGCTCCGCAAGGCACTGGCAGAGGTGTGAGGATGAGCACGGTTGCCATTATCCCCGCCCGTGGGGGCAGTAAGCGCATTCCACGTAAAAACATCAAAGAGTTCTGCGGTAAGCCGATGATTGCTTGGCCCATTGAGGCCGCGCTGGAAAGCGAGTGTTTTGACCGGGTTATCGTTTCTACGGATGACGAAGAAATTGCTGCGGTTGCACGGCAATGGGGGGCTGAAACCCCCTTCATGCGCCCGGCCCAACTCTCGGACGACTACACCGGAACCATACCCGTTATCCGGCATGCGGTTGAATGGTTGGACGATAATGGTACTCCGGTATCAGCGGCATGTTGCCTGTACGCTACGGCTCCTTTCGTCTCTCCTGAAGATTTGATACGTGGCCGCGACTTACTCTATGGCGAAGGGTGTAATTATGCTTTTTCGGTAACAAGTTACGCGTTCCCGATTCAGCGGGCGCTGCGGATAACCGCGGCTGGACGTGTGGCTATGTTCAACCCGGAACACTTCCAGACCCGGTCTCAGGATCTGGAGGAGGCTTGGCATGATGCCGGTCAGTTTTATTGGGGTACTGCGCAGGCCTGGCAAGGTGAACTGGGGATATTCTCGGAACACGCAGTTCCGGTAAGGCTACCGAGGCATCGGGTACAGGATATAGATACCCTTGAGGATTGGGCGCGTGCAGAGTGGCTGTTTAGGGCGATGCAGGCGCAGGGAGCAGAATAATGCGTGTTGCTTTCCGGGCTGATGCCTCAATTCAGATAGGCACTGGCCATGTGATGAGATGCCTCACGCTGGCCGATGCACTGAGGCTTAGGGGCCACACCTGTACTTTTGTTTGCCGGGACCACCCCGGCAACCTCGTAGAATTGATCGCGCAAAAGGGATTTGAGGTGCGATCGCTGAGCCTGCCAGTGCCTGTTGTGCCGGACCTGAAAGATGATGCTCCGCTGGCACATGCTGACTGGTTGGGCGTTTCCTGGCAGCAAGATGCCGAGCAGACTATGGGGGTTCTGGCTGGCGAACACTTTGAGTGGTTGGTGGTTGATCACTACGCATTGGATGTTCGCTGGGAACGATGGGTTGCATCTATTGCCAACCAGGTGATGGCTATTGATGACCTGGCAGACAGGCCGCATGGCTGTCATCTACTTCTCGACCAGAATCTTGGCCGGCAATCCGGGGACTACGCTCATTGGGTGCCGGAGGGATGTCTCAGCCTGATCGGTCCTCGCTATGCGTTATTGAGGCCTGAATTCGCTGAACTCCGGGCACAAAGTCTGGAACGCCGGCAGGGATTCTCGCTGAAGCGTATTCTGGTCACCTTAGGTGGTGTTGACCGCGATAATATTACTGGTCAAGTGTTGGAAGCGTTAGCTCAAAGCCGGCTGCCGAATGAAGCGGTGCTGGACGTTGTCATGGGGGCGTCTGCTCCCGCCTTGGATGCTGTTCGCAAACAGGTGGAAACGTTGCCATTCAGGGTTTCTGTGAGCGTGAATGTGACGGATATGGCTGAGCGAATGTGTCTGGCAGATCTTTGCATCGGCGCGGCGGGAAGCACCTCTTGGGAACGTTGTTGCCTGGGGTTGCCTACGATATTGGTGGTTCTGGCAGGCAATCAGGAGAGTGGTGCCCGCGCCCTTGATGAAGCGGGAGCTGCGCGAGTTATTGGTTGTGCGGATGGGCTTGGAGAATCACTGCCGGACCTAGTGGATAAGCTGTCTCTTTCCGGTGAACTCGTCGATATGGCTGATAAGGCTGCCGCCGTGACGGACGGCACAGGTACAAGCCTGGTTGTTGACGCAATGTTAAGGTTATCCGGAGGTGTTCAGTGACCACAGCCAAACTCCGGCAGATGGAAGCGAATGACCTGGAGATGGTTCTTGGGTGGCGCAACCATCCTGAAGTACGCCGCTATATGTATACGAGGCACGAGATAAGTTTTGACGAGCATATGGCTTGGTTTGATAGAGCGGCCAATAACCCTGCCTTGAACCTGATGATTTATGAGGTTAATGGGCGGGGATTGGGTTTCGTTAATATTGCGCGGGGGCGTTGCGATTCGGTTGCTGACTGGGGGTTCTATCTCGCCCCTGATGCCGCAAAAGGTACGGGCCGGTCTCTGGGCAGGGCTGCTTTAAACTTTGCCTTTGAGGAATTGCATTTGCACAAAGTATGCGGTCAGGCGTTAGGTTTTAACGACAGGTCGATCGCTTTCCATCGCCGGCTGGGTTTTGCGCAGGAAGGTATTCTTAGAGAACAACATTTTGATGGTGCCCATTATCATGACGTGGTGTGTTTTGGGCTATTGAGTCATGAGTGGCGGCAAAAAGTTAAGGAGTGCGCAGAATGAATGACCCTGTAATTTCGATCGCAGGAAGAGAGATTTCCCGTAATCATCCCCCTTATATCATCGCGGAACTTTCAGCTAACCATAATGGCCGATTGGAAACGGCCATGAAGATTATTGAGGAGGCGGCACGGGCTGGTGCAGACGCGGTCAAGCTCCAGACGTATCGTCCCGACACGATCACACTGGATTCGGATGCTGATGATTTTCGCATTAAGGGTGGGCTGTGGGATGGGCGCACCCTTTACGAATTATACGAGGAAGCCCACATGCCTTGGGAGTGGCATAAACCGCTTTTTGATCACGCCAAAAAGCTGGGTATTCCAATTTTCAGTTCGCCATTTGATACGACGGCGGTGGACCTGCTTGAGGATCTTAATGCGCCTGCATACAAAATCGCTTCTTTCGAAGCGGTGGATTTACCGTTGATTCGATATGTCGCCAGCACAGGCAAACCGATGATTATCTCCACCGGTATGGCTGATGCTGAAGAAATTGAAGAGGCAATCGCTGCGGCACGTGAAGGTGGCTGTAAAGAGCTGGCGATCTTGCATTGTGTGAGCGGTTATCCCGCGCCTGCGGAAGATTACAACTTGCGGACCATTCCAGACATGATCGAAAGATTTGGCTTGGTTACTGGGTTGTCGGACCACACGCTGGATAATACTACGGCTATCGCGAGCGTGGTGCTTGGGGCTTCTTTGATTGAGAAGCATTTTACTCTTGACCGAAATGGCGGCGGGCCGGATGACAGTTTCTCGCTTGAGCCTGAAGATCTCTCTGACTTGTGTCGGGATAGCAAGACGGCATGGAAAGCGCTGGGGCAGGTGGATTATGGACGGAAATCCAGCGAACAGGGTAACGCTCAATTTCGGCGGTCTTTGTATTTCGTTGAAGACCTTAAGCAAGGGGATATCGTGCGCGAATCCTCAGTCCGTAGTGTTAGACCGGGTTTTGGAGTCGCGCCCAAGTACCTAGATAAAGTCGTGGGACGGCGAGTCAGATCAAGCGTGGCGAAGAACTCCCCGGTATCATTTGACTTATTGAGTGATTGAACGCTGTCTCGGTGTCAATTGTATTTCAAACTGAGCTTGAGGATGTAATGCGGTCATCTGATTCGTTTCTGGTAGATTTCACTGCGGCGATGGTTCGTCGTCGTAGATTATTTGCGATCATCTTTCTTTTCGTGCTGCTGCTTGGGGCCGGCTATCAGTTGGCGATCGAACCACGGTACCAGTATGTTTCACTGGTCAAGCTCGCGCAGAATGGCGAGGGCTCATTGTTGGAACCTGCCGATGGACTAATCGCAACACTGGAGAGTCAATGGCTGCCTGATGTCAGCCAAGAGCTCCGAAAGGATCACGGTTATGCGCTAAAGTTTCGCGTGACTGTCTCCGAGGTCAAGGGCGGGTATATCAAGTTGTCCTCGGTCGGTTCAGTGAAGAAGAGCGATGAGATCAGGCGCACGCACTCGGCAATTATAGAGCGCCTGGAAGAAAGCCAGTTGGTTCTTGAACGTCATGAGCGGAACATGCTGGAGTCTCAAATTGAATCTGCTGAGCGGGCGATCAAGTCTTTCATGGAGGGCAGTGGTAGTTCGAATGGACGCGGCTCCGGTTTATTTGAGGTGCTGGTGTCCTTGCAGGGAAAACTGGCTGGAATGAGATCGGCTGAGACCCGAGTTATTGCCCGGCAGAGCAATGAAGAGAGAGGGCTGGGCCTAACCACTCGAATTGCATTGGTAGTCTTGCAGGCACTGTTCCTCGCCGTTGTCGGCGTGACTGTATTGTACTTTGCTCAGCATGTCCGATGTGCCTTGAAAGAACAGAGCGACACAGTCTCATGACTATTGACGCGAGCTGAAATGGTATCTCGTGTAGGTTGGGCGTGGCTGCTTTTGCCATTGCCTGCAGTGATTGCCGCCTTCTTATACTCCGGTTGGGTATTTGGAAGCTATTTCTGGGGATATCTGGGCCTAATGCAGGTTTGGACCCTTGCTTTCATCATCGGATTCGGAATGTTAACGGCTGCAATCCCGCGCAGCTCCGTCCGATCAGCGACCTCCTATTTATCCTCTGATATACGATGGGATTATATCCTTTTAATTCTTGGGGCATTAGCCATTGGAGCGATCTTCTACGATCGCTATTTTATAAGGGGGATCGATTATTTCTCTGTGGGTATTGCGAAGGGGCGAGCGCAGCTGAACCAAGGTTCCTATCAGAGTTCGTTTTTTAGCGTCTTCGGTAATTTTTTCCTTTATTGTTATGTGTTTCCGCTTGTTCGTTCGATACTTTTTTGGGAAGAGCGAAGGCTTGGAGCTCATTTTTTTATAATTACTGTCGTTGTTATTGAATTGATTGGAGTCACTGTCCTGATGGGGGGGAGAACCGCCATTCTTTTATCATTAACATTTGGCCTTGGAAGTTTTGTTGCCCGCCGAACTTTGGGTAAGCCATATAGGCCCTTGTCGCTCAAGTACAGCCGCTTGTTATTAATTGCGTTGATCTCACTAATAGCATTTGGTTTGTTCTTTGCTTTTCGAAGCCAAGCGTTTGGTGACAGTGATTCATTTTCATACTTCCTTAACATTTGTGGACATTTAACGAGAGATGCAGCGCTTGAATGTGATTTTGGCATTCAATCGGGAGCCGGAAAGGACGCTGTAAATTATCTTCATCTGGTACTTTTGTATGGCTCTCATGGTACCTGGATGACTGAAGATATAGTGCTGGCGGAATGGGCTGGTGGTTGGATAACACCACAGGGGCTTTATTCGCTTGTATTTAGCAGGGTTGGTTTAGATCAACCTCAGACTGCTTACGAAGGTTTCTTTATTCCCGCACCAGGTGCTCTGTTGAATGATTTTGGGCTTTGGGGGATGGTGTCTTTTGCCCTGGCGTTCGGGGTGTTTGCCGGTGTGTTAACGCAAATGCAGAGTCTCGGCCAGGCGAATCTGGCAACTTATGTGCTAGTATTCGCAGCTACGTTCTGGTTTCTGTCCTTCTTGATATTTCCTACTAATATCCCTGGATTCGTTATAACCGCAGTTCTTGGACTTTTCCTTTGGACCGCATACTTTTGTATAACCAATATTGCTTCACTTTTTACTAATAGGTACTCATGAAAGTAGGTCTTGCTAACCTTTTCTCATTCAGACCGCACGTTGAGCACCTTGAGTTCCTCGCGCAGCTTTTGGAAGCCGAGGGCCATGAGGTGGTTTTTCTTACATGCGATGCGGCTTTAGATTCTTGTTACATTCGTGAGCTCCGCGGAAGGTCGAGCTTGCGCGAGTGTGCTCAGTGCATGATTGGAGGCGTGAGAAGTTACCGATCCCAAGGTATTACCTCGATACGTCGGGATCCGCCTGCGGTCGACCTGGCACGGTTCGAGCCACTCGCTTTGTCCAGCTCTGCCACATTGACTCGTACTGAATCCGAGTCCGAATGGGAGGAGCCTACAGTCCGGCAAATTCGGGAAAGGCTGTCCTTGCCTATTGCTCAGGTGTACGAAAGCGCTCGGACGTGGATTATTGATGAAGGTATTGAAGGTGTAATCTGTTTTAACGGCCGAATGGATTTACCCCGAGCTGTTACATTCGCCTGCGAAGAACTTGGTGTGCCCTACATCACCCACGAGCGAACGTGGTTTGGTGATGGTGTTCAGTTGATACCCAACGGTAATTGTCTATCCTTGGCGGCGCTGGGGGAGCTAGTACGAGAATTTGACGACAAGCCTCTTACCTCTGCTCAAGCTGCCTATGCAGGTAAGCTGATTGGCGAACGGTTCCTGCAGAGAAATTCGCTGGAATGGCGTTTATACAACAAAAATCCAGTTCCGGCTCCCTGGCCTCTGAACTCCTCGGGTAAGCGTGTCCTGGTGCTTCCAAGTAGCAAGAATGAGTTTGCTGGTCACGATGAGTGGCGCACACCATGGGTCGATAATACACAAGCGCTGGATGATTTCTTTGAGGTATTCAATATTGATGTGGGGCAGGTGGTGCTGCGATGCCACCCTAATTGGGCAGAGAATATCGGAAGTGTGACAGGGAATCGTTCTCTCAAATTGTATGCACAGTGGGCAGCTGAGCGAGGCGTCTACTGCATACCGAGCGAGGAGAAAGCCAGCACTTATGATTTGATACAGCAGGCGGATATCGTAGTTCTCAATGGAGGTAGCTCCTCTGTTGAGGCCGGTGCTTGTGGCAAACAGGTGGTTTGCTTGGGGCCCTCTACTTACCAGGAAGCTGGGTTTGTTCACGTTTTTCGGTCAAGGGAAGAGTTGCTTTCCAGTTGCCGTGCACTGGACCTCGATCCAGAGATGGTTCGGCGTAAGACCCTCCGGTTCTTGTATGTGCGATCACATCGTTTTCCGCAGTTCGTTCCGTATGTAAAGGCAGTCGAAACTACGAAATATCAATACTTTAAGGGTGCTAGTGCGGAAGTCTTGATTAATATGTTTAAAGAAGGCCGGATTCGCGCGGATGATCCGGAAGTTGCCGAATCTGAGTCAAGTGAAGATGAGGTCATCCGTGCACTAGAAAATGCCGACTGGGGCCGATTGGCCGACTACCCCGTGCCCGCAAGATTGGGAGTTCCCATCAAGATCAATAGACGCCTCGGCTTTCGTTGGGTCGACGGTTTGAGGGCAAAATTTCAGAGAGGAGACCGGGCCGGATGACCAGTGGCCAATTGAAAGTATCAATCGTAATGCCAGCGTTCAATGCTAGTCAGTATATTGTCGCGACTATTGGCTCAGTTCTTAATCAATCCGAACAGAACTGGGAGCTTATTGTGGTGGATGATTGCTCAACTGACGACACCAGAGAGGTAGTTAATTCCTTGTGCCAAAAGGACGATAGAATTCGATTGATTTCTTTGGACAAAAATTTTGGAGGGCCTGCAGGTCCGAGGAACGTTGGGGTCAAGGAGGCGCGCTCCGATTTGGTGGCTTTTCTCGATTCTGACGACATCTGGCACCCGAACAAGCTTTCTTTACAGCTCGCTGCAGTTGAAGATACTGAGACTGCTTTTATATGTAGTGCGATGACCGATTTTACGGATGATGGCTGTTTGGCATTCGAGCCCATGGCAGAGAGTCTGAGCGATAGGGTTTCGTATCGACAGCAGACCATCAGAGCACAGATTCCAACTTCGAGTGTGCTGGCTGCCAGAGAGCTGTTGCTCAGGACTCCTTTCCGCGAAGACCCCGCCTATAAGGCAGTGGAGGATTATCATTGTTGGTTAAGGCTACTTCAGACAGTCGGGTATTGCACTAAATTGAGAGCGCCATTGCTTTTTTACCGAAAGAGTGAAGGCCAGATTTCTGGTTCAAAGCTAATGATGGCACGGAAAGTTTTGATGGTTCATAGGGAGTATCCAGGGCGTTCCCGAACAATAGCTTTAGCATATACCCTTACGCACGTATTGGGTGGTTTATATTTTCGGTTTTTGAAAAAGGGTATGTGACATGAGGATTCTGGTTACTGGTGGTGCAGGCTTTCTCGGCTCCCACCTTTGTGAACGCTTGCTCTCTGAAGGGCACGATGTGCTGTGCGTGGATAATTTCTTTACTGGCCGTAAGAGGAACATCGCGCACTTGATGAGTAACCCGTACTTTGAAGTAATGCGGCATGATGTCACGTTTCCTCTCTATGTTGAGGTCGATCAGATCTATAATCTCGCTTGCCCCGCATCCCCCGTCCACTACCAGCATGATCCGGTTCAAACCACCAAAACGAGTGTGCATGGCGCCATAAATATGCTTGGCCTTGCAAAACGGCTGGGGGCTCGAATTTTTCAGGCTTCCACCAGCGAGGTTTATGGGGACCCTGAAGTGCACCCCCAGCCGGAAAGCTATTGGGGAAAGGTGAACCCGATTGGCATTCGCTCCTGTTACGATGAGGGAAAGCGCTGTGCAGAAACTCTATTTTTTGATTATTACCGCCAACACGCACTTTCCATTAAGGTAGCTCGTATCTTCAACACCTACGGCCCGAGAATGCACCCGAATGATGGAAGGGTCGTGAGCAACTTTGTTGTCCAAGCATTAAAGGGTGAGGACATCACCATTTATGGTGAGGGACAGCAGACAAGAAGTTTCTGCTATTCGGATGATTTGATTGAGGGGTTTGTGCGGTTAATGAACTCGCCGTACGAATTGACTGGCCCAGTTAATCTGGGTAACCCGAACGAATTCACGATTCGAGAACTTGCGGAAAAAGTTATCGAATTGACAGGATCCAAGTCAAAGCTCATCTTCAAGCCGCTTCCGGAAGACGATCCCAAGCAAAGGCAGCCTGATATTTCTCAGGCAAAATCTGACCTTCAATGGTATCCGACGGTTGAATTGAAGGAGGGCCTCATCAAGACGATCTCTTATTTTGATGAACTGCTTAAAACAGCGGACATCGACTGAACTATGGTTGACGCAAAGCGAGTTCTCGTCACAGGTGCATCGGGATTTATAGGAAGGGCACTTTGCGAGCACCTAGTAGCAAAGGGATGTTATGTCCGGGCGGTCGTGCGCTCGAGAGTTGAGCGTCCAGTTGAGGGTGTTTGTTACGTTCAATGCGATATTGAGAGATCTACCGATTACCGTGCGTTGGTTGAGGGAATGGACTTCGTAGCGCACCTCGCGGCGCGTGCCCATGGAAAAGGGGGGCGCAGCAGGCAGACCTTGGAAGCATTCACGGATTGCAACGTGCTGCCAACGCAACATCTTGCAGAGGCCTCAGTCATAGAAGGCGTCAAACGATTTTTATTTTTGAGTTCGATCGGAGTTCACGGTGATCATAGTGAGGTTGAGCCGCTTTCTGAGAGAAGTCCGCTCACCCCCAGAGCCTACTATGCAGAATCTAAACTCCAGGCTGAGCAGGCCCTCAGAACTGCTGTATCTGGGACAGGGACAAGCTTTTCGATTATTCGTCCAGTCTTGGTTTATGCTGACGATGCGCCAGGAAATTTTTCCAAGTTAGTCAGGATCAGCGCCAGCGGATTGCCTTTGCCTTTGCGCTGGGCCAACAACAAAAGGAGCCTTGTTTCACTGAGAAGTCTCGTTGATCTTATTGAACTTTGTATAGAGCGTGTTGAGGCAGCGGATGAAATATACGTTGCAGCAGATCGAAACCCAGTTTCGACGAGGGAGCTTGTTATGGCGCTTCGGGAGGGGATGGGCCAAAGAGCAAGGTTGTTTCCAGTGCCCGTCTCATGGATGAGGCAAGGTTTGGCGCTGTTAGGCCGAAAGTCAATTTATCAACAGCTCTTCGGAGATCTGGTGGTTGATTCAGGAAAGGCAGTTCGGGAGCTCGGCTGGCTGAATGAGGAGAATCCACTGAACGAAATTCGGCTAATTGGACTTAGGAAGGGCCGGAAATGATGCGGATACTGGATATTTCAATAGCCACCATCGGCCTGATTTTAAGCTTTCCCCTAATGATAATTATGTATGTAATCGGGCTTTTTGATACCGGATCACCTCTTTTTATCCAGGAACGGGTTGGGCGTAATAGAAAAGCCTTTAATTTGGTAAAGTTTCGCACCATGGTGCCGGAGACTGAATCCGTTGCCAGTCATCTGGCAGATTCATCGTCCATTACGCCGATTGGCCGTTTTCTCAGGCGGACAAAACTTGATGAGTTGCCCCAACTCTGGAATGTTCTTAAAGGGGAAATGAGTCTGGTTGGTCCGAGGCCCTGTTTGTTTAGTCAGATCGAGCTTATTGAGGAGCGGGAGAGCCGTGGAGTGCTCGAGGCCCGGCCCGGCATTACCGGGCTGGCGCAGGTGACCGGTATTGATATGTCGACCCCGCAATTGCTGGCTGAAACCGATGCCGCGATGTTGCGCTCTTTGGATTTAAAGCACTATTTCCGCTATATCGTTCAAACGGTCACTGGCAAAGGGTCAGGTGATCGCGTGAGATCGGGGGAGTAGAAGGTGAAATCGAATGCTATTGAATCTTTACTTGGGTGGTCGCGTCCTGCTAAGCGTTCGGTTTCGGTGGCTGTTGACTTACTCCTGCTCGCTGTCGCGATTTGGGGCGCTTTTGCGCTGCGGTTCGAGACATTCACGTGGATGCCCAATGAGAAACAGCTTCTCGTGTCTCTTGCCACGGTACTGGTTACGATTGGGGCTTTTATCAAGCTTGGATTGTATCGGGCCGTTATCCGGTACCTCAGTGAGCACGCCTTCCTGGCGATCATCCTGGGCGTCGCCATTTCCAGTGTTGCTCTGATTGTTTTTGGGTTTCTGTTCCAGGCGTTGGTCCCTCGTTCAGTGCCAGTTATCTATGGTGCGTTTGCTTTTTTATTGGTAGCGGGTACGCGCTTTACCGTGCGTGCGATTGTTCGTCGGCCCAGAGAGAAGGCTAAGAACACAGTTTTAATCGTTGGCGCCGGGCCCAAAGGGATGCAGTTGGCATCTGCATTGGCTCAAGGCGTTGAATACCGCCCTGTGGGGTTTGTCTCGTTGGTTAGCAGCAACCACCGGTCTTTAATCAGCGGGTTGCCGGTCTACTCCGTGGAGCATTTGGAGAAAGCAGTACGAGAGTTGGATGCCTCACGGGCGCTGCTCGCATTAGAGGACTCGGTACCTGTTAATCGAAAAGAACTACTCGCCGCGCTTGAGAGGCTTTCTATCCCTGTCCAGACCGTCCCTTCGATGTCGGAGCTGGTAGCTGGGCAGGCACGAATCAACGATATACGCGATTTGGAGATTGAAGATTTGCTTGGGCGTGACCCAATGCGCCCGGATGCGGCCATCGTTTCCGAAAGCCTATACGGAAAGTCTGTCATGGTAACCGGGGCGGGTGGATCAATTGGTTCTGAGCTGTGTCGCCAGATTTTGCGCCACAAGCCCCGGGTGCTCGTGCTGTTTGAGCAATCCGAGTTTTCTCTGTATGCCATTGAGAGGGAATTGCGCACGATAAGTGATGTTGAGAGCCTGGATGTTTCGGTTCATGCGGTTCTAGGCAGTGTGACACATCGCAGGCGGTGCGAAGCAGTTATGAAGGCCTTCGACGTTCAGGCTGTCTATCATGCGGCGGCGTACAAACATGTGCCTCTGGTTGAACACAATGTTATTGAAGGTATCCAGAATAATGTATTCGGTACCTGGCATACGGCAGAGGCTGCCATCTCTGCCGGTGTTGAGCGTTTCGTTCTGATCTCCACCGATAAGGCTGTGCGGCCTACTAACGTGATGGGTGCCAGCAAACGAATGGCGGAGCTGGTGCTGCAAGGTTTGTCTCAACGCCAGAGCAAAACTGTGTTTTCGATGGTGCGTTTTGGTAATGTGCTTGGATCATCAGGATCGGTCGTTCCTCTGTTTAGAGACCAGATTCGGGATGGTGGGCCAGTGACAGTAACGCATCCGGATATCATTCGCTATTTCATGACCATTCCGGAGGCGAGTCAGCTGGTATTGCAGGCGGGGAGCATGGGTCGCGGTGGTGAGGTGTTTGTGTTGGACATGGGAGAGCCGGTCAAGATTGCTGATCTCGCAAGAAAGATGATTCATCTGATGGGGTTGGAAGAAAAATCGGATGATAACCCCGCAGGGGATATAGAAATTGTTTTCACGGGATTACGCCCGGGTGAGAAACTCTATGAGGAGCTTCTTATTGGTGATAATCCACAAGGTACTTCACATCCCCGTATTATGATGGCCTGGGAGGTTTCTTTGCCTTGGGCTAGTGTCGAAGACCTTTTGAGTAAGTTTACTCGAGCGAGCCAGGCGTTTGACTGCCGGGCTGTAGTGGAACTGTTGAAAGAAGGCCGAACTGCATACCAACCGAATGGTGATGTTGCCGATCTTGTTTGGTGCAACAACACTGACCTGCCCATCTCGCCGGCACCGGATACCGGTGGAAAAGTGCTTCATTTAAAATGACTTGGATTCAACCTCCCAAGTAATTGATAGGACGACAAGGATGTTGCCATGATTCAAATCCTTCACCACGGCGCCGTGAATGGCGTAACTGGTTCGTGCCACGAGCTTCGATTGTTGCAGGCTACAAAGGGGGCTGCCCCCTCGGCGTCAGCCCCCACCCTTCTGCCAGCGTCAAACTTACATCCAGGCATCCTCATAGACTGCGGCCTGTTCCAGGGCCAAGAAGAATCCCGAGGCTCCTCCGCCGAAGATCTCGCCATCGATTTCCCCATCGACCACATCCGTGCACTGGTGGTCACCCACGTGCACATCGACCACGTGGGCCGCATTCCCTACCTGCTTGCCGCCGGCTTTGACGGCCCCATCATCTGCTCTGAACCTTCCGCTATCATGCTCCCGGAAATCCTGGAAGACGCCCTGAAGATTGGCTTTACCCGGGATCGCGCTTTGATTAATCGGGTTTTGGAGCTGATACGGGCGAGGGTGGTGCCGCTGCCGTATGGCCGCTGGCATTCGGTGTTTGAGGAGGAAGTCGGGAGTTTGAAGGTGCGCCTGCAGAGGGCAGGGCACATTCTGGGTTCGGCTTATGTGGAGTGTGATGTAGTGTCTGGCATTGCGGCGGAGCGTATTGTGTTCAGCGGTGATCTCGGCGCGCCCCATTCCCCGTTGCTGCCGGAGCCTGCGCCCCCGGAGCGTGCTGATCGCCTGGTGATTGAGAGTACTTACGGCGATAAGAACCACGAAGACCGGGAAACGCGGCGTTATCGGCTGAAGGCGGTTCTGGAGCATGCGTTGGAAGACGGCGGTACGGTGTTGATACCGGCGTTCAGTATTGGCCGTACTCAGGAGTTGTTGTATGAGATTGAGGGGCTGATTGCGGAGTTTGGTGATAAAGAGATTCCGCAGGCTTCAAAGGGGTCTGACCCCTTGGGGTCAGACCCCACCCTTCTGCCAGCGCCGAACGCCAAAGCTGGTGCCATTGGGGTCAGTCCCCAAGGGGACAGACCCCGTAGCGGGCCCCGTAGCGAGTCTCTGACCTGGAGCAATCTGGAAATCGTCGTCGATTCCCCCCTGGCCGCCGAGTTCACCAAAATCTACCGAGACCTCAAACCCTTCTGGGATGAAGAAGCCCGTGCCCTGGTGGCGGCGGGCCGACACCCGCTTTCTTTCGAACAGCTTACCGTCATCAATTCCCACGAAGACCACCTCAATGCTGTGGAATACCTGGCCAAATCTCATCGCCCCTGCGTGGTGATCGCAGGTTCCGGTATGTGCGCCGGCGGCAGGGTGGTAAATTATCTGAAAGCGATGCTGGGCGATGCCCGCAACGATGTGTTGTTTGTGGGTTACCAGGCTGCAGGCACTCCGGGCCGCAATATTCTGACCTACGGCCCCCGCGGCGGTTGGGTAGAGCTGGATGGCCAACGCTACGACATCCGCGCCCAGGTGCACACCGTAGGCGGCTATTCCGCCCACGCCGGGCAGGAGGATTTGCTGCGCTTTGTGGAGGGCATTCCACAACCGCCCAGCGAGATTCGGATTGTGCATGGGGATGAGGCGGCGAAGCGGGCTTTACAGGGGAAGTTGCGTGATAGCCTGCCTGAGGTTGCGGTGTTGATTCCTGGGTAAATGTTGGTTCAAGGATGAAAACTCGATATGTATTCGAAACGATTCGCCAAGGAAGTGCAGATTACTCGGCATGCTGCTCAGCGCATGCAGTCACGTGCTATCAGTGAGAGGGAGTTGTCTTTATTGATAGAAGAAGGGCAAACTCGATTCAAAGATAGTAAGCGGTTCTGGATAGCTCATTTTTTTGAGGAACGCTGTGACAATCTGTTATGTGTACCAGTGGTTCATGAAAAAGATTTGCTGGTAGTAAAAACTGTAATGCACCATTTTTCCTGGGAGGGTTAATGATATGCGTACCGTTTATGATGAATCGGAAGATATTCTGACAATCCATCTCAGCGATAAGGCGATTGCGAAAGAGGTTTCCCAGGACTGGAACACTCATATCAGCTATGCGGAAGATGGATCGATTGTAGAGATTGTGGTTCTTGATGCCAAAGAGAGTGGTGCTTGGCCGCTCATAACCACCCGCGCGGCGTGAAATTGTAAATTTGGGGTCAGACCACAGAACATTTGACCGATCAAAATGTCTTGGGGTCTGACCCCAATTTAAAATAGATACCACTGTATCCAATTTGATATAATTAACTGGCTTTTGGATATGGAGGTATCTCTGTGAATCTGATTTCAGGGCGGGATGTACAGGTTGCCTTGGCGGCGTACGTGCAGGAGCGGCGGAAGGCCTTGAAGTGGTCGCGGGCGGTGCTTGCGGAGCGCAGTACTGTGCCGGCACCGACCATCAAGAAATTTGAAACCACGGGGCAGATTTCATTACGGCAGTTTTTACTGTTGTGGCAGTGCGTGGATGATCTTCATCGGTTTCAGGATTTGACGAGCGCGGAGCAAAAGCCTATGCCGCGTTCACTGGATGAGGTGCTTGCCCAGTGAGCTTTGCCCCGGTTCGCCAGTTAGCGGTTTGGCGCACGTTCAGCGATGGGCAGCGGGCCCTGGTTGGTGGCCTGGCGCAGAACCGGCAAGGCGTATTCTTTCAGTACGATGCAGATTACCTGGCCAGGTTCAGCCCGTTGTCGCCCTTTGCATTGAAGTGGGATGCGACGGTGCAGCTGGCTCCCCGCGATCCCCATGGCGGGCTGCCGGGGGTGTTCGCGGATTCTCTGCCTGATGGCTGGGGGTTACTGTTGATGGACCGGGTGTTTCGTCAGCAGGGTATTCTGCCAGCTCAGGTAACGCCGATGGACAGGCTGGCTTTTGTGGGCGCTACGGGCACCGGTGCACTGAGTTATACGCCGGTGGCGGAATTTGCGCCGGTAGCGGATGACAAGCTGATTGAAACAGCAGAGCTTGGGCTTCAGGCGCAGGCCGTATTCGACGGGCAAACGACGGATGTGTTGGCCGAACTGGTTGCCGCCGGAAGCTCCGCAGGTGCGCGGCCCAAGGCGCAACTGTATTTTGCTGAAGGGGAGTACGGCGTGTGTCGCACCCGGCCCATCGCTGGTGATGAAGCCTGGCTGGTTAAGTTTACCTCTGCCAATCTGCCACTAGGCCATGAAGAAGGGTTGTGTGAGGCGGTTTATCTATCATTGGCAGAACGCGCGGGATTGCAGCCTCCCCGCTGGCAGTTGCTGCCGGCTCCCGAGGCATCGGGCGCCAGGGCCTGGTTAGCGGTTGAGCGATTTGACCGGGTGTGGCGCCCAGAGGATGTGCCCGGTTGCGTTCATCTGCACAGTGCCTGCGGTTTGCTGGATGCGGATTTCCGGGCGCCCAGTCTGGATTACGAGGATTTGATCAAGGCCAGTGGCCAGTTATGTCGTGGCGTTAACGCGGCGCAGCTGCAGTTCTTGCGCGCAGTGTTTAATTTGTTCGCGGTGAACCAGGACGATCACAGCAAGAACTGGGCGTTTCTGCAAAGTGATGATGGCGATTGGCAGCCTGCACCGTTCTATGACGTGACCTTCAGCCCCGGCCGGTTTGGCGAACACAGCACGGCTTATGCCGGGTTTGGCAAGAAACCACCGTTGAAGGCCATGCAAAAGCTGGCCGCTGAGGCAGGCTTTGCCAGCTGGGAACAGGCGAGGCAGGGAATAGAGCGGGTACTGGATGCCTTGGCCGGTTTCTCTGCCACGGCTAAGGCGCTGGGCGTGAGCGCCGAAACTACCCGGCTTATTCAGCAGCAGCTTGATCAAGCCTATCAGCAGAACATCAAATAATGGGGTCAGACCCCAGAACATTTGACCGATCAAAATGTCTTGGGGTCTGACCCCAAAATTGGAGGATTCATGAAGAAGATCGCAGTGGTAGGTCTTGGCTATGTGGGTTTGCCGTTGGCAGCGGCTTTTGGTGAGAAGCGCGAGGTGGTTGGTTTTGATATCAACAGCAAGCGCATTGCCGAGCTGAAAGATGGGGTGGATTTTACCCGTGAGGTGTCTGCGGATGAGTTGGCGGCCGCGAAGCACTTGTCGTTTACGGATTCGCTGGAGGGCATTGCCGATTGCCAGATCTATATTGTGACGGTGCCTACGCCGATTGATGAATACAAAAGCCCGGACCTGACGCCGCTGGTGAAGGCCAGTGAGAGTGTGGGCAAGGTTTTGAAGAAGGGCGACATCGTAATTTACGAATCCACGGTGTTCCCGGGTGCCACCGAAGAGGTGTGTGTGCCGGTGCTGGAGAAGCTGTCTGGCCTGGTGTTCAATCAGGATTTCTTCGCCGGTTACAGCCCCGAACGTATTAACCCGGGCGATAAAGAGCACCGGGTAACAACGATTATGAAGGTGACCTCCGGCTCTACGCCGGAAATTGCCGAGGAAGTGGATGCCTTATACGCGGATATCATCACCGCCGGCACCCACAAGGCCAGTTCCATTAAGGTCGCGGAAGCTGCCAAGGTGATTGAAAACACCCAGCGGGATTTGAACATTGCCTTGATGAATGAGTTGTCGATGATCTTTGCTCGTTTGAAGATTGACACCAATGAAGTATTGGCCGCCGCCGGAACTAAATGGAACTTTCTGCCGTTTAAACCGGGCCTGGTGGGCGGGCATTGTATTGGGGTAGACCCGTATTATCTGACCCATAAAGCCCAGGCCATCGGTTACAACCCGGAGATTATTCTGGCCGGCCGTCGGGTAAATGACAATATGGGGCCTTATGCTGCTTCTGCCCTGGTGAAGGCAATGATTAAAAAAGGCCACACGATTGCCAATTCCCGTATTTTGATTATGGGCTTTACCTTTAAAGAAAATTGCCCGGATTTGCGCAATACCCGTGTAATTGATGTGGTGCGCGAGCTTCAGGATTATGGCTGCCAGGTGGATGTTACCGATTGCTGGGCAGATAATGCCGAAGCAGAGCATGAATATGGTATTTCATTGGTACCAGAGCCGGCGAAAGGAAATTATGATGCTGTTTTACTGGCCGTTCCCCACAGGGAATACGCGGCTTTGAATGCGGATGAATTACGTGGTTATACCAATGGCAACGGTGTGTTGTTTGATTTGAAAGGTGTGTTGCCGTTGGGGCATGCAGACCTGCGCCTATAAAATTGGGGTCAGACCCCAAGACATTTGATGGCATGAAATGTATCGGGGTCTGACCCCAGTTTTGAAAGCCTGGCATTGTTGCTGGGCTTTTTTATTAATGGGTTGTAAGCGTTTTATTTTGCCAATTTGTGAATTGTTTATTATGATTGGTCGCGACTTCTCGTCATATTCAATGTTTTATTAAAACCCATCGAATAAGGTTTTATTTCCATGGCAAAGATTAACGATTACTACCAGAAGAAACAGCTGATGGAAAAGCTGGCCGCTGAGCTGGAACAGCTCGAGAAGGACCAGGCACTGAAAGGCGAACTGGAATTTGAAAACAAGGTTCGTGCTTTGATGAAGGAATATGACAAATCTCCCAAGGATGTTCTGCAGATTCTGGCGGCGATTGACCCCTCGATTGCTGGCGCCAAAGCGGATGCTTCAACCGGTACCCGCGCCAAGCGCCCGATGAAGACCTACAAGAACCCGCACACCGGTGAAGTGGTTAAAACCCGTGGCGGTAATCACAAGACTCTGAACGAGTGGCGTGAAAAGCACGGTAAGGAAGCTGTTCAGAGCTGGCAGCAGGATTGATTGAATCGGGCCGCTGAATCAGCGGCCCGATTTGGTTTGCGCCACCCATTTCTCTCGCCAAATCGTGAATATACGCTACAATCCATAAGGTATTCCTCGAAATGTAGAGTATATCCACATGACCCTTCTCGAACTCGGTCCGTTTATCAGACAAGAGCGCAAACGCGCAGGCTTATCCATGCAGGCTTTGGCTGACATGGCGGGCGTTGACCGGACAACCCTGTCGAAACTGGAGAATCAGCACCTTCCGGAAATGGGTTATGCCAAACTGGAGCGGGTACTTGCTGTTCTGGGGTTGGAGTTTTCGGTGCGTGCTATGGGGGGGGTGCCTACGTTAAAAGACCTTCAGAGAGATAATGAACGGGGGCTGGAATGACTTCTGTTCGCCGGGCAAGGGTAGAGGTATCTGGCAGTGTTGTGGGTGACTTGTCTTCGCCAGAGCGGCCGGAACCATCGGTGTTTGTGTATCGCGAAGGTGTGCCCGAGCAGTCTGCGGTGTCGGTGACCATGCCGGTGAGTGAGGCGTCGTATGCTTTCGATGGCGTGCATCCGATCTTTGCCCAGAATCTGCCTGAGGGCTATTTGGGCGACATCATCAGAAAGCATGTCGCCAAGCTTTATGGCTCCGGGGATCTGACGGTGCTGGCAACACTGGGTAGGCATCAGGTTGGTCGAGTGGTCGTGACGGCTGATGATTTTGCAGGGATGGGTGATGAGCACCAAGGCGAATCGTTGGGCGGGTTGCTGGCTGCTAAGGACGACTCTTTGTTTGAGGAGCTCGTTGAAAAGTACGCCCTTCGTTCTGGTGTTTCCGGTGTGCAACCGAAGGTTTTGGTGCCGGCCTCTATCTCTGAAAAATCGACGCTTCGCACCGAAGGCTACATTGTAAAGACCTGGGGCGACGACTACCCGCACTTGGCAGCTAATGAGTACTTTTGCATGACTGTGGCTCGGGAGTTCGGGTTGCCGGTACCGGATTTCTATCTTTCTGATAATGGCCGGTTGTTCGTCATGTCTCGTTTTGACCGGCGGCCGGATGGCTCTTGGTTGGGTTTCGAAGATGCCTGTGTCCTGCAAGGATTGCTGCCTGAGGATAAATATTCTGGTAGTTACGAGAAGCTGGCTAAAACATTATCGCTATTTCTCTCCCCGCAACACCGCCGTGAAGGCTTGCGCTGGTTATTCAGGTCTGTACTGCTCTCATGGGCCGTACGCAATGGAGATGCCCATCTGAAGAACTTTGGCTTGTTGTATTGCGAGCCGTTTGGTGAACGTTGGTTGGCACCCACCTACGACATTGTTTCGACCACGCCCTACCTGAAGCGTGATGTGCCCGCGCTTACCCTGGCTGGCCGAAAGGTATGGTGGCCTTTGAGTTACTTGAAAAACTTCGCCCGCCAATCCTGTGGCCTGACAACGGCTGAGGTAAGCACAGATCTTGAGTTATTGGCGCAAAAACTCACTGAGATTGCTGATCAGATAGACTCGTACACAACCAAGACACCCGCCTTCACTCAGGTAGGCACCACCATGTCCCAAACCTTCCGCGCAAGCAGCCACGAAATCACTTTTGGGGTCAGACCCCAAGACATTTGACCACCCGAAATGTCCTGGGGTCTGACCCCAAGCGCTGTTGAGCCGATAGAGCGCTTCCTTCGGCTCAGTAAGTCTTATAATATGAGCCGATAAACCTATTTCAATGGCTCACGCAATGTATACTTGGGAACTGAAAGACTGGCCGCACTTTCGCTTTGATCATGCAGCAGCGGAATATTGGACGCAGAAATCGCTGGCAGCCTCCCAGAGAATTCTGGGGGCGATGGCAGTTGTTCCGGAGGATCTCGGAAGCGAGGCAAGGCTGGATCTTCTGGTGAGTGCTGCCATTGAGACCAGTGCCATTGAGGGTGAGGCGCTCAATCGCGAAGATGTGCGCAGTTCCATCAAGAATCATTTCCTGAAACCGGATGAGAAGGTTGCGGTGCACGACCCGGTCGCTGCGGGTATCTCGGCTGTCATTCTCGAGGTGATGGACCTTTATGGTGAAGTTCTAACGGAGCAGCGGCTGCATCATTGGAACAAGTTGGTTCTCCCTGAGGCCGGTTCAAGCCCGTTTTCGGATGCGCGAACAGTGGCTGGGCAGTGGCGCACGCACTCTGATGCTATGCAGATTGTTTCTGGCCCCGTGCACAATCCTACCGTTCACTTCGAGGCTCCACCATCGGAACGTGTGCCGGCGGAAATGAGGGTGTTTCTGGATTGGTTCAACAACGATTCGCTGGAGTTGCCTGGTGTGGCCCGTGCTGCGATTGCTCATCTCTGGTTTGAAACTATCCATCCGTATGAAGACGGTAATGGCAGGGTAGGGCGTGCCATTGCCGATGTGGCAGTTTCGCAGATGTTAGAGCAGCCGTTGATGATGAGTCTGGCGACGGTGCTAAGTAAACAGCGGAAAGCCTACTACCAGCAATTGAATTCAGCCTCAAAAGAGATGCTGGATATAACGCCCTGGGTGAACTGGTTTGGTGAGCGGGTTGTTGAGGCTTTGGACGGCAGCATCCAAGTTATCCAGTATGTGGTAAAAAAGGCACGCTTCTGGGATTCGCTGAACAACCGTGATCTGAATGACAGGCAGTTGAAGCTGATTCGCAAAATGCTCGGGCACGATGCTCCAGGTTTTGAAGACGGAATTAACGCAAAGAAGTACCAGAACCTGACCCGTTGCTCGAAAGCCACCGCTACCCGCGACCTTCAGAACCTGGTCGCCCAAGGTGTACTCGCTCCCATCCAAAGCAAAGGGCGCTACGCCCGCTATCAACTGACTCTATAATTTGGGGTCAGACCCCACCCTTCTGCCAGCGCCAATCGCCAACCTCGAGATTATTCAGCAACTACCACTCTGTTCCTGCCACTCTCCTTGGCCGCATAAAGCGCCTCATCCGCCTTCTGCATCCATTGCATATAGTTCTCAGGCTCGTCGGTGAGTTGGGCGATGCCCATGCTGATGGTGTAGGTGATGTTGCCGGCGCTGGTCTCTACCGTGCTTTTTTCGATACTTTCGCGAATGCGCTCGCAGATGAGGCGGGCGTTCTCTGCATCGGTTTCCGGGAGGATGATGCCGAACTCTTCGCCACCGTAGCGACCGGCGCTGTCGGATTGGCGGATGCTGCTGCGGGTAACCTGGGCGGTATGGCGGATGACTTCATCGCCGGCCAGGTGGCCATAGTTATCGTTGACCGGTTTGAAGTGGTCGATGTCGAACATCACCAGGGTGGCCCCCTCTGTCAGCCTAGTTGTCCAGTTGGCGATTTCGCCTGAATTCCACTAGCTGGGGCGGCATGGGAGCATTCATGCCACGTTATTCCGAA
>NZ_LOCO01000036.1:0-28265 GCF_001574445.1 Marinobacter excellens LAMA 842
GCACCCATTGCTCCACCATGGAAAACAAGGGGCCAATTGTTACACCCAACCGGCCAAGATAATTGTCGCTAACCGGTCATCCTAATTGTCGCCGAACACGGGTGTCACCCACAGGGTCACCGTACTTTTTTGCTCATCAAACCCTAGCGGCCTGCCCGTTGCTTGCACGGTTCCAAGAGCTTTTTGCTCGACCGTCAACGACGGCATGACACCTTGTACCGTTGCCCCACTTAGATCTTCATAGCCAAACCTCACCATGACGCCCTGCTTGATCGAGCGGTTGGCAAATTTTGCTGCAATCCCTCGGCCTGATGATCGCAGAAACTCTTGCTCCTTTTCCGAAAGAATTGGCGCATCCTCCGGTTCACCCAATATCCTCTGTGGGATCAAATCCCTAAATACAAATCGAGCCGCAGTCCTAAATACGTCCACCTCCGAAGCCGTAGCCCCAGGTCCTGCCAGCCTCACAACGTAGGTTGCCGGGAATTCGACATCGTGCGTTGGTTCAATCCTGAGACGCCACTCAACGGAAGTCGCCGCCAATTTCCTCATATCCCGAAAATCGCTAAGAGCCGAAACAATAGCGTCCTTGAGCTGCTTTTGGGCCGGCAGGACTATTGAGGACTCTTCCTCAAACTCAAGCGCTCCTCCTGCATTGAAGAAGTGAGGTGCGCTTGCCGGGTGTAATACTACGATTGTGCCGTCGAACGAAACGGAGCCTTCATGAATACCCATAAGATTTTGTTTCCCCATGCTTTCCCATCTATGTTTTTTCGCTAGTGACCCAAACGATATCGCCACCATTGCTCCGTGACTAAGCTCTCACCGCATCTTGTCCGGTTAGCCGGACTTTTGTTGCCTGCCGCATGGTTTTGCGGGTGAGGTTATTGCCTACCTGCACCAGCTCGGTCGATTACCACTCAACCATTCTTCTACCACGCTCCAGGCTCGAATTGGGCAAGCAGCTCTAAACAATGGCAATGTCGGGTCATTTAGGCGACACCCATGATCTGCCAAGACAAACCATGGGCATCACGCATTCATATTTTTTCAGAGAAAAAAGGGGAGGGGGCGTCGAAAAGGTGTGTTTTTTGCGCGCCTTTCAGCAAGCGGGCGGAAGATCAGGCAGGTTTTATTGACTTGCTCACTCAAACTTCGCATCTACAATGAGATTGGACGCCGGTCAATTGGAGCAGCAGAATAGACTGCATTGGGGCAATGCGCTTGACGGACCCCATGATAGAATTCCTGAACTCAAATCCCAGAAATGAACAGTAGGCCAAACATGTGGGACAACTTTTTCGTATGGCTTTTGATCTTCTCGGTGATCCTAGCCGCGGCGGCCACACTGATTGGCGGCTTGGCACTCAGATCACATGCCAGGCTCTGGCGGGAAATCCACAAATTATCCGAGTCCTCCGATTCAAACTGACACCACCAAAATCAATCTTGAAGCGGATCTCAAGCCGATCACGTGTTTGACACCCGGGCGTTCTTAGAGTCGGTAAGAAAATCGATCAATACGGACGGCAGTCTTCCGCAGTTGCAGTTGACGGCTTGATTAAGTCCTAAATCCGTGACTTCAACGAGCTAAAGTCGCGCCCCAAGCCTGCAATAGCAGGATCTTGAGCGATATAATAGCCCCTGACATTCATTCACCCAGTCAGTGATTTTGGCTCATGCGTACCTTCACCCTCCAGCAATCCCGAACCGAAGTCTATACACCCAACGGTGGGCTGGCTCTGGTTGGCCACTGCCTGAATCGACATACATCCCTCACCAAAACCGCCCGCACCATCGTTAAGCGGCACGGTATTCCGAACATTGAACTGATTCGGACCTACCTGGGCTTGATTACGCTGGGCAAAAGCGATTTTCAGGCGGCTGAGCCGGTTCGCACGGATCCGTTCTTTAAATCCGCTCTGGGCATCAAGCAGTCGCCTTCCTCGGCTCGATTGCGCCAGCGCTTTGATGAAGATGCCAAGGCCCTGACGCCCCTGTTGGACGAGGCCAGCGTCGAGTTTCTTCAGTCCGTCGGGGCCCCGGTATCCCCCCTGCCGATGGGCCACGTAGCCCTGGATATGGATGTCTTTCCCATCGATAACAGCCAGACCCATAAAGAAGGTGTCAGCTACACCTACAAGGGCTACGACGGCTACGCGCCGATGGCCGCCTATCTGGGACAGGAAGGCTGGTGTCTGGGATGCGAACTGCGCCCGGGCAGCCAGCACGCCAACAAGGGATTTCTCGACACCCTCAAACGGGTGTTACCCCGGGCTCGATCACTGACGGATAAACCCATTCTGCTGCGCCTCGACAGCGCACACGACGCCCGTGCCAATCGCGACTTCCTCCGTAAGCAGGACCGGGTCGACTTCCTGATCAAGTGGAACCCTCGCAAAGAAGATCCGCTCGTCTGGGCGGAGAAGGCCCAGGCCCGCAAAGCCTGGTCACTGGAGCGTCACGGTAAAATGGAAGCGCTGCTCTCAGAGGCGATTCCGGACGAGCCCGGTCTGCGTCGCATCGTAAAGGTGACCGTTCGTACCAGCGATGCCCAGGGCCAGTGGTATCTCGAACCGGAAGTCAGCCTCGAAGGCTGGGTGACCTCTTTGCCAGCCGATGTGGCCGATGAGCAGCAGGTCATGGCGCTGTACAGTGATCACGCCACCAGCGAGCAGTTCCACAGCGAGTTCAAGACCGACCTGGATCTGGAGCGACTGCCGTCCGGCAAATTCGACACCAACAATCTAGTCATGGCGTTTGCAACGATGGGGTACAACGTATTGCGCTGGATGGGCCTGAGGCTGACCGGCCCGGATGCGCCGGTTCGCCATCCGGCCAAGCGTCGCCGCCTGAGAACCGTGATGCAGGAAATCATGACCCTAGCCTGCCGCCTGGTGCACAGCGGCCGGCAGTGGACTCTGCGATTTGGCCGACACTGTCCGGGCTTTACGGTTTATCACGATCTTTATCAGGGCCTTGCTTCTTCCGGATAAGCCGACTTCAAAACTGCAAAAAAACGGCCTTCCCTGGCATCGCATGCCGGGCCAGCCTGCTATTGTCTGAAGATCACTTTCTGGTTATGTATTGACCAACCTCGGACTATCCGTCGCTTTTGCTCTTTGCATCCCGGCCTCAATAACCAGAATTTCGCCCGGTTCTCGTCCGTGTTGGCGCATGGGGCCACCTGACGGGTGTAGTGGTGAGTGGAGTCACTGATTCAGGTAAGTGGTCAGGAAGCACACTGGAAGGTAAAGACGGTTTCCTTGAATGCCAGAGAGGATCCAAGAGCAATATGGCGACCGGCGACAGCATGATCAACTGAAGTCTCCCCACGCAATTTTCTGGATCGCAGAAGCTACTGACGCGCAGCCCTCATCAGTACCCAGCAAGTCGAAAGGTTTTTCACCATCGAGCGCCGGAACAGGGCTCTGTAGCCACTTGAATGCAAGCTCCGGGGATTCAAAAACCCGTATCCCCTGGAGAATAACATCCGCCGCTTGCTGTGTGATTTCCTGCTCCAGGCCAACTTTCACCATCTGATCCCACTGCCGAAATGCCTCTGGCATTGGAGCACTCAGGTCACATTGGGCCACCAGATCACTCAAACTGTAGCGTTTACGATCTGTCATTGTCTTACCTTCTACTTCCTTTTCGGCCGCGTATCACCGCGGCTTGCATCACTCCAGTCTGCTGATTGGAGAACCTGTCGAGTGGTTGGTATTCACCATCCCACTCCTGAGCATGTCGGTACCGGACAACCTGTGCTGAGGTGAGCTCGACAATATCATCGAACCCCGTTTCGTACCCCTCAACCAGGACAGGCGTTTCCGGCGGCAGTAACTTCAGATGTTCAATCAGTTCTTCCGCTGTCATTCAAACTCCTTGGTCAAATATGACCTTGTCATATCTCTACCACGACAGGCTCATTGCTGGGTTCGTAGCGAGCGGTACAGGTGCTGGCATTGATCAGTTTCGTGCTTCCCCGCCAGTATTCCCCGTAGCCCTCGTGGATATGGCCAAAGATGTGGGCTTTGAGTGAGAGTTGCTGAATTCGGTGAAGCAAATCAACGCATCCGACATTCTGGCATTTGAATCCGAGGTTTGCCTCATCGCCAATGCCTTTCGGTGGTCCGTGGGTGATCAGCACATCAACGTTGTCCGGAATGAGCTGCCATTTACGGTGCAGCGGCTCACCACGATCCAGCATAAACGCCCAGTCCATAAAGGTGGGTGTCCAGGGTGAGCCCCAGAACCAACCGCACACCCTCAATCTCGACGCCACTGTCTTCCAGGTAAATAGCATTCGTTAGTGCCTGCTGTGCCCATTCCAGAGTTTCCTGAAATGCCCAGTCGTGATTACCTGCAACCACAATCTTATGGCGATGCGGCAGCGTTCCGAGCCAGTCATTGAGGTCTTCGATGTTCTCCAGTGTGCCCTGACCCAGACTATCGCCCGCATGAACAAGCACGTCGCCATTGGGAATCTCCGGAATACGACGGTGCATGCTGTGGGTATCTGAGATACAGACCAGCTTCATTCTGTGCACTCCTGTGGCGTTAACAGTTCTGACTCCAGGCGCCAATCCACATAAGGAAGCAATCGGACCATGTTGCGCGCATCGTCCACACCGCAACCGAACTCAATAATTTCAATATTGTGGACACTTTGCGGCTCACCCTCCGGGTTAAACCGGGACACCCAGCAGGTAGCCTCGAGATCAACGATCAGCAATTTGCCGTTAGTCATTTCGCGGCGCCTTTGCCACCAGTGCTAATACTTGGTGAACCGGCATCAACGGCACCCGACCGGTATTTGCCAGAGTATCAATCCAGAGCTGATTGCCCTTCTGAATCATCTCGTCAGTACCAATGTGGCCTGACACCACGGCCGAGATACCCGAAATGGCATGATCCGCCCCCTGCGCCCGGTTCCAGGGCCAGGTGCATTCAATGGCAAAGCGCTCTGAGAAGGGACTGTCCTGAACGGTGCACCAGTCGTCGAATGGGCTTTGGGCATGCACCAACCCCAGTTGGCCGTTCTCGCATTCCAACGTGATGGTGAGTGGCATCTGGTAACGACAGCGGGTTGCCAGGCCCGTATAGGACACCTCGTCCAAGGTCGAGGCCCATTCCCCGCCCATTCCTCGATGCTTGTATCGGCTTCTGATATCTTCAGCGCCAGCGATAAACATCAACTCATGGTTGCCCATCACGCTGTGTACCCAGTCCGTTGTCAGCACCCACTCCAGAAGGGCCCGGGATTCGGGCCCGCGATCAATGGTATCTCCCAGCAGAAACAGGCGATCAACCACTTTGTTGAAACCAGCATCCGACAACGCGGCTTGCAGAGCCTTGAACTCGCCGTGAAGGTCACCACAGACCCAATCCACTCCGGTCGGATTGGCGGCAAAAAATCGGTGTCGGGTCAGTCGCATGCTCATCAACAAATACCACATGTAGGCAGATTACCTTTTACCAACAACAACATATGGCTATAGGCTAGCAATGCCGATCAAAAAACACCAGCGTTGATATGAGCCCGGAAATCTCAGGGAGAAAGCGCTGGTATGGTTCAGCTAGTCCAGGGCTCTGCGCTCAACCAGTTCCGCATGGCGCCCCCACGTTCTAACTGGCCAGATCGCTCCCATTCCCAAACCCAGCCGATGATGCGGTCAAAATCCACCACATCATTGATGTCGGTCGGCTGGACGTTGGGCACCATCCGATTGTTCTGTTCAATGTGATAATAAAGTAGGTCAAAAACGGCGCGTTCGTAGCTGGCGCACCTAAACAATGTCACCGGTAGCCCTGACAGGGCCAGAAACTCCGATATATCTACAATCTCTTGTTCTCCGAACAGGAAAGAGGTATCCGGGTAGTTATGACCGGCGATAGCCCAGACAGCGGGTGCCCCCATATCGTGCCAGAAAGGTTTTAAGCGCGCCGGGTGGAGAGTACAGAGTGCAGTCAGCCCGGTGATGTATGGAATCGGCATTGTTATCGCTCTAACATGGCCTGTTAACCTGCCCGCTTTGCATCAAAGTAACGCCGAGTTTTCATAAGATGCTTCAGGGGGCCTTGCGTGTGGCAACTTCTGATACCTGGTTAGCGTGCTCTGGGATACCCTCCCCGATCATCTGCATCATTTCTTCCTGAGTGCAGCCCCACTCACGACAGATACCAAAGAACCCTCTGAGAGCCACATGCCCTTTGGCTTTTTCGTCATCGAGGGCCATTATGTTCGTCCCTTCTCGGGCTGCTCTCGATCTTCCATAAAGTCGTCACTGACGCCTTCAGAGTCGAAATACTCGTCCCAAACCGGATCGGTCGGCCGGTCATAGCGCTTGACCGAACCTTTGAGGCGTTCCAGAGGCGTAAGCTCCCGGGGCAACGGCTCTGCCAACTCATCGGCATGGGCGGTTTGGGGATTGAGGCCCTCCAGAAGCTCTTTTTCGGTTGGGCGTTTCATCGTCATGGTAACGTACTCCATGGGCACAAAAGGGGCAGATCAAGAAACCATAACCCGCTTTGATCACGTGGTCGAGTCAGGGTCAAAGTGCAACTACGCAACAACCTGATGTTAGTTTATGCCGCTGTCTCTTGATGGTGAGTGGAAACGGGGAAGAACCTATCTGAAATAATGGCCATGAAGGTAGCGGTGATCGGCGTGATAAGCCGTAACTGAGTAAGTTATCGTAAGATCCAGACTACGATATTATCTGACTCCAGAATGCCATAAGGGAACTCGCACCAATGCAGTGCAGAATTCGGAGCCGACCCCGGTTACCAATTTAGCGCCAGCTTTGTGTTGCTGATCCGAATGGAGGGTTTGAGACGTGCAATCAGACGACAAAATTCGTAATCAGCTTGTCACCGAGGTGAGTCAAGACTATTTGGCCTACATTCTGTCTCAAGACATCCAGAGCAGCATTTCGAATTCGCCGCCCGATAACAAAACTCGTCAGAAGAGCCAGCCTTTATCGCCAAAAGAAAAGGACATTCTCAAAGCCGGCGGAGCGCGGTTCACAGACGCTGACAGCCATGCCATCGAAGAAATAACCCGCCGCCAGATCCAGCAGCTCCTGAATGAGGTGCGCGACATTATTAAGCAGGCGCTTACTCTGGACGAGGTAGCCCAACGTCTTTCCGTATCAAAAGAACAGGTTCGCGGTCTTCTTGCGAAGACACCCCCGGGGCTTTACACATTTAAGTCTCCCAGCGGAGTGCTGTTGTTTCCGCGTTGGCAGTTTACAGAGGAAGCCACTCTCCCCCATCTTCAGATCATTTTGCAGAACATTGGCCCAGGTGTGAACCTGCTTACCCTGAACCGGTTTATGACGACCGAAAACGGTGATCTGCTGCTCGGCAACCGCTGCCTAAGCCCAAGGGATTGGCTCGCCTCAGGCCATGATCCCTCAGAAGTTGAGATACTCGCCAGAGACATCTCCGGGCAGGTATGATGATCACCCAGCACTAGATAACACGGAGGCACCATGGATATGACAGCAGCGCTCATCGGTTACGGAAGCTTTGTATTGTCGTTACTGGCCATTGGTGTTGCTGGGTATTGGAAGGCCGATGCTCTGGAAGCTTGGGCAACTCGGAGGTTTAAAGCACCGTACTCCAGAACAGTGGCAAGCCCTGGTTGATCAGCAGCGTGACAGTGGCCTGTCAGCGTCGAAGTTTTGCAAACAAGAGAACATTGGTTACGCCAGCTTCTGCAACTGGCGCAAGCGCCTGGCCGACCCATCGACCGATGAGCCATCAGGTTCCGGGGAAGCCAGCTTTCTGGATCTGTCATCACTGATGGGTAGCTCTACATCCTCCGGTGCAGGCTGGCACATCGTGCTCAGCCTCGGCAATGGCGTCGAACTGCGGCTGAGCCAGAACGGATGATCGGGCTCGATAGTCAGGCCCGGATCTGGCTGTGCACCGAGCCTACCGACATGCGCAAGTCGTTCCGGGGCCTGAGTGCCCTGGTCCGGAATCAGTTGAAGCACAACCCGCTCAGCGGTCAGTATTTCGTCTTCATCAATCGCCGCAAGACCCAGATGAAGATGCTGTATTTTACGGCCACCGGTTACTGCCTGTGGGCCAAGCGTCTGGAGCAAGGGCAGTTCCGGGTGCCGTTATCCGCCTCCGGGCAGAAGCCTCTGACCCTGACGGATCTGCAGTTGCTGATCGATGGCATTGAGGTGCAGAAATACCGCCAATTCAAGCGTTTTCAGGGGGTATAGGGGCGGAATTCCGGTATAATACCCACCATGAATTCAACGGCTTCTGCACCCCAATCCAATGCACCTTCCTACTCGGCCCTGGCCGAGGAGAATGCATTGCAGCGCGAGCAGTTGGATGCTCAGGCGGAAGCTATTCGGCAGTTGAAACACCAGCTGGACTGGTTCAAGAGGCAGCTGTTCGGCCCCAAATCCGAGAAGCAGGTGTATGACCTGCCAGGACAGGACAGCCTGTTCCAGCCAGATGAAGCGCCACTCCCGGAAAAGCCTGCCGAGGAAGAAAAGCGCACCGTCAAGGCCTATCAGCGCGGCACCGGCAAGAAGCAGCGCGATGACGATTGCCTGAACGATACCGGCCTGCGTTTTACCGCCGATGTGCCGGTGGAAGTCGTTGAGCACCTGCCATCAGAACTGACCGGGCCGGACGCCGACCAATACGACATTATCGGCACCAAAACCACCTACCGTCTGGCCCAGCGGGCCTCCAGCTACGTGGTGCTGAAGATGGAGCGCCCGGTATTCCGGCGCAAGGGTACAGACCAGAAGTCTGTAACAACACCGGCTCCGTTCAACGTGCTGGATAACAGCCTGGGGGACGTTAGCTTGCTGGCCGGGTTGCTGGTCGATAAATTCCAGTTCCACCTGCCGCTGTATCGCCAGCACCAGCGCATCCAGCAGGCCGGCATTACCGTCAGCCGCAGTACCCTGACCAACCTGGTCAAGCGTGCCATCGACCTGCTTAGGCCCATTGTGGATGCCCAGACCGACAACGTCCTGAGAAGCCGGGTGCTGGCCATGGACGAAACCCCCATCAAGGCCGGGCACCAGGGCCGGGCAGGTCCGCAAAAAGGCAAGATGAAAGCCGGCTGGTTCTGGCCGCTGTACGGCGATGCCGACGAGGTGGTGTTCACCTACTCACACAGTCGGGGGCGTGCCCACATCGAAGCCACCCTCAGTGACTCGTTCAGCGGCACCCTGATCAGTGACGGCTATGCAGCCTACGCCCGTTATGCCGCGGCCCAGGCCAACGTCACCCACGCTCAGTGCTGGGTGCACAGTCGCCGTTACTTTATCGAGGCACAGAAGGAACACCCGGAGCCGGTCGCCGAAGCTCTGCAACAGATCGCGGCACTGTACAAAAACGAAGAAAAGATCCGCACCCAGAACCTGACCGGCGAGAAGAAACGTCAGTACCGGTTGGAGCACTCCAAACCGGTGGTTAGCGACTTCTTCCAGTGGTGCCGGGATCAGTTGGAGCAAGGTGGTCTGCTGCCCAGTGACTCACTGACCAAAGCCCTGAACTACGTGCTCAGCCGGGAAGCCAGCCTGACCGTGTTCCTGGAAAACCCGGATGTTCAGCCAGACACCAACCACCTGGAACGGGCCCTGCGCCCGATCCCGCTGGGCCGCAAAAACTGGCTGTTCTGCTGGACCGAACTGGGCGCGGAACACCTGGGCATCATCCAGAGCCTGATCAGCACGTGCAAACTGCACGATATTAACCCCTACACCTACCTGGTGGACGTACTGCAGCGCATCAGCCAGCATCCGGCCAGAGACGTGGCCGATCTGACGCCACGCCTCTGGAAACTCCGGTTTGCCGACACCCCGTTACGGGCACTGATCGACCCGCGTCATACTGACTGGCAGAACAAACAGCCGGAGACCGTTCATGCGCATTGAAGACATGAGCATCGACCAGTTAATGGAACTGAATCGCTACTGAGGTGGACCCAATCAGTTGGACAACCTGATGGTGTCCCTAAGCTATGATCCGGTTGTTTCCCTGGCTCAGGCTGCCAGAGATATGGGTTGCCCGTAGTACACCTCATCGGGCGTTTGGTAATCAAGGGTTTGGTGGTACCGGGTCTGATTATAATGCCGGAAGTACCGGTGGAGCGCCTGTTTTAAGTGCCGGCCATCCTCGAAGGCAGTGAGGTAGACGCACTCGTGTTTGACGCTGCGCCAGAGCCGTTCCACGAAGATGTTGTCATGGTAGCAGCCCTTGCCGTCCATGCTGATCCGGATGCCATGATCTTTGAGAGCGCCTGTGAAGGCGTCACTGGTGAACTGGGCACCCTGATCGGTGTTGAAGATCTCCGGCGGTCCATGGCGCTGTAAGGCCTCCTCCAGAGCATCGATGCAGAAGTCTGTGTCCATGGTGTTGGAGACCCGCCAGGACAGCACTTTACGGCTGTACCAGTCGATAATAGCGACCAGGTACATGAAGCCCCGGGCCAGCGGCACGTAAGAAATATCCGTTGCCCAAACCTGGTTGGGGCGATCGATTTCCAGCCCTTTGAGCAGGTACGGATAAATCTTGTGCCCATCGCCCGGAGTGCTGGTTCTGGGGCGTGGATACACCGCCTGGATGCCCATGGTGCGCATCAGGCGCTGCACCCGCTTGCGGTTTATCCGGTGGCCTTTGCGTTCCAGGTGGACACGCATTTTACGAGAGCCATAGTACGGCGTTTCCAGGTGCTGCTGGTCAATCAGGTACATCAGATCTAGATCCTCCTGACACTGTTCACGAGGGACGTAGTACACCGACGAGCGGCTCAGTTTGAGCAGCTCGCACTGGCGCACAAGGCTGACTTGGGGGTGACCCCGCTCGACCATCGCCAACCGCTGTTGACGGCTTACTGATCGAGCTTGCGCGACAAAAAATCGCGTTCCACCGTCAGTCGGCCGATCTCGCGGTAAAGCTCGTCAGTGCTGGGTTCACCGGATTGCTTACCGGCCTTCTTCTTGCCTTCGAAGAGGTCGGGAGCGTTCTTCAGCAGCTCACGCTTCCAGGTGCTGACCATGGTGGGGTGGATCTGGAAACGGGCAGCGATTTCGGATGTGGTCTGGTCCCCCTTGAGGGCGGCCAGAGCGACTTTGGACTTGAATGATGCGCTGTATTGCTTGCGTTTCTTGCTCATGATTCTCCTCCTTGTGGAGATATTGAATCAGAGCTTAGGTACCTGTCCAAATTTTGGGGTCCACTTCATACATCTGCCGGCGCATTGATGAATTGCGGGACCAGGAAAACCTGCAGGCGCTGAGTCAACTGCGAGTCGGCCTGAAAGTGACCTTCGAGGGCCGGGAAGGTCCGCTGCTGGGGATCGTCACAAAAATCAACCGCAAGAGCGTGATCGTGTTAGCCGAGGATGGCACCAAACAATACAAGGTGTCGCCCGGGTTGCTCAGGCCTCTGCGTGATGTGGGGTAGGATGGTCAATCACGTCTTGGAATGAACGGTTACGATTGAACACCATGATCCGCAGGAGCCGCTCGGCATCGAACTGGCGCTTGCTACGCAAGACACGCCGGAAGGCGTTATCCAGGCCGAGCTCTTTCCAGAGTGACGTCAGCAGCCAGGTATCACCCACGGAACGCGCCGGCGCGAAGTCGGTCTCGCCGGTGCCTTCCTCGAGCGTCGGCTGGCCGGTGACGCGCAACAGGCCGTTGATCAGCGCGCTGGATTCCCCAGCCGTAACGGCCTCAAGACGTCCCAGCGTCGCGATCACGCGTTGGCGCGGTTTGCCGGCCTCGTCGCGGTAAGACTAGACGAGCTTCACGTAGCGGCGCGGGCCGGATTTGGTGACTTTGACGAACATGTCACCACTATAAATCGCTTAATCTGTGCCTGGCAATGTATCAAGAGAAAAACGTGTCACTACAAAGAATTCGTGCAGAAATGGCTAAGTCACTGAATTCTCATGCCATGAGTGCCTATTTCAGGCCAGAATCGGACTGGAAGTGTCGAACTCGGGGGGGGGCGTTATCAACGCCATTCTGAAGTGACACCACCGGTACGGAACCGGAACGCAGCCAGTCGCAAAGTTCGGTCATGACTGCGTCAGTCGCCGTGGATTTGAGGGCAATGGTAACCAGATCAAAATCATTCGGGTGGTAATCCCGGATGAGTTCCTGATGATTACAGGCAGGAAGACCATGCCGGAGCACCTGCCCTTCATAATCAACGGTCAGGCCATCCGCTTTCAGTGCCTGAAGGTGATTGCCGCGAGCTGTCAGTACAACCTGGTGGCCAGCTTCAGCCAGCCTTGCGGCGTAGTAGCCTCCGATACCGCCGGCACCGATCATCAGAATCTTTAATGCAGCCACTGCAACCTCGATACGTCAGGATGTTGGTCAGAGAGAGTTCAGGGACAGCTGCCCAGAGTATATCAGGCCCGCAGCGCCGTCAGCTCGCAAGCACCTGCGCCGCAAACCGGGCGCATTCGATGTCTTCATCTTCGCTGCCACCAGATACCCCAATGCCGCCCACCAGAAAGCCCTTCCAGTACAGCGGCACGCCGCCGCCAATCACGGTGAAATCACCGGCCTTGGTGAGGCCTTCAAGCACTCTCGCGGGAGCCGACGCGAGCATATTTTCCAGATCAACCGTGTTAACGCCCATACCTGCGGCCGTGGTGGCTTTTTTCTGAGCCAGTTCGGAGGACACCAGGAACGACCCGGCCATTTTAATGAACGCCAACTGGCGCCCGGACGTATCCACAATTGATACCGTCGCCTTGATGCCCAGCTCTCCGGCCTTGTTAATGGCCGCCTGAAGCAAACTTAGCGACGCTTGTTCAGTCAAAGAAAACGAGGGTTGTGCGAGTGTGAGTTCCTGGTTGTTATCCATGGTTGCTATCTCATCCAGCCAAATCCGGACAGCATCTGTGCCGCATTGTTCATGCCACTACTGAACATCCGTTGGGGAAACTGCGAGCCCCCCAGGGTAAACGCGGCATTGAGCAGGCACACCGTCGGGTCATCCAGGCGATTGGTTTGGGCGGAGCCCGCAGCATCACCCTTGAACGACATCACGGCGCCCCACTGCTGATCCTGTGCCCAGGCACTGAGCAATTCCCTCAAATGCCGGTCGTGCAGGGAAATACCGTCTGGCTCTCTATGGCAGGCCTTGTCATCGAGGCAGATCACAAGGACATCCTGCTCCCGAAGCACCTCCAGACACCGCCCGACTCGCCGGTATTCAAGTTCACTCAGACCGGTATTGAGGATCAGCTCCGTTAACTCCCCCGGCTCCTCTGCCAGAAGCACCCGGAACAACTGGTGCCTGCTCGATACGTCCCGTGAATGCACTTCCGGCTCAAAACCCTGGTCTGAGAGCAGCGTCTTTATCCTGCCCGCGGTGGAGCCGTTGCCTTTAAGCTGCAGGATTTCCGGGGCTTTTTGATCGGCACGGGAGCTGATCACCACCACGCTTTTGTACTGCTTGCCCCAGATCATCCGGGCAGGCCCGGAACAGGCCTGTTCCCGGGACTGGATGCTGTCAGCGTCGCAGGAGACAAATAACACTGGAAGTTTGCTCATGTGCCTTCTCCTAAAAATCCGCAATCATCGCCGGGGCTTATCGCCCCAGCTTTTTTGCTGACTGCCCGCCGATGCCGAAATGTTGCTTCGGCATTTCGTTGAGAATGACACGAACACTTTCAACCGGCGCGCCGAGAGAACGGACAATGGCGTCTGTCACCTCGTGGATCAGCGTCTCCTTTTGCTCGTCCGTACGGCCTTCCAGAATGTTGATTTGAGCAACGGGCATAAAACCTCCTTATGCGAACCGGGCCGTGACCGTTCCCAGGCCCTGGTAGCGAACGCTGATGTTGTCACCGGCTTCCACCGCAATCGCCGCGGTGATGCCGCCGGTCATGATGAAGGTACCGGCCGGAATGTGCTCACCGCGCTCAGCCAGCAGGTTGGCCAGCATGGCCACGCTGGAGGCCGGATGGCCCAGCACCGCAGCACCGGCGCCGACATCCACAACCTCACCGTTCTTCTCAACCACAACACCCAGGGTTTTCAGGTCCAGGTCGGCCACGTTGGCCATGGTGCCACCGGTGATGAAACGGCTGGAGGAGGCGTTATCGGCCACCACGCTCACCAGGTCAAACTTGAAGTTCTCGTAGCGGGAATCGATCACTTCCACCGCCGGAATCACGAAATCCGTCGCCGCCAGTACGTCACCGATATGACAGCCCGGGCCATGCAACGGTGCCTTGGTCACAAAGGCGATCTCGGCTTCGATTTTCGGGTGGATCAGCTCTTTGGTGTTGACCACACCGCCGTCCGGCACGCTGAAATAGTCCGCCAGGAAGCCGTAGATCGGAGTTTCCACGCCCATCTGGGCCATCTTGGCCCAGGAGGTCAGGCCCATTTTCATGCCCACAACCTTGTTGCCGCGAGCTTCCTTACGGCGGCGAATTTCCCACTGCACGTCGTAGGCGTCTTCGAAGGTCATGTCCGGATAATCATTGGTGACCTTGGTGATGTCGCGGGCGTTCAGTTCGGCGTTTTCTACGTGCTCGGCCAGGGCCAGCATCTGGTCATTGTTCAGGGTCTTGCTCATGCTTTTTGCTCTTCTTGCGCCTTCAGCAGGTCCAGCGCCACGTCCACGATCATGTCTTCCTGGCCACCCACCATCCGGCGCCTGCCCAGTTCAACGAGAATATCCACAGTCTTCAGGCCATACTTCTGTGCCGCTACTTCGGAATGGCGCAGGAAGCTGGAGTACACACCGGCATAGCCCAGGGCCAATGTTTCGCGGTCGACACGAACCGGGCGGTCCTGCAGCGGACGAACGATGTCGTCGGCCGCATCCATCAGGGCGTACACGTCGGTGCCATGGTTCCAGCCCAGCTTGTCGAAGGCGGCGATGCACACTTCCAGCGGCGCGTTGCCGGCACCAGCGCCCATGCCGGAGAGGCTGGCGTCAATGCGGTCACAGCCTTCTTCCACCGCCACCATGGAGTTGGCCACACCCAGGGCCAGGTTGTGGTGGGCGTGAATACCGGTCTGGGTTTCCGGCTTGAGTACGTCTTTCAGGGCGCGGAAGCGATCCCGAATGTCGTTCATGTTCATGGCGCCGCCGGAGTCGACCACGTACAGGCAGGTAGCGCCGTAGTCTTCCATCAGTTTTGCCTGTTCAGCCAACCCTTGCGGGGTTTGCATGTGGCTCATCATCAGGAAGCCGACGGTGTCCATGCCGAGCTTTCGGGCGTGCTCGATGTGCTGTTTGGACACATCCGCTTCGGTGCAATGGGTGGCCACTCGCACGATTCTGGCGCCGGCCTTGTAGGCGTTGTCCAGGTCGTGGACGGTACCAATACCCGGCAGCAGCAGGGTGGCGATCTGGGAATGGGTGACCACTTCGGCCACCGCCTCGATCCATTCCAGGTCGGTGTGGGCACCGAAGCCGTAGTTGAAGCTGGAGCCTTGCAGGCCGTCGCCGTGGGCGACTTCGATGGAATCGACTTTCGCCTTGTCCAGGGCCCGTGCGATGTCCTGCACGTTCTTGATGCTGTACTGGTGACGGATGGCGTGGCTGCCGTCGCGCAGGGTCACGTCGGAGATGTAGAGTTTCTTGCCAGGGTTAACAGTCATGGTTCAATCTCCTCAGTTGATCAGTGACTCGGCGATGCGCTCAGCGGTGCCCAGGGCAGCGGAGGTCATGATGTCGAGGTTGCCGGCGTAGGCCGGGAGGTAATGGGCGGCGCCTTCGACTTCCAGGAAGATGGAGGTTTTCAGGCCACTGAAACGACCCAGGCCCGGGACGTTCATGGGCTGGTCTTCCGGGATCACGTCAAACTGCACTTTCTGCTTGAGGCGGTAGCCGGGCACGTAGGAAGACACGGCTTGCACCATTTCTTCTACCGACGCTTCCACTTCCGCCTGGTCGGCGGCGTCGGACAGCACGTACACGGTGTCGCGCATCAGCAGCGGCGGCTCGGCCGGGTTCAGGATGATGATGGCTTTGCCCTTCTGGGCGCCGCCGACCACTTCAATGGCCTTGGAGGTGGTTTCGGTGAACTCGTCGATGTTGGCGCGGGTGCCGGGGCCGGCAGACTTCGAAGAGATCGAAGCCACGATCTCGGCGTAGTGCACTTTCGCCACGCGGGAAACGGCTGCGACCATGGGAATCGTCGCCTGGCCACCGCAGGTGACCATGTTGACGTTTCCTTCCTGCAGGTTCTGCTCCAGGTTCACCACCGGGACGCAGTAGGGGCCGATGGCTGCCGGCGTCAGGTCGATGATCTTGAGGCTTTCCTTATGGCCCCGCAGGAACACTTCGTTGTGCATGTGGGCGCCGGCGGAGGTGGCATCAAACACGATGTCGATGTCGGCAAATTCCGGCATCTTCACCAGGCCATCCACGCCTTCGTGGGTGGTGGCTACGCCCATGCGGTTAGCGCGGGCCAGACCGTCGGATTCCGGGTCGATGCCGACCATGGCGCCCATTTCAATGTGCTTGCCGTTACGCAGAATCTTGATCATCAGGTCGGTGCCGATGTTGCCCGAACCGATGATGGCGGCTTTCAGTTTCTTGCTCATAATCTTGTCCTCTTTCGGTCCGGATCAGACAAAGCGCACAGACGCGCTGCCAATCCCGCCAATGTCCACACGCATGGTGTCACCGGCTTTCACCGGCTCCAGCGGTACCAGGGAGCCTGACAGGATGACTTCACCTGCCTTCAGGGAAATGCCGAACTCACCCAGGGTGTTGGCCAGCCAGGCCACGCAGTTCACCGGAGAACTCAATGCAGCCGCGCCGGCACCGGTGCTGATGATGGAACCGTTCTTTTCCACCACCATGCCGCAGGTCACCAGGTCAACATCCCGGGGGGAGACGGCGTTGTCACCGAGCACAAACAGGCCACAGGAGGCGTTGTCGGCGATGGTGTCCTGAATGGCGATCTTCCAGTCCTGAATTCGGGAATCGACGATTTCGAAACAGGGCATGACGCATTCGGTGGCCGCCAGCACATCGGCGTTGGTCACGCCCGGACCGGTCAGGTCTTTCTTCAGAATGAAGGCGATTTCGCCTTCGGCACGTGGGGCAATCAGGCGGTCGCTGATAGGCACCACTTCACCGCTGTTGAACACCATGTCGTCGGTCAGGTAACCAAAATCCGGCTGGTGTACGTTCAGCATGTTCATCACCGCCTTGCTGGTGACGCCGATCTTCTTGCCGATAACCCGGGCACCGGCCTGTTGCCGGCGCTCAAGCATGCGCAGGGAGATGTGATAGGCATCGTCAATGCTGATGTCTTCGCCACGGCTGGTCAGCGGCGAAATAGCTTCCCGCTTGACCATGGCTTCGTACAGTTCGTCGCCAAACTGCTGGATCTTCTGCTTATCCATTACTTGTCTCCGGCAGCGGCCTGATCCGCTTCGTTCAGGAAATCGTTGACCAACCGGGCGAACCGGTCGGCGTGTTCAATCTGGGTCCAGTGGCCGCAGCGGCCGAACACGTGCAGCTGGGCACGATCAATCAGTTCCGCCAGCTTGTAGGAGGCATCCAGTGGAATGACTTCGTCTTCGCGGCCGTGGATGATCAGGGTTTCGTGTTGCAGGGCGCGGATGTCGTCCTCATTGCTGGCCAGTCCATCCACCCAGCGCTGGCGCGGGGCCGGGAACATGGCGGCAAAGGATTCCTGGAAGCCGGGGCGAACGCTGGCCTGATACCGCATTTCTGCCAGTTCGTCGGTCAACAGCCCCTTGTTGAAGGCAAATACATCCATCAACCGGCGCATGGTTTCCAGCGAGGGCTGGTAACCCCAGACTTCGTCCAGCCCCTTGGTGATCGGGAAGCTGACACCGACAGACCCCATCAACACCAACCGGCGAACCCGTTGCGGGTGTTCGATAGCCAGAGCCAGAGCGAGACCACCACCGAAGGAGTTACCCACCAGGTCCACCTGTTCCAGGCCCAGTTCATCCAGCACACCGATGGCGTGTTTCACCCAGCGTTCACGGTTGTAGACCTGGTCTTCGGGGCGTTCGCTGTAGCCGAAGCCCAGCATGTCCGGGGCGATCACCCGGCGATGCTTTGCCAGCTCGGGAATCACCAGGCGCCAGTTGGCCCAGGCGGTCACGCCGGGGCCGGAGCCGTGGATCATCATCAGCGGAAATCCGCCTTCGCCGTGATCGTGCAGGTTGGTCCGGTAGCCGGCGGCGGTAATCTCGCGTCCGATTTCCGGGCTGTCTACAGGTGCGTTCATGGCTACCTCACAATTTGATACAGACGTTCTTCATTTCGGTATAGAACTCCAGGGAGTGCACACCGCCCTCGCGGCCGATACCGGACTGCTTGCTGCCACCAAACGGTGTGCGCAGGTCCCGCAGGAACCAGCTGTTCACCCAGATGATGCCGGCTTCAATCTGTCCTGCTACCCGGTGCGCACGGCTCACGTTCTCGGTCCAGATCGCAGACGCCAGGCCGTAAGGCAGGCTGTTGGCCAGCTCAATCGCTTCTTCTTCGCTTTCGAACGGGCGAATGTGGCAACAGGGGCCGAAGATTTCGTCGGTAATCACCGCCGAATCATCCGGCAGGCCGGTCCAGATGGTAGGCTGCACCCAGGCGCCACCGGCATACTCTTCCGGCATGTCGGGCACACCGCCACCGGTCACCACCGTGGCGCCGTCGTCCACCGCTTTCTGGTAGTAGGACAGCACCTTTTCACGGTGCTTCAGGCTGACCAGCGGGCCGAAATTGGCCTTGTCGTCATCGGGCGGGCCGATACGCAGTTTTTCCGCTTCCGCTTTCAGGCGGGCGACAAACTCGTCAAAGATGGAACGTTCGACATAGACTCGTTCAGTGCCCAGGCACACCTGGCCACAGTTGACGAACGCAGAGCGCATGGTGCCTTCGATGGCCTTGTCCATGTCGCAGTCGGCAAACACCAGGCCGGCGTTCTTGCCACCCAGCTCCAGGGAGATATCCCGGATGCCCTTGGCGGCCGCCTTCATGATCACTTCGCCAGTGCCGGTTTCACCGGTGAAGGTGAAGCCATCCACGTCCGGATGGGCGGTGAGGAAGGCGCCGGCGGAATCGCCGCCGAAGCCGTGCACGACGTTGTACACGCCATCCGGTACGCCGGCTTCCTTCATCACTTCACCCAGCAGAGCGGTGGTGGTTGGGGTTTCTTCGGAAGGCTTAACCACCACGGTATTACCACAGGCCAATGCAGGGCCCACTTTCCAGGTCATCAGCAGCAACGGCAGGTTCCAGGGACTGATCACACCAATCACACCCTTGGGACGGCGCACGGCGTAGTTCAGCGCACCGCTGCCATCAGGTGTGGCCATTTCAAAGGATTCCGCCGGCACGTTCTTGACCATGTCGGCGAAGACTTTGAAGTTGGCCGCACCCCGGGGGATGTCGATGTGGCTGGCCATGGACTTGGGCTTGCCGGTGTCCAGGCACTCCGCCTCCAGAAACTCGTCAAAGCGGTCATTAATGCCGTCGGCCACCTTGTGCAGAATCCGGGTGCGCTCGTCCAGGGTCATCTTGCCCCAAGGGCCTTTCAAAGCGGCTCTGGCCGCTTTGACGGCCGCATCCACTTCATCGCGGCCAGCCTCATGAACCTTGGCAATCACCTTGCCGTTCACCGGGTTGACGTTGTCAAACAGCTTTCCGTTGGCAGAGCCGACGTATTGGCCGTTGATGTAGTGTTTGATCTCTTTCATTACGGCCTAATCCCGTAAAGTTGCATCCTGTTTAGGCGTTCCCAGATCAGGTCAACACCGTCAAGAAACGCTCGTTCAGTACCCGATCGTGGTAGAAAATGGCCTTACCAAGTTGTTCGGCCTGCCAGGTCACGGGTTTGTGGTCCGGGTAGAAGTAATCGCCGCCACAGAACACTTCGTTGCGGTTGCCGGACGGGTCAAAGAAGTAAATGGTCTTGCCGTGGGTCAGACCGTGACGGGTTGGGCCGATATCGATGGAGGTATCGGTCATGGAGATCAGGTCCGCCGCCCGCAGCACGTCTTCCCAGGTTTCCAGGAAGAAAGACGCGTGGTGGAACTTGCCCTTCTCTTCATGGTGAATGAAGGCAATGTCGTGCTCTTTCATGGACACCGTCAGGAACTGGGCGATCCGGGTGCCTTCCGGGTCGAGCACCTGCTCGGCCAGATCGAAGCCCAGAACATTCACGAAGATGTCGTAAACGGCGGCAAGCTCCGGTCCGTAAAACAGGCAATGGTCGAAGCGCACGGCCTTCATCCCTTGCAGGCCGCGAGGCCAGGCTTCAGGGTTGACGCTGGAAACGCCCCACTTGCCGGTATACTTCTTGTCGGCATAGAGCTCAAAGGCATGGCCGGAGGGGACGGTGAAACGCACGCGGCGGCCGCAATCCTTCAATTCTTCCGCCGGCACCTGCTCCACCTCAACACCGTAGGCGACCAGGTCTTTCTCCAGTTTGACCAGGGTGTCTTCATCCAGCACCTTGAAGCCCATGAAGTCGCAGCCGGGCTCGTCTGCCTCACGCAGTACCAGGGAGAACTTGTCTACCTCGGTCCAGGCTTTCAGGTACACCCGCCCCTGGTCGTCACGATCGGTTTCGATCATGCCCAGCAGCTCAGTGTAGTGTTTGACGGCTTCGCCCATATCGAGAACCCGGATCTGTACGTGGCCGGGACGCATTACACCTTTTTTCATGACAATCACCTCAACGGTTTTGTTGTTGTTTGCTTGGCAAGCGCCACCTCCGGCAGAGGCATACACTCGATGGTCAAGTCACTCCGCGGGTAGATCCGGCAAGCCAGGACCTCCCCCTTTTCAACAGCTTCAGGAGGGGCATGCACTTTGCTCATCTTGCCGCACTCGAAATCCCCCTCCCGAACCCGGATCTTGCAAAAGCCGCAGCCACCACCCCGGCAGCCCACGGGCACACACTTCAATCCCCGTTGCTCCATAGCCTTGAGCACACTCTGGCCTTCCTGGCAGGTAAAGTGGTCACCCGTTGAGCGGTTGAACACCTGGAACCCGTCCATATCGCCTCCCGGTCAGATCTTCTTGGACAGGGCTGAACGCTGGGTGTCTTCCGCACCGTCAGCCGCTGTCAGGAATTTCTCCATGAAAATGATCCCTTCTCCGCCATGCAATCGTTTGCCGGAGCGTACAACGTCAGTAATGTTGGCCACGACGACTCCGATGTGAGGGACAAGACTCTGCGTATCGTCGGAATCAATGTGAATATTCATTCCGCAGAGTCTTTCGTTCCCATTAATGGACTGATAGTTTTACTGAATTCCAATAAGTTTGATGTAATAAAAAACCATCTATTTCTCCAATTGCTTCCAGGTACTAGGTCTGCCCAACCGTTGCAAAAGATACCTCGTCGGGTTACGCAGTTAATTGTTCGGCTATTCGGCATCGCAGAAGGTGATATTAGCGTTGGTAGCAACCAACCCTCGTAGAGTCGCCACAGGCTAAACTATCCCCGATTTTGAAACCTATGCAGAGCTTTACCAACCCTTCATAAACCAGTTTATGATTTATTACTAATGAGGAACAAAGTAGCCGAACAATTAAATATTTCAAGGTTGGCGTGTTATAGGAGTACAAAACGCCTAAATAACAATTAGTTATGATCGCCTTGAATTTTTCGAGTATTATATTGAGCTGTGTCCGGATATAAAGTTTCGCATTAGTAATAATAACCACATTTTACCCGAATGAAGCCGCCTCCATCGGAGTAATTTCACGACCAATCATACGTTGTAGCGCCCCACTTACATAAACAACCTTATCGTCAAACCTTTTCACAACTTTACTCGCTAATTTTTGAAATACTTGTCAAAGCCAAGCGTTAAGCCGCCTATCCCTGAAATACTTTCTGGACACCATCGTTCGTAAACGCCAACCTTGAACTGCCGCGATAATCAACCGTATGACGGGTAGTCCGACAGAATGGTGGAGGGAAGAAACTCTCCCTCCTACCGAATGGCACAACGTAGTCAATTCTGAACGATAAAATCAGAACGAGTACTTGGCCATCACCTCGACCTGCTGCCCCTCCGGAATCAACGGGCCGAAAACCAGGCTGTGCTTGCGCCACTCAACCCCAACTTCCAGTTCAGGAATAATGTTGTGGATCAGGTTGACTCGGTGGCCTTCATAATTGCTATCCGCCTGATCGTCCACCTCAACCTTTGTGTAAGCGATATTGGCACGCCACTGGGCGTTGAAGACATAGCGGAAACCGGCATTCAGGCCGGTCTGACTGACCGCGTCACCGTTTTCAACATCGTCGGACATGGAACCGTTCACACCGACACCAGAAAAGGCACCCAAGCCTTCACCATAGTGAGCGTTTAGATTCAGACTATGCCGATCAAACATGAACTGGGCGCCGATAGCGCCGCCAGCGACGAAATCGCCATTGTCCACTTCCCGCCCACTAGCGGTCAGGATAATCTTGTGACCACCGTCCAAGTTGAGATTATAGTTAACGGCAAGATCGGGGATATCAGCGTTATTGTAGATCGGATCCTGAGCAGTCACCCGGAATCCCGCAAATTCATAGCTAGCCAGAGTGGTACGGAAGTTCAGGCCAGCCAGCGTGCCACGCGGACCACCTAAGAAGTCGAGATAGTCGGTATGGGCGACGGCCCAGAACTGCCCCGTCCAGGTCTGCCCCACAGTTACATTATCAATTTTGATAAAAGCATGCCTAAGGCGCCAGTCGTTGTCCTCTCCCGGAAAGTCGCCCCCATAAAAGTCCCCTTCCACGAAGCCTACCACGGTGTGACCCTGCTTCTGGGTGACGGTTTTAAGATTGAAACGGGTTTGGTTGGCCCGGCCAAAGAAACGGCTGTCACCGGTTTCAGGGTCCTCGAAGATGCCTTCGGCCTTCACGAAGCCGCCGATGCTGAAGCTGGTGTCATTGTAGGTTCCGAGATCTACCGCCTGAGCGGCGGGTGCGGCGCTAAGACAAGATGTGATTGCCAGCGCGATAAGAGAGTTACCATAATTCATTGTTTTGTCCTCACGTATTATTGTGTAAGTAAACTATCGGTGATTCAGGAAAGGTTAAATATCCGATTTATGAATATTTCTATCCATTTTTTTCGAGTCACAGACTCAGTGCGGCTTCGACCTTTTCTTGGCTCTTATCAAGTTCCTCTGAGCATCCGTCAAAGTGCACTCTACCCTTGACCAGAACTAAATGCCGGTCACACAGTTTCCTGAGCGCCTTGATATTTTTATCCACTACTATGGTGGAAATGCCGGATTCCCGAATGGTGGCGATAACGCTCCAGATATCCCGGCGGATAAGTGGTGCTAGACCCTCGGTCGCCTCATCCAGAATCATCAGACTCGGATTCGTCACTAGCGCGCGTCCGATTGCAAGCATCTGCTGCTCGCCGCCGGAAAGTTCAGTGCCCAGATTGGACAATCGTTCCTGCAGTCGGGGGAAGGTCTCAAGCACACGATCATAATCCCAGCTTGTCTGGTCATCGCTGTTAGGCCTTGCGGCCATCTGCAGGTGTTCCTTCACGGTCAGGTTATGGAATATACCCCGATTTTCAGGAACATAAGCGATACCCAAACGCATACGCTTCCAAGTGGGGACCTTACTGATGTCCTCGCCGCAAAAATACACGTGACCGCTTCGGGGTGGCACGATGCCGAGAATGGACTTTAGCGTGGTGGTCTTGCCCATGCCGTTGCGACCCATCAGACTCATGGACTCTCCCTTGTCGAGCCGGAACGACAAGTCATGTAGTATATGGCTGCGCCCGTAAAGGGTGTTGATGTTGCTGACTTCTAGCAGTGCCGCGCTCATGCCGCATCCTCCTCTGCATCATCGTCTTCCCCACCCAGATAGGCTTCTTTCACCCTGGAGTCGAACCTTACTTTGTCGACCGTGCCGGTGATCAGATGACGGCCGTTGTCCAGTACCGTGAGCTGGTCGGAGAGCTCGAAAATGGCTTCCATGTCGTGCTCCACCAGCACGATGCAATATTTTTTCTTAAGTTCCTTGAGCAGCTCGATAATGCGCAGTGACTCCTCATGACCCATGCCGGCCATAGGCTCGTCCAGCAACAGAATGCAGGGATCGGTGGCCAGAACCATGGCGATTTCGAGCTGCCGCTGCTCGCCGTAGGAAATCTCGGCGGCAATGGTGTTAGCCCGACCCTCGAGACCCACCTTTGCCAGCGCCTGCTCGGCGGCTTTGCGCACCATCTGATTGCTGTGTCGAGAGGCGAATAGGTTGAAGTTACCGCCAAATTTGCGCTGCGCCGAGATGGCACAGTTCTCGATGCAGGTCACTTCCGGATAGATGTTAGTCTTCTGGAAACTGCGACCGATGCCCCGGCGCACAAATTTCCACGGTTTTAGCGTATCGACACGTTGGCCTTTGTGAAAGATACAGCCGGAGGTTGGTTTGAGCGTGCCGCAGAGAATGTTCAACAGAGTGCTCTTGCCGGCGCCGTTGGGGCCCACCACACCATGCAGTTGCCGGTCCCGGAACTGCAGACTGATGTCGCTGAGGGCCTTGATGCCGCCCCAGTGCTTGCTGAGGGCTTCGGTTTCCAAAACGATGTCGTTATCCATGTTATTTCTCCAGAAGCTTTTCGAGGTAGCCGGCAATGCCTCTGCGCAGCACGATGACCATCAGGATGATGGCGGAGCCCATGAACAGCAGCCAGTCTTCGGTCAGGTGCTCGAAGAAGTACTGCAGGCCTTCATAGGTGAAGGTACCAAGTATGGCGCCGTAGATGGTGCCCAGACCGCCCAGAATGGACATGACTAGCGCCATGCCGGACATCTCCCAAGCCAGAAAGGACGGGTTCACAAAACCGTATTGAAGGGCAAACAGGAAGCCGGCATAGGCGCCGAGAGTGCTCCCGATGACATAGCATGTCAGACGGAACGCGAAAATATTATAGCCTAGAGCCTCGGTGCGATCTGGGTTCTGCTTGGTGGCCTCGACGATTCGGCCGAAGCGCGAGCGCAGCACCACCTTGAAGAACACTAGGGTGTTGAACAGGGAAAACAGCGCCAGGTAGTAGAAATGCTGCGGATCATCCAAGTTCAGGAAGCTGAGGCCGAAGATATTGGTTTCTGGCTTCATGAAGATGAATACGCCATCATCGCCCCCGTAGTGTAGAGAGTCGAAGAAGTAATAGAACGCCATCTGGGAGATGGCCAAGGTGATCATAATGAAGTAGATACCCCTGGTGCGGAGCACCACTGCGCCGATAACTAGGGCGATCAAGGCGGCAATGCAGCAGATGTAGAAAGTGTACACCCAGAAATTCACTGCCTCGTATTCCGGTGAGAGGATGACAAACAGGTAGCCACCCAGACCATAGAACAGCGCGTGACCCAGAGTGATCAGGCCAACCCGACCGACCAGAAAATCCAGGGACATCACAAAGATCGACAGAATGATAATGGTGGTCACCTTGCCCACAAAAAATGAGTTCGACTCTAGGAAAAGTGGCATGAACAGAGCCACCATGAAGAACATCGGCACAATGATGCGCTCAGTGCGTTTCTCGAAAATCATGAAGGGCTCCCACTTACTTGGCGAACAGACCTTGGGGCTTCAACAGAAGCACCAGAATCATAAAGATGTAGATAATCATGTTGGATATGCTCGGCATCAGGACCGCGGCAAAGGTGCTAATCAAGCCCACCAGCAGGGCGCCCACGAAAGCACCCTTGATGGAGCCCATACCCCCGATCACCACCACCACGAAACATGTGATCAGCACACTTTCCCCCATTCCGGGAACGATGGAGCTCATAGGCGCAGCAATGATGCCGGAGACGGCGGCGAGCATGACCCCGATGGCGAAAACAATTGTGTAGAGGCTTTTGATGTTCACACCCAAGGCCTCCACCATCTCGCGGTTGGATTCCCCAGCGCGAATCAGCATGCCCAGGCGGGTACGGGACACCACGTAATACAGTACGCCAGCGATGGCCAGGCAAACCAAGGCCGCGAAAATGCGGTAAATGGGGTAGCTGGTGTTGTCGGTAAATGGAATGCCGCCGCTCAGGGCGACCGGTACAGCCACACCGTAGGGATCGTTGCCGAACAGGATGCTCTGCAACGAGTTGAACACGAAGATAATACCAATGGTCAGCAGCACCTGATCTAAGTGGTTGCGGTTATACAGCTGCCGGATCAGCAGACGTTCGATCAGAATGCCAAGACATAGGGCAATTACGGCTGAAAGCACCGCCGACACGGTGAAACTGTCGGTTACGGTAGTGAAGTACCACACCAAGTAAGCGCCCACCATGTACATGGAGCCATGGGCCAGGTTAAGGATGCCCATAACGCCGAATACCAGCGTCAGTCCGGAGGCAATCAAGAACAGCAACAAGCCGTACTGAAGGCCGTTGATGAGTTGTACGAAGAAGAGTTCGGTTGTCATAAAGGTACCCAAGGATGTTGCAGCGGACCCGGGCCGGGTCCGGAAGGGTGGTATGCATGGGTGACCCCGGACGGTGCCAGCCGGCCGGGGTAGGGTTTAACGGCGTATCAGAGATTGCAGCCGCGGGCAGGATCTTCCAGCGCTTCTGCCGCGATGCCCGTCACCACGTTCACGCCATCCATCACTTCCCGCAGGTAGATGTTCTGCACCGGGTTGTGGGCCCGGGAGAAGGTGAAGTCGCCACGGGGGCTGTTGATGGTCAGCTTCGCCATAGTGTCGATTACCGCCTGCTTGTCGCTGACATCACCGTTGAGCTGGTTGATGGTATTGACGATAGCCAGGCCGGCGTCATAGCCCTGAACCGCGTATATGTCAGGGTAGTGGCCGTACTCGGTTTTGAAAGCCTCTCGGAATTCCTTGTTCTTGGGCACGTCCAACTGCTCCGCATAGTGCAGTGTCGTGATTATACCCTCAGCAGCTTCACCCTGGGCTTCCAGCGTACCTTCGGTGAGGAAACCAGAACCCAGCAGTGGGATCTTGCCTCGCAAACCCATCGCGTCGTAGTCCATTACGAACTTAGTGGCCCCACCCCCAGCAAAGAACACGAACACGGCATCCGGTTCCTGGGCGGCGATGTCACTGATATGCGGTTGAAAGTTAGTCGACGGGAAAGGCAACAACACTTTTTTGACCACGTTGCCCCCGCCAGCCCTAAAGGATTCTTCGAAGGCTTCAAGGCTTTCCCTGCCCATGCCGTAGTTCCAGCTAATCAGGTAGACATCTTTATAACCTTTTTCAAGCGCCACATTGCCCATAGGGTATGACGGTTGCCAAGAGGAGAAGGACGTACGGAAAATATTTGGTGAACACAATGAGCCGGTTGCAGCAGAAACACCAGCGTTTGGAATAATCATCACGGTGTCCTTGCCCCGCAAAACATTTATCATCCCCATGGCTACGCCAGAATGAGATGGCCCAACAATAAAATCCGATTTGTGTTGAGATAAAAGGGATGTTGCTAATTCAGACGCTCTCGACGGCTTGGCTTCCGTATCAAGCGTAACGACGCTGATCGACACACCCAGAGGGTTATCGCCATACTCCTTTACTGCAAAGGACAACCCATCGAGTGCAGACCGCCCTGGCCCTGCATATATTCCGCTCAATGGCAGCATTACTCCAACTTTTACTTCGCTCGATGCGAATGCAGTATTAGCCACTATCATGCTCAGAAAATATCCCAATACAAGTGTTATTAAAGATATCTTAGGCTTGTTCATATTTTTAACTCCAATTCTTGTTTTATTGAGATTCTATTAGAAAACGTTACAGCCTTGAGTTGATATCCGTTTTGTGCAGAGGGTATCCTTACAATGCAGTTGCTTAGCCCGGATTTCTCATAGCCACCCAGCAATCTTCACAGATCGATTCCTTTAGCACCAGAGCCCAGCAATCAGGCTTGATCTGGTGATTATTTGATCACTCCCCAGCGTTCAGACGCACCACCCCCTTACCCCCATTGAGCCGGGCCGGGGGAGCCCGCAGCTTCTATCCGGGAACCAGCCGACGAACCAGATCCGTGAGTTCGTCTTTGTAAGGATAGCTGTCGCTCATGAGCACGCGGATTCGCCGGGTGTTGCGAATGATCACGGCACCGACCTTGATCAGTTTGAGCCTCAGATTGCTGGCGCTCATTCTCTCGAAGGGCGTCTTCTTCAAGTAGTGCGTAAACCGCTGAAGGTTGCCACCCATTCCACGTGAAGCCTGCCACCCGGACCGGAGCAAGGCTGCCACCCATCGGAGCGTAGCGACGCGGGGTTTCTCTTCTTACTCCGAAGT
>NZ_LOCO01000037.1:0-15571 GCF_001574445.1 Marinobacter excellens LAMA 842
CCCTGATCGCTCCGATCGCCATGGAAGATGGTCTGCGCTTCGCGATTCGCGAAGGCGGCCGTACCGTTGGTGCCGGCGTGGTCTCCAAGATCATCGAGTAACCTTCGGGTTACTCGTTGTTTGTTGCGCTGAGTTGTTTCGGTGCAGGCCAGTAGCTCAATTGGCAGAGCAGCGGTCTCCAAAACCGCAGGTTGGGGGTTCGATTCCCTCCTGGCCTGCCATTTTTCAACATCCGGATACATAAGTTGATTCCTATGGAGTCAAAAGCCGTTCAGTCAGCCGGCCGTTTCGATACCGTGAAATGGCTGGTTGTTTTCGTTTTGATTGCCGTCGGCGTTGTCGGTAATCAGTACTTCAGTGCCGAGTCCGTGCTATATCGGGTTCTGGCTCTTGTTGCGCTAGGCTTGGTTGCTGCGTTTGTGGCGTTGCAAACCGAGCGGGGGCGGCGTTTTGCCGCCCTGTTAAAAGAAGCGCGTGTCGAGATCCGGAAAGTCGTCTGGCCGACCAGGCCAGAGTTGATTCAGACCACCATCATTGTGGTTGTGTTTGTTCTGGTAGTGGCGCTTATTTTGTGGGGCATGGATTCGCTGATCAGTTGGCTGGTCGCCGGATTTATCGGTTAACGGGAGTGGGCAATGGCTAAGCGCTGGTACGTCGTTCATGCGTATTCTGGCTTTGAGAAGCATGTAATGCGCACTCTTAAAGAGCGTGTGGCGCTCGAGCAGATGGAAGATAAGTTCGGCGAAATCCTGGTTCCGACTGAAGAAGTGGTCGAAATGCGGGACGGGAAGAAGCGCAAGAGTGAGCGCAAGTTTTATCCCGGCTACGTACTGGTCCAGATGGAAATGGACGATGCCTCGTGGCATCTTGTCAAGAATACACCTCGGGTACTGGGCTTTATCGGCGGCACCAAAGACAAGCCGGCTCCGATTACTGAGCGCGAGGCTGAGGCTATTCTGCGTCGGGTTGAAAGTGGTGCAGACAAGCCCAAGCCCAAGACGCTGTTCGAGCCAGGTGAAATTGTTCGCGTTGTTGAAGGTCCGTTTGCAGACTTCAACGGTGTGGTAGAAGAAGTCGACTACGAGAAGAGTCGAGTGAAGGTTGCCGTTCTTATCTTTGGCCGTTCTACTCCGGTTGAGCTGGAGTTCGGGCAGGTCGAAAAAGACTGATGGCGGCTTTTAAAATTGAAAGCTCGCGCGCTACGGCGACGCGGGCTTTTTGTGTCTGCTTAAAGCAGTTGTGAAAAACCGGGGAGCCGAAAGGCGTTCGAACCCACAGGAGATCTATCATGGCAAAGAAGATTGAAGCCTATATCAAGCTTCAGGTTGCTGCCGGTCAGGCCAACCCGAGTCCCCCCGTTGGTCCTGCGCTGGGTCAGCGTGGTGTTAACATCATGGAATTCTGTAAGGCGTTCAACGCCAAGACACAGGGCATGGAGCCTGGTCTGCCAATTCCGACCGTTATCACCGTTTACAGTGATCGCAGCTTCACATTCATCACCAAGACCCCGCCTGCGCCGGTCCTGCTGAAGAAGGCCGCTGGCATTAAGAGTGGCTCTGGTCGTCCGAACACTGACAAAGTGGGTACGGTTACCCGTGCTCAGCTGGAAGAAATCGCCAAGACCAAAGAGCCGGACATGACTGCTGCCGATATGGAAGCAGCCGTTCGCACCATCGCTGGTACTGCCCGCAGCATGGGCCTGAACGTGGAGGGTCTGTAAGATGGCTAAGCTGAGCAAGCGTCAAAAGCTGATTCGTGAAAAAGTAGACTCCACCCGCGCCTACTCTGTAGACGAAGCGGTTGCGCTGCTGGCCGAACTGGGTCAGAACGTGAAGTTCAAAGAGTCTGTAGACGTAGCGGTTAACCTGGGTGTTGATGCACGTAAATCCGACCAGGTTGTGCGTAGCAGCACTGTTCTGCCTCACGGTACCGGTAAATCCGTGCGTGTGGCTGTGTTCACCCAGGGTGCCAATGCCGAGAAAGCGACCGCGGCCGGTGCCGACATCGTAGGCATGGACGACCTGGCTGATGAAGTCAAAAAAGGCAACATGGACTTCGACGTGGTTATCGCCACTCCGGATGCCATGCGTGTTGTTGGTCAACTGGGCCAGATCCTCGGTCCCCGTGGCCTGATGCCGAACCCGAAGGTTGGCACCGTAACCGCTGATGTTGAGACAGCGGTTAAGAATGCCAAAGCTGGTCAGGTTCGTTACCGTACTGACAAAAACGGCATTATCCACGCTCCGCTGGGTAACGTTGAGTTCTCTGCCCAGAACATCAAGGAAAATCTTGAAGCTCTGGTGGCAGACCTGAAAAAGGCCAAGCCTGCATCGTCCAAGGGTGTGTATCTGAAAAAGATCACCATCTCTTCTACGATGGGTCCTGGTCTGACTATTGATCAGGGTACTCTGAGTCTCTGATTGGTAGTTACTTTGTAGTCTGGGCGGAAGCCAAGGCTGTCAAAGACCGCAGGCCCCCGAAGCCCTTGGTAACAAGGGCTGCAAGGGTTAAAGCAACGCCTGCGCAGACGGTGTGAAGACGTTCTCTCTGAACCCAAACACCGTTAGGCGTCCTCGTTGAGGACAATGATGGGTTTGCCGGCATAACGCTGGCGAAATCGAGGAGAAATCCAGTGGCAATTAGACTCGAAGACAAGAAGGCGATCGTCGCTGAAGTCAACGAGACTGCTGGAGCTGCTCTGTCTGTGGTTTTGGCTGACTACCGTGGTGTCACCTCTGGTGACATGACTGCCCTTCGTGCCAAAGCTCGTGCCGAGAATGTTCGTCTGAAGGTTGTTCGTAACAACCTGGCGAAGATTGCTATCAAAGGTACTGAGTTTGAGTGCATCGATCCGGCGCTGGTTGGCCCGACCATTCTGGCTTTCTCTATGGAAGATCCGGGTGCCGCTGCGCGCTTGCTGAAGGATTTTGCCAAAGAGAAAGAGGCGTTTGAGATCAAGGGTCTGGCTGTCGGCGGTGAGCTGATGGGCGCAGAACAGATCGATCGCCTGGCCACGCTGCCGACGCTGCACGAAGCGTTGACCAAGCTGGCTATTGTTACACAGGCACCAGTTACCAAGCTTGCACGTACCCTGAACGATATTCCGGGCAGGATCACACGTGTTGTAGCTGCAGTCCGCGACCAGAAGCAAGACGCTGCTTGATTCTGTTGAACACCATTTTTTACATTTTCGGAGAAAGTCATGGCTCTGTCTAAAGACGATATTTTGAATGCAATTGCTGAAATGAGCGTAATGGAAGTTGTTGAGCTCGTTGAAGCTATGGAAGAGAAGTTCAATGTTTCTGCTGCCGCTGCTGTTGCCGCTGCACCTGCTGCTGCCGCTGGTGGCGAAGCTGCTGAAGAGCAGACCGAGTTCGACGTAGTTCTGACTGGCGCTGGCGAGAAGAAAGTCAACGTCATCAAGGCCGTTCGTGAGCTGACTGGTCTGGGTCTGAAAGAAGCCAAGGAAATGGTTGACGGCGCTCCTTCTACTGTTAAGGAAGGCGCTAGCAAGGACGAGGCTGAAGAAGCCAAGAAGAAGCTTGAGGAAGCAGGCGCTTCTGTTGAGCTCAAGTAATAGTCGGCTGTTGATCGACACCGTGCGTTAAGCATGGATGGGCTGGTGGCTCTGTGCCACCGGCCTTTTTCTGTTGTATATGCTATAGAGTCTGGTGTGCTTTTACGGGTTAATGTCAGATCTATAACCTACAGCCAGAGTCTTGTTCAAGACGGCGCGATAAGCCGAGCAATTCGGCCCCGAAGCAGAACATTTGATTGCTTCTTGATACCAGGTATCAGGTCTAAAGCTGGGGAATGCAGATGACTTACTCCTACACTGAGAAAAAGCGGATTCGCAAAGATTTTAGTAAATTGCCTTCCGTGATGGACGTCCCCTATTTGCTGTCTATTCAGCTGGATTCGTTCCGGGACTTCCTGCAAATGGAAGCCGCTCCTGAAGACCGCCGGGAAACCGGTCTTCACGCAGCGTTCAAATCCGTATTCCCGATTGTCAGTTACTCTGGCAACGCCGCGCTCGAGTATGTGAGCTATCGAATCGGCGAGCCAGTGTTCGACGTCAAGGAATGTCAGCTCAGGGGCGTTACTTACGCCGCGCCGCTGCGGGTGAAAGTCCGCTTGATCATTTATGACAAGGAATCGTCCAACAAGGCGATCAAGGACATCAAAGAGCAAGAAGTCTACATGGGCGAGATGCCCCTGATGACTGAAAACGGTACCTTCGTGGTCAACGGTACCGAGCGTGTTATTGTTTCCCAGCTGCACCGTTCGCCTGGCGTCTTCTTTGATCACGACAAAGGCAAGACTCACTCCTCCGGCAAGCTGTTGTATTCGGCCCGAGTGATTCCTTACCGTGGTTCCTGGCTTGACTTCGAATTCGATCCGAAGGACTCCGTGTTCGTTCGTATCGACCGTCGTCGTAAGCTGCCTGCGTCGATCCTCCTGCGCGCTCTGGGTTACACCTCTGAGCAGATGCTCGACATGTTCTTCGAAACCAGTAAGTTTGCTCTGGGTGAAGAAGTCTGCAAGCTTGAGTTGGTGCCCAGCCGGCTGCGTGGTGACATTGCGACCTTTGACATCAAAGACAAGGAAGGCAACGTCATTGCTGAAGAAGGCCGCCGTATTACGGCGCGTCACATCAAGCAGTTGGAAAAGGCCGGCATTACCGAGCTGGAAGTTCCCACTGAATACCTGTATGGCCGTGTTCTTGCCAAGGACATGATCGATCAGTCTACCGGCGAAGTGCTGGTGGAATGTAACACCGAGCTGACCGAAGAAGTCATCACCAAGATTCTCGGCGCTGGTGTTAAGGATATTGAAACTCTTTACACCAACGATCTGGATTGTGGTCCGTTCATGTCTGATACCCTGCGTATCGACCCGACCCGAACTCCGTTGGAAGCGTTGGTTGAAATCTACCGGATGATGCGCCCGGGCGAGCCGCCCACCAAGGAATCCGCGGAGAACCTGTTCAACAACCTGTTCTTCTCTGAGGAGCGCTACGACCTGTCCGGCGTTGGCCGGATGAAGCTCAACCGTCGCCTTGGTCGTGACGAGAGCACCGGTGAGGGCACGCTGACCCACGACGATATCATCGACGTGCTGAAAACCCTGATTGCCATTCGTAATGGCCAGGGCCAGGTAGATGATATCGACAACCTGGGCAACCGTCGGGTTCGCTGTGTTGGCGAGATGGCTGAAAACCAGTTCCGGGTAGGCCTGGTACGGGTTGAGCGCGCGGTTCGAGAGCGTCTGAGTCTGGCTGAAAGCGAAGGCCTGATGCCGCAGGACCTGATCAACGCCAAGCCTGTTGCGGCCGCAGTCAAGGAGTTCTTTGGTTCCAGCCAGCTGTCGCAGTTTATGGACCAGAACAATCCGCTGTCTGAGGTAACTCACAAGCGTCGTATCTCCGCGTTGGGTCCGGGCGGTCTGACCCGTGAGCGTGCCGGCTTTGAGGTTCGGGACGTTCACCCGACCCATTACGGCCGTGTGTGTCCTATCGAGACTCCGGAAGGCCCGAACATCGGTCTGATCAACTCGCTGGCAACCTATGCCCGTGCCAACTCCTACGGCTTCCTGGAAAGTCCGTACCGTAGAGTCGTCGACGGCGTGGTGACCGATGAGCTGGTGTACCTGTCTGCGATTGAAGAGAGCAACTATGTGATCGCTCAGGCTAGTGCTGCTACCGATGATGGCAAGCGCCTGACCGACGAGCTGGTTACCGTGCGTCACCAGAACGAATTTACCGTCGCTCCGCCGGAAGCGGTTAACTTCATGGACGTATCTCCGCGCCAGGTTGTATCGGTGGCGGCGTCTCTGATCCCGTTCCTCGAGCACGACGATGCTAACCGGGCCCTGATGGGTGCGAACATGCAGCGTCAGGCGGTTCCGACGCTGAAATCACAGGTTCCGCTGGTCGGCACCGGTGTAGAACGCACCGTTGCCCAGGATTCCGGCGTGTGCGTAACCGCCCGTCGTGGCGGTGTGATTGAAAGCGTGGATGCTGCCCGTATTGTGGTGCGGGTAAACAACGAAGAAACCGAGGCCGGTGATGCAGGTGTGGATATCTACAACCTCACCAAGTACACCCGCTCTAACCAGAACACCTGTATCAACCAGCGCTCCATCGTGCGTCAGGGCGATGTGATTGCCCGCGGCGACGTGCTGGCAGATGGTCCCTCTGTGGATCTGGGTGAGCTGGCGCTGGGCCAGAACATGCGCATCGCGTTCATGCCCTGGAACGGTTACAACTTCGAGGACTCCATCCTGATCTCCGAAAAGGTGGTTCAGGAAGACCGGCTGACCACGATCCACATTCAGGAACTGACCTGTGTGGCCCGTGACACCAAGCTGGGTAGTGAAGAAATCACTGCGGATATTCCGAACGTTGGTGAAAGCGCGCTGTCCAAGCTGGATGAGTCCGGTATTGTCTACATCGGTGCGGAAGTTGGCCCGGGCGACATTCTGGTGGGTAAGGTCACGCCGAAAGGTGAGACCCAGCTGACACCGGAAGAGAAGCTGCTGCGTGCGATCTTTGGTGAAAAGGCCTCTGACGTTAAAGATACCTCTCAGCGCGTTCCGACCGGCACCCGCGGAACGGTTATTGATGTTCAGGTATTCACCCGTGACGGTATCGAAAAAGATGCCCGCGCTCAGTCCATCGAGAAAGAGCAGCTCGATCAGTACCGTAAGGATCTGAAAGACGAGTACCGCATTGTCGAAGGCGCTACCTATGAGCGTCTGACTGCAGCACTCAACGGCCAGGAAGTGATCAGTGGCCCGGGTCTGAAGAAGGGCGCCAAGCTTGATGAAGCCTATCTGGCCGATCTGCCGCGTCCGGACTGGTTCAAGCTGCGCATGAAAGACGAAGCTCTGAACGAACTTCTGGAGAAATCCGAGCAGGGTCTGGAAGATCGCAAGAAAGAGCACGAAGCCCGCTTCGACGACAAGAAAGGCAAGCTGCAGCAGGGCGATGACCTTGCTCCGGGTGTGCTGAAAATCGTCAAGGTTTACCTGGCCATCAAGCGTCGCATCCAGCCGGGTGACAAGATGGCCGGTCGTCACGGTAACAAGGGTGTTATCTCCGCGGTAATGCCGATTGAGGATATGCCTTACGACGAAAACGGCACCACCGTTGATATCGTGCTCAACCCGCTGGGTGTTCCTTCGCGGATGAACGTTGGTCAGGTTCTGGAAACCCACCTGGGCGCAGCCGCCAAGGGGCTGGGTGAAAAGATCAGCCGGATGCTGGAAGAGCAGCGTAAAGTGGCTGAACTGCGCAAGCTGTTGGATGAGATCTACAACCACTCAGATGAAGTGACCAAGGTTGATCTCGACAGCTTGAGCGACAAGGAAATCCTGGAGCTGTGCGGTAACCTGCGCGACGGTGTCCCGATGGCAACGCCGGTCTTTGACGGTGCCAAGGAAGCCGAGGTCAAGCGTATGCTTGAGCTGGCCGACATGGATACCAGTGGTCAGGTCAAGCTGTACGACGGCCGCACCGGTGATGCATTTGACCGTCCGGTGACTGTGGGCTACATGTACATGCTCAAGCTCAACCACTTGATCGATGACAAGATGCACGCTCGTTCCACCGGCTCCTACAGCCTGGTGACCCAGCAGCCGCTGGGTGGTAAGGCTCAGTTCGGTGGTCAGCGTTTCGGTGAGATGGAAGTCTGGGCTCTGGAGGCATACGGTGCCGCCTATACCCTGCAGGAAATGCTTACCGTCAAGTCTGATGACGTCAACGGTCGGACCAAGATGTACAAGAACATTGTCGATGGTGATCATCGTATGGAGCCGGGCATGCCCGAATCCTTCAACGTTCTCGTCAAGGAAATCCGCTCGTTGGGTATCGACATCGAGCTGGAATCCGAGTGAGCCGAATTGTTTTTGGCAGCGTGAGCGGGCACCTCGTGTGCCCGCCCGAGATTAACGCCATCCGGAGCTTTTACTGATGAAAGATTTGCTGAATCTTCTCAAGAGCCAGAATCAGAGCAAGGAATTCGACGCCATCCGTATCGGACTGGCTTCGCCTGACATGATTCGTTCCTGGTCTTTTGGCGAAGTAAAAAAGCCTGAGACCATTAACTACCGTACCTTCAAGCCGGAGCGTGACGGTCTTTTCTGTGCCAAGATTTTCGGCCCGATCAAAGACTACGAGTGCTTGTGCGGAAAATACAAGCGTCTGAAGCATCGCGGCGTTATCTGTGAAAAGTGCGGTGTTGAAGTCGCACTGGCCAGCGTGCGCCGTGAGCGTATGGGCCATATCGAGCTGGCCAGCCCGGTCGCTCACATCTGGTTCCTGAAGTCATTGCCGTCCCGTATTGGCCTGATGCTGGACATGACCCTGCGCGATATCGAACGGGTTCTGTACTTTGAATCCTTCATCGTTATCGATCCGGGTATGACCACCCTGGAGAAGGGCCAGTTGCTGAATGACGAGCAGTACTATGAGGCCCTGGAAGAATTCGGTGACGAGTTCGACGCCCGTATGGGTGCCGAGGCCATCAAAGAGTTGCTCGAAGCTATCGATCTGCAGGCGGAAGTTGACGCCCTGCGGGAAGAGATCCCCCAGACCAACTCCGAGACCAAGATCAAGAAATTCAGCAAGCGCCTGAAAATTCTTGAGGCGTTCCTGTACTCCGGTAACAAGCCGGGCGACATGGTGATGACCGTTCTGCCGGTTCTGCCGCCCGATCTGCGCCCGCTGGTCCCCCTGGACGGTGGCCGTTTTGCCACTTCCGACCTGAACGATCTGTACCGTCGGGTCATTAACCGGAACAACCGTCTCAAGCGCCTGCTGGAGCTGAACGCTCCGGATATCATCGTGCGCAACGAGAAGCGTATGCTGCAGGAAGCGGTTGACGCCCTGCTGGATAACGGTCGTCGTGGTCGGGCCATCACCGGCACCAACAAGCGCCCGCTGAAGTCCCTGGCTGACATGATCAAGGGTAAGCAGGGTCGTTTCCGTCAGAACCTGCTGGGTAAGCGAGTCGACTACTCTGGCCGTTCCGTGATCGTGGTGGGTCCGTACCTGCGCCTGCACCAGTGCGGTCTGCCCAAGAAGATGGCCCTGGAGCTGTTCAAGCCGTTCATTTTCTCCAAGCTTGAGCACCGTGGCCTGGCGACCACCATCAAGGCCGCCAAGAAAATGGTCGAGCGCGAGGAAGGCGTGGTCTGGGATATCCTGGACGAAGTCATCCGCGAGCACCCGATCCTGCTGAACCGTGCGCCCACCCTACACCGTCTGGGCATCCAGGCGTTCGAGCCGGTTCTGATCGAAGGTAAAGCGATCCAGCTGCACCCGCTGGTGTGTGCGGCTTACAACGCCGACTTCGACGGTGACCAGATGGCGGTACACGTACCGCTGACCCTGGAAGCCCAGCTTGAAGCCCGTGCGTTGATGATGTCCACCAACAACGTGCTGTCTCCAGCGAACGGTGAGCCGATCATCGTACCGTCTCAGGATGTGGTATTGGGTCTGTATTACATGACCCGCGAGCGCCACGCTGCCCTGGGTGAAGGCATGGTGTTTGCTGATGTCAAAGAAGCCCATCGTGCCTATGGTGCCGGCAAGGTTGACCTGCAGGCGAAGGTCAAGGTGCGGGTTAAGGAAGTGGCCTACGCCGAAGATGGCAGCAAGTCCGAAGCCTACCGTGTGGTTGATACCACCGTTGGCCGTGCTTTGTTGTTTGATATCGTTCCTGACGGCTTGCCGTTCGAGATCGTCAACCGTCCTATGGTCAAGAAGGCGATTTCCAACCTGATCAACACCTGTTATCGGGACGCCGGCCTGAAAGATACGGTCATCTTTGCTGACCAACTGATGTACATGGGTTACCACTATGCAACCCGTTCCGGTATCTCTATCGGCTTCAACGACTTCGAGATTCCGCCGGAGAAGTATGAGCTGGTTGATGCGGCGTCTGACGAAGTAAAAGACATCGAGAACCAGTACGCATCCGGTCTGCTGACCCAGGGTGAGAAGTACAACAAGGTGATCGATATCTGGTCCCGCGCCAACGATAAAGTGTCCAAGGCGATGATGGAGCGTCTGTCCAAAGAGCAGGTTATTGGTCCTGACGGCCAGCCTGTGAAGGGTGAAGACGGCGAAGACCTGATGCAGGAATCCTTCAACTCCGTCTACATGATGGCCGATTCCGGTGCGCGGGGTTCCGCTGCCCAGATTCGTCAGTTGTCCGGTATGCGTGGTCTGATGGCCAAGCCGGATGGCTCCATCATCGAAACGCCGATTACCGCGAACTTCCGTGAAGGTCTGAACGTACTCCAGTACTTCATCTCCACCCACGGTGCTCGTAAAGGTCTGGCGGATACTGCACTGAAGACCGCGAACTCCGGTTACCTGACCCGTCGTCTGGTTGACGTGTCCCAGGACCTGGTGGTGACCGAGGAAGACTGCGGTACCGATGAAGGTCTGCTGATGACGCCGCACATTGAAGGTGGCGACGTTGTTGTGCCGCTGGGTGATCGTGTTCTGGGGCGTGTGACAGCCCGTGACGTATTCACCCCAACCGACAAGGACAACGCTGTTGTTCCGGCCGGCACTTTGCTGGACGAGAAAACCGTCGAGATGGTCGAGCGCGCCGGTGTGGATGAGATCTGGGTTCGCTCTGCGATTACCTGTGAGACTCGTCACGGCATCTGCTCCAAGTGTTACGGCCGCGATCTTGCCCGTGGTCACCGTGTTAACGTGGGTGAGGCCGTCGGTGTTATCGCTGCCCAATCCATCGGTGAGCCAGGCACCCAGCTGACCATGCGGACCTTCCACATTGGTGGTGCGGCCAGCCGGGCCTCCGCCGTGGATAACATTCAGGTCAAGCACGGCGGCACGGTACGTCTGCACAACCTGAAGTCCATCGAGAAGACCGATGGCTCCCTGGTTGTGGTGTCCCGTTCTTCGGCCCTGGCGATTGCCGACGAGCAGGGTCGTGAGCGCGAGTGGTACAAGCTGCCCTACGGTGCCGTTCTGTCTGTGAAGAACGGTGACGTGGTTGAGGCCGGCGTTGTAGTTGCCAAGTGGGATCCGCACACGCATCCGATCATCGCCGAAGCGAAAGGCACGGCCAAGTTTGTCAACATGGAAGAGGGCATTACTGTCCGTACCCAGGCTGACGAGCTGACCGGTCTGTCCACCATGGAAGTGATTGACCCGAAAGAGCGTCCTGCTGCTGGTAAGGACATTCGTCCGGCTATCCAGCTGATTGACGATGCGGGTGAAGAAGTAGAACTGCCAGGCGGTGGTACCGCGATCTTCTTCCTACCGGCTAACGCGCTGGTGACCATGGCTAATGGCGCGAAGATCGAGCTGGGTGACGTAGTTGCCCGTATTCCGCAGGAAAGCTCGAAGACCCGGGACATCACCGGTGGTCTGCCGCGGGTTGCCGACCTGTTCGAGGCTCGTCGCCCGAAAGAGTCTGCCATCCTGGCGGAAATCAGTGGTGTGGTGTCTTTCGGTAAAGAGACCAAAGGCAAGAAGCGCCTGGTCATCACGCCGAAAGATGACGATGCCTACGAGGTTCTGATTCCGAAGCATCGCCAGCTCAACGTTTTCGAAGGTGAAACGGTTGAGAAGGGTGAGGTGATTTCCGACGGTCCGTCCAACCCGCACGACATCTTGCGTCTGCTGGGTGTGGTCGAGCTGGCCAAGTACATCACCAACGAAATCCAGGACGTGTACCGCCTGCAGGGCGTTGTCATCAACGATAAACACATCGAGGTTATCGTTCGGCAGATGCTGCGCAAGGTGGAAATTACCGATCCGGGTGATACCACCCTGCTGTCTGGCGACCAGGTGGAAATCACTCAGGTGCTGGAAGAGAACGAAAAGGCGAATCGGGCGGACAAAGAGCCAGCCAGGTTCGAGCGTCTGCTGCTTGGTATTACCAAGGCATCGCTGGCCACCGAATCGTTCATTTCTGCGGCTTCGTTCCAGGAAACCACCCGGGTCCTCACCGAAGGTGCGGTGACCGGTAAGCGTGACTTCCTGCGTGGCCTGAAAGAAAACGTTGTGGTTGGCCGGTTGATTCCGGCGGGTACTGGTCTGGCTTACCACAGCGAACGTCGTCGCAAGCGTGACCTGGAAGAGCAGGGCGTGACCGCGGCAGATGTTGAAGAAGCTCTGAGCGCGGAGCTCAACCGAGAAGGTTGATTGCCGGCGTGCCATTCTCGGGGTAGTTACTTATCCCGAGGGTGGTTAAAAAGAGAACAGTCATCTTGACTGAGTCGGGGCGCAGGCTTACACTTGCGTCCCTTAAATTTTACCCCCTGCACAGGGGGTAAGTTTCATTGGTATGGTTTTTTGGAGTTTGCTTACATGGCAACGATTAATCAGTTGGTGCGTAAGCCTCGTAAGCGCAAGGTAGCCAAGAGCGATGTTCCTGCTCTCCAGGCTTGTCCTCAGCGCCGTGGTGTGTGCACTCGTGTGTACACCACAACGCCGAAGAAGCCGAACTCAGCACTTCGTAAAGTGTGCCGTGTTCGTCTGACCAACGGCTTCGAGGTTTCCTCTTACATTGGTGGTGAAGGTCACAACCTTCAGGAGCACAGTGTTGTGCTGATCCGTGGCGGTCGAGTAAAAGACCTTCCGGGTGTGCGCTATCACACTGTTCGCGGTACTTTGGATACCCAAGGTGTTCAGAACCGTAAGCAGGGCCGCTCCAAGTACGGTGCAAAACGACCCAAGTCCTGATGTCCCGAGCGGGTGTCTTTTATCGTTGCTTGTAAGAACGGTAAGAGTAAGGCTGAGTAGCATTTGGCTATCTCAGGGGTTCCTGAAGACCTTTTAGATATAAGGGCTTATCGATGCCTAGAAGAAGAGTTGCAGCAAAGCGGGAAATCATTCCCGATCCTAAATTCGGCAGTGCACGTCTTGCCAAGTTCATCAACCATGTGATGGAAAGCGGTAAGAAGTCGGTTGCAGAGCGCATTGTTTACGGTGCTCTGGATATCGTTGCCGAGAAATCTAAAGAAGAGCCGATCGAAATGTTCGAGAAGGCCCTGGAGAACATCCAGCCGATGGTTGAGGTTAAGTCCCGTCGTGTGGGTGGTGCTACTTACCAGGTGCCGGTAGAAGTTCGGCCTTCCCGTCAGAACGCGTTGGCGATGCGCTGGCTCGTTGAATATTCCCGGAAGCGCGGTGAGAAGAGCATGGCGCAGCGTCTGGCTGGCGAAATTCTTGATGCGGCCGATAGCAAGGGTGCCGCAGTGAAGAAGCGCGAAGACGTGCATCGCATGGCAGAAGCCAACAAGGCATTCTCTCACTTCCGTTTCTAACAAGCCGAGGTTTATATCGTGGCACGCAAGACTCCTATCAAACGTTACAGAAACATTGGTATCTGTGCGCACGTGGATGCGGGCAAGACTACTACCACCGAGCGTATTCTTTATTACACCGGTCGTAGTCACAAGATGGGTGAGACCCATGACGGCGCTTCCACTACAGACTGGATGGAGCAGGAGCAGGAGCGTGGTATCACCATCACGTCTGCCGCTGTTACAACCTTCTGGCAGGGTATGGACAAGCAGTATCCCGAGCACCGTATCAACATCATCGACACCCCGGGGCACGTTGACTTCACCATCGAAGTAGAGCGTTCCCTGCGTGTTCTTGATGGTGCCGTGGTTGTGTTCTGTGGTTCCTCAGGTGTTGAGCCGCAGTCCGAGACTGTATGGCGCCAAGCCAACAAGTATGAAGTTCCCCGCATGGTTTTCGTCAACAAAATGGACCGTGCAGGCGCCAACTTCATGCGCGTTGTTGAGCAGATTCGTAACCGTCTGGGTGCTATCACTGTGCCCATCCAGCTGCCGATCGGCGCCGAAGACGATTTCGAGGGTATCGTGGATCTGCTTCGCATGAAGGCAATCTACTGGAACGAAGCTGATCAGGGTATGACCTACGAGCTTCGCGATATTCCTGAGTCCATGGTTGCTGAGGCCGAGAAAGCGCGCGAGCAGATGATCGAAGCCGCCGCTGAAGCCAACGAAGAGTTCATGGAGAAATACCTCGAAGGCGAAGAGCTGACCTACGAAGAAATCAAGCAGGGTCTGCGTACTCGTACCATCGCCAACGAAATCGTTCTGGCTACCTGTGGTTCTGCGTTCAAGAACAAGGGCGTGCAGGCGGTGCTGGATGCGGTCATCGAATTCCTGCCGGCCCCGGATGAGGTTAAAGCCATCCGCGGTGAGGTGGATGACGAGGGTACCGAGGAAACCCGTCCGGTTGACGACGATGCTCCGTTCGCCGCTCTGGCGTTCAAGATCGCTACCGACCCGTTCGTGGGTACGCTGACGTTCTTCCGGGTTTACTCCGGTAAGCTTGAGTCCGGTAACGCGGTATTCAACTCCGTGAAGGGCAAGAAAGAGCGTGTGGGCCGTATGGTTCAGATGCACGCCAACGACCGTGAAGAGATCAAAGAAGTTCTGGCGGGCGACATCGCGGCTGCGATCGGCCTGAAGAACGTGACCACGGGTGACACCCTGTGTGATGAGAACAACAGAATTGTTCTTGAGCGCATGGAGTTCCCGGAGCCGGTTATCTCCGTTGCGGTTGAGCCGAAGTCGAAAGCCGACCAGGAAAAGATGGGTGTTGCTCTGGGTAAGCTGGCCCAGGAAGATCCGTCATTCCGTGTTCGCACCGACGAAGAGTCCGGCCAGACCATCATCTCCGGTATGGGTGAGCTTCACCTGGATATCATCGTTGACCGTATGCGTCGCGAGTTCAAGGTAGAAGCAAATATCGGTAAGCCGCAGGTTGCTTACCGTGAGTGCATCCGCAAGCCGGTTGACGTTGAAGGTAAGTTCGTTCGTCAGTCTGGTGGTCGCGGTCAGTACGGTCACGTAAAAGTGAAGTTGGAGCCGCTGCCTCTGGATGATGAAGATGCTGAAAACTTCATCTTCGTAAACGAGATCGTTGGTGGTGTGGTTCCCAAGGAATACATCCCGGCGGTTCAGCAGGGTATCGAAGAGCAGATGCAGAACGGCTGTCTGGCCGGCTATCCGCTGCTGGGTATCAAGGCGACGCTGTACGATGGTTCCTACCACGACGTTGACTCCAACGAGATGGCGTTCAAAATCGCTGGTTCCATGGCGATGAAGAAAGGCGCCCTCGAAGCGAATCCTGCCCTTCTTGAGCCGATCATGAAGGTTGAGGTTGTTACCCCTGAAGATTACATGGGTGACGTTGTTGGCGACCTGAACCGTCGTCGCGGCCTTGTGCAGGGTATGGATGAAGGCCCTGCGGGCAAGGTCATCCGTGCTGAAGTTCCGTTGTCGGAGATGTTCGGTTACGCCACCGACCTGCGTTCTGCAACACAGGGTCGGGCGTCTTATGCGATGGAGTTCTCCCGCTATATGGAAGCTCCTTCGAACATTGCCGAAGCGATCATTAAAAAGGGTTGATCCCCAGGACTTAAGAAACAGGAAGAGGTGTAACCGTGTCTAAAGCAAAGTTTGAGCGTAACAAGCCGCACGTAAACGTGGGCACCATTGGTCACGTTGACCATGGTAAGACCACTCTGACAGCCGCCCTGACTCG
>NZ_LOCO01000038.1:0-11569 GCF_001574445.1 Marinobacter excellens LAMA 842
TGGAAGCCGGCATTGAATCGCTTTATTATCGAATTCGGTGACCGCCTGGACGGCCACCTGTAATGGGGTGGGCAGTTACACAGATTTATTTACAGGCTCAAGCGTCCACCACCCGCAAGTCTTCCAGCCCGCGGACCCTGAGCTCTGGGTCCACCACTGCCATCTCGTCGGTACCCATTTTGCAAGTGCCCACTGGGTGGTACACGAGACCAACTCTTTCCTTCACCTTTTCAATGATTTGCTCGTCAGACAGGCGATCTGCGCCCGGATGGATTTCCTCACCCCGATAATCGTCAAACGCTTTCGCTGCAAGGATTCGCCGCGCCTGGCGTATCCCGTCCACCATCACTTTGCAATCATGGGGATCGGCGAAGAAGTTGTAGTCGATTTCTGGAGCAGAGAATGGGTCCGCCGATGTGATGTTTACGGAGCCGGTGCTCTTCGGCCGTAGCACACAGACATGCACCGAATAACCGGGGTTGGACATGAGTTTCAAATCACGACCGCTATCATCAAACAACAATGGCAACATGTGGAGCTGAACATCCGGGCGATCAACGGTGTCACTAGATCGGATAAAGCCACCGGCCTCGGTGATGGATTTAGCCAGCTTGCCCCGTTTACTGACGATGTACCGGATCGTATCGGGGAGCATTTTCAGCATACCGACGAACGAAGCGGTAAAACCATCGTTCTTACTACTAGAAACCAGCACACAGGCGTCCACGTGCTCCTGTAGATTCCTGCCCACGCCCGGCAATTCGTGCAGGCAACGAACACCCACGTTTTCTAGTGCCTCGCGGCCTCCAATGCCTGACAGCTGAAGCAGCTGTGGTGAATTGATGGCACCGCCACTAAGAATTATTTCCCGATTGGCTTTCAATTCCAGGTCCCTGCCGTTGTGGCGGAGCGCTACGGCCACAGCCCGGTTGCCTTCGAGAACCACTTTTTTCACCAGTGCTCCCGTGAGCACCGTCAGATTGTTGCGATTCATGGCCGGTTTGAGATAAGCATCGGCAGCACCGAAGCGACGGCCATTCTTGATGTTCAGATGAAAATACCCCACACCCTCCTGGTCGGCGCCGTTGAAATCGTTGCTGTAGGGAAAACCTGCCTGCACGGCCGCTTTAACGAACGTTTCAGACATCGGATATTCCGCTGTCTCTGGCGCGCTGATATGGAGATTGCCACCTTTACCGTGATAGGGGTCGTCGGCAAGCTTTTCGTGGTGCTCCGATTTCCGGAAATAAGGCAATAGATCCCGATAGCCCCAGCCTTCGTTGCCGAGCGCCTCCCACTCGTCGTAGTCCTGTTTCTGGCCACGCACGTAGAGCATACCGTTAATCGAAGAACTGCCTCCCAGCCCTTTGCCCCTGGGAGTAAACACGGCCTGACCACCACGCAGCCTCTGGTCAGGCTTGGCATTGAATGCCCAGTTGTATTTCTTGAGAAACATATGAGCAGCAAAGGCGCCGGGCGTTCGGATAGTGACTGGATCCCCGCCTGGGCCTGCTTCAAGTACGCATACCGAATATCGACCGTTTTCTGTGAGTCGATTGGCCAGTACACTTCCGGCCGAGCCGGCGCCAACCACAATGTAATCGTATTGTTCGTTCATAGTTGCACCTCAAACGACTTCGCTTATAGACGGTCTGCCTGCGCTGTGAGATCCAGTGTGTGTAAATGACACTAGCTATTTCGTAAGCCTTATCATGAAATCCAGGATCTTTGATGTTGTCTTCGTGTAGGGAGGCATCAACGGTTTCAAACCATCAAAAAAACCTTGTTGGAACACCGGCCTGAGTTTCGAGAACGTGGTAAAGCCCTCATATCCGTGGTAATGGCCCATGCCACTAGCGCCGACACCAGCAGATGCCCAATCGTATCCTTAATGCCGTCAAGTACCAGAAAGATCTCGCAGAAGAGCGTTTCCGTGGACGAACGGTTACCAAAGTCATCGCTGATGGCCTTTACGATTGCGTCTTGATGATCCTGTACCAAACGCGACAGGGCCTGGAGGTGCTGAATCCGTTCAGCACGGCTCGGTACAGGGTCATCCAGATAGGCGCGACGCTGGCTTTCAAAGCTCTGCGCCAACTTGCGAACAACATGCTCGCGCGGGGCGAGTGTTTTCGCGTCCATTCAGTTCACCGGCTCGATAATAGGGAAGTCAACAGACGGGTCTTCAAACATTTGCAACAGGCCGAAGAAGGCTTCCGTGGATCCATCGACCTGAATTTGACCTGCCTGAATAGCCTCCGGGAAGGTGTTTGTCTCTAGCAGAATGCTGTCGAGTACTTCGCGGGTCATGCGCACACTGGCGTGGGCCTCGTCGTCCAGCTCACCAGAGCGATAGGTTAGCGTGGCGTTCTGGAGATTCAGGCGATAATCTTCTTCCTGGTCCGTCACCGACCAGTTGATCACTAGATGCTTTCCAGCAGCTTTGTCCGGGTTCAGTCTCACCGCCATTGCATCAAAAAACATGCTTGTTTCAAGCGCCTGCATAAGGTCGGGTTGCAAACCCACGTGTTTCGGAGTGTCGACGCCGTTGCGCAATTCATGGGCTCCGACCAGATAGGCGCTCCGCCATGTGCCTGCCTCGGACTGGTAACCAAGCTGCTCAAGGGCGTCTGCTGCCAGTTCCCGGGCCGCCTGGTTGTCGGGATTCGCATAGATCAACTGGCGCGTTACGGTGGCGACCCAGCGATAGTCTCCGGCTTCAAAGTCCTTGCGTGCCTTGCGCAGGACTTCTTCCTCTCCGCCCATGTAGTCAATCGTGCGTCCGGCTTCTTCCCGGGGCGGCAGCGGATTGAGGTTGGCCGGATTACCGTCGTACCAGCCCATGTAACGCTGGTAAACACCACGCGAATTGTGGCGCACCGTGCCATAGTAGCCTCGAGCCGACCATTCCTGACTCAGGCTCTCGGGTAGCCGCAGGTTTTCAGCGATATCGCCGGGCAGCATGCCCTGGTTCATCATCCGCACGGTCTGATCGTGGATGTGCTTGTACAAGTCTCGCTGTACTGCCAGAAAGTGCTTGATCTCGTCTCGTTCCCAGATCGGCCAGTGGTGCTGAGCCACCAGAATGTCCGCGCGATCCGCGAAGCGCACCATCGCCTTGTCGATAAATCTGGACCATGCGCTGGCATCACGGATAGCGGCACCGCGGATGGTGTAGATATTGTGCAAATGCTGGCTGGTGATCTCTGCAGTGTTCAGAACCTTGAACTGTGGAAAATACATCATCATTTCCGACTCAGCTTCTGTGCCGTGAGCCATCTGGAATTCAATCTCAACGCCGTCGACGGTTAGGGTCGCGTTATCCGGAACTGTATCTGTCGGTGCAATCAGGCTAAGCGGCCCGCTGCCCAGGGCCTTACCCAGGCCCGTATCGACGTGTCCTCGCACTCCTGGCGGGAGGCCGGCACCGAACTGGTAGGTGGCACGCCGGGTCATGGCGTTGCCGGCGATGACGTTCTCTGCGATTGCGTGCTCCATAAAACCTTCCGGCGCATAGACCCGCACCTTGCCGGAACGCACGTCCTCCTCATTGATCACACCTTTTACACCGCCAAAATGGTCGGCGTGATTATGGGTATAGAGCACGGCCACGACCGGTTTCTCGGGCCGATGCTGGTAATAAAGTTCGAGACTGGCTCGGGCCGTAGCAGGGGTAAGAAGCGGATCGATTATGATTAGTCCACTGTCACCCTCGATGATGGTCATGTTGGAAAGGTCCATATTGCGGACCTGGTACATGCCTTCGACTACCTGAAACAGCCCATGCATGCTGTTGAGTTGTGCCATGCGCCAGAGGCTTGGGTTGACCGACTGGGGGGCATCGTCCTTTGCCAGAAAAGCATAGGGCGACATGTCCCAGGCAACATGCCCATTCTCGTCCAGCACTTTGCCGTCCGGCAGGGCGCCTAAAAAGCCACGCTGAGCATCGTCAAAGGACCGGGTATCCGAGAACGGTAGTTGATTCAGCACTGCCTGGTTGGCTTGTGCTGTCACGTCGCTTGCCGGTTTTGGGGCGTCGGCCAGAGCCAAAGCGGGACAAAGTAACGCTGCGCTGAAAGCAAGTTTCTGAATGGCGGAGAGCATACTGGACCTCTGGAATGTCGTTGTGTGTTGTTCAGGGGGTCACTACCTGTGAACTACAGTCTGAGCTGTTGCGCACCAGTACTCAAATGCATTCTTTATTGACAATCCATGCGTATTGCGCATGAATAAAGGGATGGACACACGACACATTCGACACTTCCTGGCCTTGGTCGATACCGGCAGCTTTGCTCGCGCTTGCGAGGTAGTGCACCTTTCGCAGCCGTCGCTGAGCCGCAGTATCAGGCAGCTTGAACATCAACTCGGCGCCACTCTGTTCGAGCGCGGGCGCTTTGGCGCGATCCTGACTGCCCACGGCCGGGCAGCCTTACCACACGTCCGTGGCCTGCTAGCGGCGGCAGAGTCATTGCGTCAGGAAGTCGAGGCAATTGATGATCTTGAGACCGGGGAACTCAATATAGGTACCGGTCCATATCCTGCGTTGTCATTACTGGACCGGGTTTCTGCCAGGTTCGTGGACCTTTACCCGGGTATTCGCCTGAATATCCGCACCGATAACTGGCAGGGGTTGCGGCTCGCATTGTTGGATCATGAACTGGAGCTGTTCGCAGCTGACACCGGATCCCTGTCAGACGATCCCGATCTTGAGATTACCCATTTACCCCAACCTGAAGTGGTGGTGTTCTGTCAGGACGGCCACCCCCTGACAGATAAGGCGGAATTGGAGTGGGATGATTTGCTTGACTACCCAATGGCCATGACTCGATTGCCTGAAGACATGGAGCGCCAGATCCAGACAATGAGCGCGCCTCGAGGAGGACTGCAGAAGAGAATCGAATGCGATAATGTTGCCATGCTCGTCGCTATTGTGGCTGGCAGCCAAGCGGTCAGTATTGCGCCCAGAGGAGTAGTGGCCTCCGCTTTGGCCAGCAGACAGGTGGCCACGCTTAACGTCAATGGGGTAGGGGCGTTACGCACCCGATATGGGGTGGTGCAACGAAATGGCCGTCCGCTTTCTCCGGCTGCAGCGGCCTTTCGCTCTCTTATTCTCGATGAGGCTTGAACGCCACACTTGGCTGTCGTTGAACGCACATATCTTCAGAGATGCCTTTACAATGCGCTTCGCTGAGCGGGGCAGATGCCATCCGTACTGTTCAGAGTAGCCTGAGGCACAATGATAACTGAGTGGCTGAAACTCGAACCCCACATTATTGGAGACAACTGCCCGGGAAATATTATCACATTTAACATAATATACATTATGCGCATTGGTGTGTGGCCGCCAACATGCGCAGCTTTGTAGTGAAGGCGCAGCCGCAGCGAAAAAGCTGTCGCCGTTCTTGGCTTGGTTAGGCATTTTTGCCCCCATAATTCATGTACCGAATACCATGAAACTCAGCGCTATGTATACACCGTAGCCCAGCAAGAGCAACCCGCCTTCAAGTCTACTGAGCCGGCTGCCGGTATACAGGAAAAACAACAAAATCAGCGAGGTTCCCAACATGACCCATTGATCAAATTGCAGAATTCGCTCATGGACTGGAAGCGGCTGTAGCAACGCAGAAATTCCGAGTATTCCGAGCAGATTGAAAATATTGCTACCCAGGATATTCCCAATAGCAACATCGGCATGTCGGCGAAATGCCGCGATTACCGAGATCGAAAGCTCCGGCAAAGACGTACCAACCGCAACAAGGGTCAAACCTATCACAGCTTCTGAGACACCAAGCGACTCGGCTATTCCCACGGCCCCCTTTAAAAGCACTTGTGAGCCGACGATCAAAAGGAACAAACCCAGCACAACCGCCATGACTATCCACAGCGTTGTTTTTGGTAGAGAAGTAACCTCCTCCCCTTCAGCTATGTGTAACCCTGCAGAAGGAGCCTCCCCAAGGCGCTCGGTCCAATAAGCCCAGATCAGAAAAGCGGCGAGCGCCAAAAGGAATATGGCAGCATCAGACCTTACCAAAGCATCCCCACCGACAAGAACAATAAACAACAAGCTAGCCGCGACAACCGTGACACCATCACGCCGCAGTACGAGCGGCTTGACAGCAAGAGGCGTAATCAGCGCGCATAAGCCCAGAATTAACAGGATGTTACTGATATTGCTTCCCACAACGTTACCGATTGCGATATCAGGCCGCTCACTAAGGGCAGCCTCAACTGAGACCACCAGCTCTGGCGCAGACGTACCGAAACCGACAATTAACAAACCACTGAGCAGAGGAGAAATACCCAGCCTATTTGCGGCTGCCAAAGATCCTCTGATAAGCGCCTCACCGCCACTAGTCAGAAGCAATACTCCGATAGCGACGAACAGCAGGTTCAACATGATTGTGATCTTCCGGTTGAGAACTTAATGAAAAATGGCTGCATCAGCCTGGACTGCCTAACGCGAAAACGAAGCGGAGCGACTCACGCGTTGGACTTCCGTGCCTAGTTATGTTTTTGCAGAAGGTTGCGAGCAATATCCATTGCCTCGCCGAAGATGACTTCCATTTCCTCAAAAGTTTCCAACGTAGCCCCTTCGCTGAAGACGCCGTTGGGCTTCATGTCTTGAACAACTGCGTCTACTAATTGGTGAAAAACTATAACCTGTTGCGCAATATCACTCCGAATTACGCCAATGCGCTGGCAGTTATCTTGGTATACCCGTGAGTAATGTGACGGAACATCAACAGCGAACCTGTATTGTGTCCCCTCAGGATTCTGCCTCAGATAGCCCACAACCCCTTTGATTGCTGCCAGGTAGCCCCTGCGATCAACAATCTCAACTAATGCTGATATTTCAGCCAAAAGACAGCACTCAATCTGTTGAGCAAAAGTTATTTCTCTTCGCCTTTCAATGAGCCATGTGGGAAAGAATGATGCGATCGCACCGGCTATCGCACCGCCCAGGGCTGCATACAAGGGAAGCCACTCATTGGGCTTTGAAGAAGTTAACTCACTGATGACTGTGAGTGTTTCGACAATTGATTGGGCATTTTCCGGTGGCACAGATTTTCCTTAACGTTTGCAGCATGCGCGCCCATGGAATGGAGCCAAAGGCGCAATGTAATGGGCGTCGCCGTACCTGCACTGGTTCGGCCAGAACTCAGTCATTTCCTGCCTCGCTCTCTCGTTTAAATGCCACACGCGCCCAATAGAGTCCGATAATTACCAGCGCCGGTCCAACACCGAGAGTCAAAAAGCCCCCGCTATATTGCGGCTGCGTCTCGATCAACGAGTTATATAAAACCCAGCCTATAATTGAGAGACCGATGAGTACGGATGTTATACCAAGCACCGCCTGGGGAGCGCCGAACAAAGCACCGAGCACTTTTTGTAAAAGGGTTGGATTCTCCAATCTCCGCAGTTCTGATCCAAGATCAATCCAAGCCAAAATCAAGACGGGCAGACCAACGAAAATAAAGAGCAAAAACCACGCGGTTAGCCAGCTTTCATGGGTTGTCGAACCAATCGCTCCGGCTAGCAAAGCAAGAAACGCAACTATCGCCAGTAACTTTGTCATCGCAGCTTTCATGATCTAGGGCCTAACAGCTGGTTCAGCAACAAATGACATTTATCACCCAAACGCTTATCCGCGTCAACCAGGTTGCCATCCATGTTTTTTTCATTAATTTCAAATGCTTAAGATTTTTACTACCACCAATCAGTAGAGCATAACCGCAAAAAATTCATTTTTGTTTTGTCGTTGATATGCGTAGGACAGACAAACTCACTCGAAGCCATTTAGTATACACCTCAGTCGACTCGACACGGCGGTGACCGAGCAGTTGGCTCACAAACTCCAACGCCGAAAGGTATGCCCCACCCTATCTTTAATGGCAGCCCTGCCGCACTCCGCTCGATGAGCCGATCAATACTGGCACTTACCGCCTGGCAAGTGATCGGAAAGATCCGCTCGTCCTTCAAAAACTCCCCATCCACAGGTAGCTTTAGATCCGGGTTTGAAAGTCCCAGTCGATCTCGACGCGCTGGAGTTTAATAATACGTCAATCTATCCAACCTGCCGCGCAATACGCGGCGCTGCAAAGTCAATAAACGCCCGCAGTTTCTGCGGAATTAAAGCCCTCTTCTCATAGACAAACTGGACGGGCAGAGGCGCCGGTTCCCAGCGCTGCAAGATGGCTTCCAGGCGCCCGGCTTTTATTCCGGGCGCCGCTTGATAAGACAGCACCCGAGTGATGCCGAGCCCGGCCTCTGCGGCGTCAAGGGCGGCTTCGGCCGTATTCACATGAAGACGTGCGGCAACGGGAATCCGGAGTGTCTTTCCGTCCGCTTCGAAACTCCAGGCGTGATCCGCCAAAAACTGGTCGAAGACGATGCACGACGCCCCCTCAAGGTCGTTTGGCACTTTGGGTTCACCGTGGGTCTCCAGGTAAGACCGGCTTGCACAAACGATGCGGCGCACCTCCCCTACCTTACGCGCAATCAGGCCGCTGTCTGGCAGTGGACCAATTCGAACGGCCATGTCGATGTGTTCCTCGCTGAGGCTGACTGGCCGGTCGATGAGCTGCAGCCGAACGTTGATGTCCGGATAGCACTGCAGAAACTCAGTGACCACCGGCAGCACATGCATACGCCCGAAGACAATCGGTGCCGTTAGGGTCAATGTTCCTTTAGGTGCTGAAAATTCGCCTGAGGCCCCCCGCTCAATTTCAGCAACGTCGTCAAGAATCCTGCGGCATGCGGCCACGTAGGCAACCCCGGTATCCGTCAACGTCAATCCACGGGGCGAACGCAGCACCAACTCGGCATTCAGGTCGGCTTCCAGCTCAGATATCCGTCGACTCACGGTAGCAACGGGCATTCCCAACGCTTCTGCGCCGGATGAAATGCTGCCCTTATCAACCACTTTCACCAGCATGGCCATCGTTTTCAGTCGGTCAGGCATAGCGCATCGAACCTCTCTGTGGGTTGCTCTTAAGCCTTCCATTAAATGGAAATCAAGGTTCCAAAATTACCGTCTACTGCATGTTTATGGAAAACCTTACCCTTGATGAGCCACAAATGCCATGCCGCCAGAAACGGTTAATGTCTCATCCGAAGGAATCTGACAATGAATGCGAACTTCCCTACCCACGCTGCCCCCATAAAGCTCAATCGACACCCGAAATCCGGTCACTGTCATCGCGTTGAACTCATGATGGCTCTGCTCGATCTCCCCTACCAGACGATTGATCTTGATATGGCAAATGGTGCCCATAAGGCGTCGTCGTTTTTAGCCATGAGTCCTTTCGGCCAGGTCCCTGCCATCGACGACAATGGCGTCACCCTCTGTGACTCCAACGCCATCCTGATCTACCTGGTTAAATCCTACCCCACAAATTATGACTGGCTGCCGGATACCCCGGAAGCCGCTGCGGAAGTCCAGCGCTGGCTGTCGGTTGCCGCCGGCGAAATTGCCCACGGGCCTTCTGCAGCGCGGCTGGTCACGGTGTTCAATGCGCCATTGGATCACGAGCGTGCCAAGGCTGCTGCCCATCGGTTGTTTGCGGTGATGGAACAAACGCTGAAGGTTCGAGATTTCCTCGCGGGGTCCGCGATTACGATTGCCGATGTGGCGGGCTATAGCTACATCGCTCATGCGCCTGAAGGTGGTGTGAGTCTTGATGGTTACCCATCTATCCGGGCCTGGCTGAAACGAATCGAGAGCCAGGAGCGCTTTGTAGGAATGGCACGTACTCCGCTACCTGAAGGCGTCTGACCAAGAGGATGATCCAATGAAAAAGGTCCCTGATGTTTTCCATATAGGTGAACGTGCTGTGCAGGCCCGTGCTGACGTTCCAGATACATGGTTGAAGCAAACAGAAAGCTTCGTTCGCACTGAAATGCCGCAGCAACACAGGGACTTCTTTGAAAACCTGCCCATGCTGTTTCTGGCGTTGCTTGACCGCACTGGTCGGCCCTGGTGCGTTCCTGCTTTCGGAGCGCCGGGGTTTGTGGTCTCCCCTGCTCCGGACAGGCTGGAGTTAAGAGGAACACCGGTTCTTGCCAATGAGCTAGAACTGGAGCGGTCGACCGGCGCCAGCGTTGGTATCGTCGGGATCGATCTGAACAACCGGCGCCGCAACCGGATGAATGGTCGAGTACAACATACATCCGGTGGCGTCATGACCATTCAGGTGGACCAAAGTTTTGGGAACTGCCCGCAATATATTCAAACCCGCGCTCTGAGCGCAGCTCCGGACGACCCCAAGCGCACGAGTCGCCGGCAGGCCAACCTGCGTGATCCGGAGGTTCGCCGCATTATTGAGGCGTCCGACACTTTTTTCATTGCTTCCCGAGCGGCTGGTTCGCTTGATGGTGGAAGTGCGGGGGTCGATGCATCGCATCGTGGAGGGCGGCCCGGGTTTCTCGGTATCAATGACGACGGCACCCTCTCCTTTCCGGATTTTTCCGGCAATCGCTTTTTCAACACTTTGGGCAATATTGAAAGCGATGGCCGGGTCAGTCTGTTTATTCCCGATTTCGAGACAGGTTGCGCGGTATTACTGACCGGCCGCGCCGCCATCGACTGGGATTCAGCCCGCGTTGCGTCTTTCGAAAGCGCCGAGCGTATCGTCGACGTCGTGCCGGACGAGATCTGGCACGCCACTGCGGCTGTACCGGTTATTGCGTCAGCCCCGGAGCCTTGGCCCGGGCTGGATAGCACTGGAACCTGGACTGACGCCCGCCTCGCTGCCCTCAAAACCGATGGCTATCGGCGCTTTGAGATTGCCGCTAAGCGGAAGGAAAGCGACAACATCACGTCTTTCTACCTGAAGCCCTCTGACGGTGGCCCGATTGAGCCGCATGTGGCGGGGCAGTTCCTGCCAATACGGATCCGGAAAGACGACGATGCAATTCTACGAAGTTACACAATATCGCAAGCGCCAAACGGTCAAGAATATCGCCTCTCGATCAAGCGCGAACCTCGAGGCCTAGCGTCCCAAATTCTGCACGATGAACTCGACAATGGCGATATCATCGAGGTCGGCTCACCATTGGGCGATTTCGTTCTGGACGACGGTACTCAGCCGATCGTCATGCTGTCCGGTGGCGTCGGCATAACGCCCATGATCGCCATGCTGGATGCACAGGTGGCCGCGGTTCAGGGCGGTGCGCCCCAACGCGAGGTGTACTTCATCCATGCCACTCAGAACAGCGCTACTCAGGCTTTCACGGAGGAACTGGTTGCTTTGGCCAGGCAATATGACTGGCTCCATCTGTTTATTGCCTACAGTGCCCCACTCAAAGGCGACAAGCTGGGCGATACCCATGATACGGAAGAACGGCTCAGCATGAACGTTCTTGCTAAACTTCTGCCGTTTGGCGGTTTCCAGTTCTACTTGTGCGGCCCCGAAATATTCATGCGATCGCTTTATTGCGTATTCCAGACCAAGGTTGCCACTGATTCCAGACGAAGTCTGCCACCCATTCCACGCGAAAGCTGCCACTAATTCCACGGCAAAGCTGCCACCCCAGCAGACTGCCTGAAGCTCCATCAAAATCGTCCGGC
>NZ_LOCO01000039.1:0-10991 GCF_001574445.1 Marinobacter excellens LAMA 842
GAAGTAGATGACTCGCACTCCACCACGCTTCCCTGAACCCGCCACCGACCAACGAACCTTTCTACATCCACCGCTACCTGGAATGGGATCGCCAATTTCCGGATTGGCTGCCAGCCAGGCAAAGAACGCATTCCGTTCCTCCTCAGTCCAGATCTTTCTGGCATCTGATTCGAATGTAGGGGTTTCGATGATGGTAAACATGATGATCAATATACGTCATTGACGGAGTTTTGCAAGGTGGCGGGTGGAAGGGTTAACGCCGCATTCACCGGCTTGTGGACTTCCCCCAATAAAATGGACACGCCCCATCAGTTAATTCCCTCAAACTCTATCGGAGTCCGGTAGCCAAGGCCACTGTGCAGCCGGTGACTGTTATAAAAGCCCTCAATATAGTCTTTTATATGTTTCCGTAACTGCCGCATCGTCACAAAGCTGGTCGCATGCAGCAATTCTCCCTTCAAGGTTTTGAAGAAGGATTCAACCTCAGCGTTGTCTGTGCATTGTCCCGGTCGATTCATGCTGTGGCGCACGCTGTTCTGGTTCAGAAACGCCTGTGTTTTCTGAGCCCGGTATTCCGTGCCTCGATCGGTGTGGAACAACAGACCTGCTTCCGGTCGCCTCGCTGCAAACGCCTCTCTCAGGGCACCTTTGGCCAGTGCCGCATTCAGGCTTTCATCCAATCGCCAGCTGATAATCCTGCGCGAGAACAGATCCAGAACCACCGCCAGGAACACGTATTTTCGACCTAGCTTGATGTAGGTAACGTCACTGCTCCATTGCTGATTCACCGCCACGGGCTTCTCGACGCTCAGGCGGTGATTAGGAAGAGCTTTGAGTTCGTCACGGCGCTTGCTCATTCGGCGATACACTCGCATCACTCGCGCTTTCATGCCCCATTCCTGCATCAGGCGCGCCACACGATTCTCGCCAACCTGTTCGCCTTCCCGGCGCAGGGCCTGATAGACCCTGGGGCTGCCATAGCGCCCTTTGCTGCTGTCGTATACACGGCGGATCTTCAACAGCAGTTCGGCGTTCTCAGTGGCTCTCAGGCCAGGCTTCCGGTTTGCCCAGGCATAGTAACCAGACCGCGACACCTTCAAGTGCCGACACAGCGCTTTTACGTTGTGTTCCCGTCGGTGTTTCCAGACGAACCGGAACGCTTCCGTCGTTCCTCGGCCTGAAAACGTTGAAACTTTTTTAGGATGTCGTTTTCCTCCTGAAGCTCCGACACTCGGCGTTTCAGGCGGGCAATCTCATCCTGTTCCTGTATTTTCTTTTTGGCGTCGGCTGGCGCTTTCTTGACCCGTTTCATGGCGAACTTTCCTTCACGGTATTCCTTTCGCCAGCGTGACAGCATGAAGGGGTGAATATCCAGCGCTTCGGCAACGCTTTTGACGCTGCGGTGGGCCTGGTGACTCCACTCCACCGCTTTGACCTTGAACTCAGTGGTGTACTGCTGGGTTTTCTTCCCCGTGATCATTTCCGGCATCGGTTTGCTCCTCCTGCGGAGTTATCGATGCGTGTCCACTGAATTGGGGGAAGTCCAGCGTCCGGTTGACCGACTGGTTAGAGCCTGATGATTTCAACGTCATTGCTGCCACCGCCCTCGACAACCCACATGCCAGCCATGCTCTGAACATCCTCCAGTGACTCATCCGCGTGGCTGGTCGTGGTGATATGGTGATTTTCCATGCGATCAGGATCGGTTACAAACAGGTCCATTGCTGACTCCCACTGCTCACAATGGGCTCCCCAGGCGCAAAACAACGCTATGCGCCGGTTGAATAGCTCTTCCAACAGTGGCTTGTACTGTTCAGAGTATCGTCTGTTGGTAGCTAGAATGACCTTTCTGGGCTTCATGGTTCGTCAGCTCTAACGAATGATATGGACTCCCCCTGCTCCCACGGCATCAGTCATGTGCCACATTGAAGGTGTCTGGCATCTTCAATCCGAAGCAGGAGGAGTCACCATGAATGTTACAACCATTGGCATCGATCTGGCGAAAACTGTGTTCAGTATTCATGGCACCAATCAACACGGCAAGGTCGTGGTTCGCAAACGGCTCAATCGCCCTAAGCTGCTGGCGTTCTTCGCACAACTGCCACCGTGCCTGATCGGCATGGAAGCCTGTTCCGGTGCCCACCATTGGGCCCGGGAGTTGTCCAAGCTCGGCCACGATGCCCGGATCATTGCGCCCCGCTTTGTCGCTCCGTATCGCAAGAGCAGCAAGAATGACGACAACGACGCCGAGGCCATCTGCGAAGCCGTCAGCCGGCCCAATATGCGCTTCGTTCCCATCAAGACTGCGGACCAACAAGCGGTACTGTGCCTTCACCGTATTCGCCGTGGGTTAACCAAAGAGCGCACAGCCCAGATCAATCAGATTCGCGGGCTGTTAGCCGAGTTCGGACTGATCATCCCCCAGGGGCGCTATCATGCCCGACACCGGATTCCCGAAATCCTGGAAGATGCTGAGAACGGTTTACCCATGCTGGCCCGGCGTTTACTCAACAACATCAACCAGCGCATTCTCCAGCTCGATGAAGAGATCCTGGCCTATGACCGGGAAATCGAAGCCATGGCCCGGCGCGACGAGCAGGCCAAACGGTTGATGGCCATTCCCGGCATCGGCCCACAAACAGCCACTGCGATATTGGCCAGTGCGCCGGATCCCAGACAGTTCAAAAGCGGACGACACTTTGCCGCCTGGCTCGGGCTCGTGCCCAGGCAGTACTCGACCGGAGGCAAGCCCCGGCTGGGTAGAATCACCAAGCGCGGGGACAAGTACCTGCGAACACTATTAATCCACGGCACTCGAGCGGTGATTGCCAAACTCGACGACAAACACGATCAACTCAGCGAGTGGGCCAAAGGGTTGGTGGAACGCCGCGGCTACAAACGAGCCGCCGTGGCATTGGCCGCCAAGAATGCCCGGATTATCTGGGCACTGTTGATGAACCAAACTGAGTTTAAAACACAGCCTGCAGAGGGCTGATAACGGGCAACAACGACAGGCAGAACACGCCTGCCAGCCGAGTCTTGCAACGGCAAGCGATGACGGAACGGTCAGACCGAGAGTGATTGAACCTGTTGTGCTTTGCGGCTGATACAAGCCGACTAACGAATGAGGTCATCACTCACACGCATCATCATCCTGGCCCGGGCTGAAACGCCCACACAGAGGCCGAATGTAGAGCTGCAGTCTCAAACCGCTTCGAAATCAAATGGCGTTGCTTGACCGCAGGGGGAGTCCATGTAGCCAGCGCACAACGGCGCCCTTGTAATGGAGGCGCAGCCGCAATGAAAAGGGCGTCCGGCGGCCACCGGCCGCGAATTGATGCGCCTTGTTATGTTTTACTTGAAATGGCCGTAAACGCCCCAGCCACGACCAGTTATGCCCAGATTCACCAGCAAGTCAGCCTCTTGCTTGCCCACGTAATCCGGATTTTCTGACTCCCAGATTTTGCGTTTAATGTACTTGGCCCAGACTTTTTCGAACTGACTTTCCGGATTTTTGTTTCCGTTACAAACCTCGACAAAGCGCTCCTGGGCTGGTGTTTCAGGACTAATTGCCCCGCGCATGAGAGCTGCAAGCCACGAGCCGTATGTGACCAACAGCTCGATCTCGTCCTCGGAGAAGAGTGTATCGGGCACATTGGGCTGAAACTCCATTTTCCGATATTTCATGTGTTCTGCTGAAGCCACTGATCACTCCAGAAAACATAACGCTGCCAGCATGCGCGCCTGCGAAATGGAGGCGAAGCCGCAATGTAGTGGGCGTCGCCGTGACTGGCCTGGTTATGTTCTAGTGACGATACTGCGTCATAAGCTCCGAACAAAATTTCCTTAGCTCCGCTGCATGGGATTTGATGTTGTCCTTCGTACCATGAGAAATGACGATGTGCTCTGTTTCCGTCATTGCCTTGCCCTTGAAAACCGCCTCCATAACCGGGAGGGTTGGGCCCGCGTAATATTTATCTTTATCAAAGCCAACTTCTGGAAAATAAAGACCAAACAGCATTGCCAATCTTTCAACTTCCTCATTAACCGCATCAATTAATGAGTAGTCCGGATTGAAGTTTCCATGTTCGTCTCGTCGACCAATCTGGATATCCTTGAGCAAAGACCAAGCATTTTTCTCATACGCCAGCGTTGCCTGGTAAGCCTCCTCGATTTTCTTGATGAGTAGCTCTTTCCGAGTTCTTCTAGTGACGAAATATTGGTTGAGAAGCAATGCGGCAATAGCAATGCCGCCTGTCACAAGCACAGAGATTAGTCTCGCCTGATCTGACGTATCCGAAAACACCCCTGCGAACCAATTTAGCACTTACACTCCTCTAGATTGAAAACATAACGCTGAGGTAACCGGCGCCGGAGCGCAGCGGAGGGAACCGAAAGCGGTACGCTTTTGGCGTCCGGTTGACCGTTTGGTTATGCACTGCCTTTTAGCTGAGGCACCAAGTCTTTCGGATCTCCCCCTGCCTGAAGTTGGCGCCAAATAGTCAACAGCTTTTCAGAGTTAACTTTGATCCAATCCACAATCGCTTTCTCGTATTTCTTCTTTAGTGTTCCCTCAAGCCGATGAGGAGGTTTGATTGCAAAGCTTGCCACATGATGCTGGCTTGAATAATCAACATGCAAGTGCGGCAGCTCATGACCTTTTTCTTGATACATCTTGAGCTTCAAATTCTGGCGCTTCAGCAACGTAAACTCGGGGAAACCACTGTGGCCACCATCAGACGGTGCGTCCAGCATGTCAATTTGAGCAAGCTGCCTTTGCAGTTCTTTCAATTCAGGCTCTAAACTCACAGTTGTCTCCTTTTTAGTGCATAACGCCCGCATTTGCGGCTGGTTTGGAGCGCAGCGGAAAACCAGCGTCCCGTTGACCACATGGTTATAACCTAAAGGTCGCGCCAGGCTGCGAACTCCAATATATTCTCGACACGAGTGACACGGACATCACATTTTGTGAACCTTGCTCTCCAGAATCGCTCTCGGCTTTCCTGTGTTTCCTGATCCTTCCTTTCAACGATTTGAATATTCTTTCCTCGAAGCCTTGATTGTATGAGCTGGTTTAAATGCTCATCGCACCCAGAGTAACCCACGAGAATTGAACGCGCTGACTCTCCGAGAGCCTTTCCTAAGCGCTGCCAGTACTCTGAAAGGATATTTGACGAGCTTATGATCAGGGGCTTATGTCTGACATGAGTGAGAACGATGTGCGAATTTGAAGAGGGTGAAAGGTCTGCTCGAGCTCCTCCCATTAACTTTTTATTTCCGATGTACAGTGGTGAGCCATGGAGATGCATATACCATGCTTGACGGCTAACTCTATGTCGATTCATGAAGTCAGGATTGAACCCAGCGGCCCTGAACCCATCATTCAAGACATCCCGATAACCGTTCAGAATGCCCTCTTTAACAAACCCATCATAAATAAGGTTGTCATAGTTCAAAACGCCAATATGCGATGCAGTTTCCCTGATAAATTGCGCCAGAGGATCTATAAATTCTCTCGGCAGCTGTTTTCCAGAATCGTGAAAATAACATGCAACTTCGTGAATGAATTTTCTAAAAGCTGCCGGCAAATCTCTCGAATGGTCATTCAGCCACTGAACTTTGTCGGTCTCGAATGAACGTAAGAACCCCGCCGCAACGATGGCAACCTGCAGTTTATCAAGCTGTTCCTCGGACTGTGGGTATTCTTCAGCATTCAACCCCTCGATGGCTGAAATAACCAAATCCTTCTGGGCTTGGGTGAATCCCTCTCGATCATTCCATACATGCGAAAGCCCGGAGGAAAGCTGGAAATAGTCATTATCAAGAGACCGCCCCAGACCATTCCCGAATATGAACGTACACCTACTCACGGCCCCTCCTTTAGTTATAACGCCGCGTTCACCGGCTTGTCCGGTGCAACGCATGGTTATATTTGTCGCTGAGTTTGAAGATTGCACCCCCAACCAAAAACGAGAACAGCGCCCACCCGGCGACGAGCACCGAAGTTCCCATGGCTTCAGCAAGACGTATAGCACTGCCGCTAGCGATGCTTAAGGCTGCACAGCAAGCCATAACCAGAATAATCTCCTGACGTGTCAATCTGGCTTTGGGACTCCCTACAAAAATATAACGCGCAACAGAAAGAGAAAACGCAGTAATCGTTGCGCAGATAGCCGCTATTAGAGTCAAAAGCTCAAAGACACCTAGGCATCCGAATTTTGGGTGGCACGACTGAGCAAAATGCAGATAGCCCGCATTCCATACGGAAATGGGGATAAAAGCAGAAAGAAACGCGATAGCTAAAATTTTAATAATCTCTCGCATGTATCCCCAAAAATATAACGCCATTGTTTAGCGGCGCCCCGACAGGGGCGTCCGGTGGAGGCCGCAGGCGAGGCTGTAAACCAAATTGTGTAACTGCCCACGACTGAGTAATCTTTTCAAAAGGATACCATCGTGGGTACGCAATTGGACCAAGAAAAACTGAAAGCCATGGCCGCCGAGCTGGCCAAAGACATCAAGTCTGAAAAAGATCTCGGAGCCCTCACACAGCAGTTGGTCAAGCTCACCGTCGAGACCGCACTCAACGCCGAACTAGACGAGCATCTTGGATACGAGAAGCACGCTCTTGAAGGCCGTGGCACCGGCAACAGCCGTAACGGCTATTCCGCCAAGCGCCTGAAGGGTCAGCACGGAGAAGTGCCAATACAGTCTCCTCGTGACCGGGACGGTTCCTTTGAACCTCAGTTCGTCCGTAAAGGCCAGTCCCGCCTGACCCAGATGGACGACCAGATCCTGGCGCTTTACGCCAAGGGTCTGAGCACCCGGGATATCGTGGACGCCTTCAAGGAGATGTACGACGCGGACATCTCGGCCACGCTGGTGTCCAAGGTGACCGAACGTGTGATCGACCAGGTTCACGAGTGGCAGAATCGCCCGGTTGATCCGATCTACCCCATCGTCTATCTGGACTGCATCGTTCTGAAAATTCGTCAGGACAAGAGGGTAATCAACAAGTCCCTATACCTGGCCTTGGGCATCAACATGGAGGGCCAGAAAGAGTTGCTGGGCCTCTGGCTGGCCGAGACCGAGGGTGCGAAGTTCTGGCTATCGGTACTGACGGAACTGAAGAACCGCGGTTTGGAGGACATCCTGATCGCCTGTGTGGACGGCCTCAAAGGCTTCCCGGATGCCATTGCCGCTGAGTACCCCCAGACCAAGGTGCAGCTGTGCATCGTGCACATGGTTCGCAACTCGCTGCGCTACGTGTCTTGGAAGGACTACAAGGCCGTTACGGCCGATCTGAAGCAGATCTACCAGTCTGCCTCGGAACACGAAGCCCGGCAGGCGCTGGAGGCCTTTGGAGAACGCTGGGACAGCCAGTACCCTCAGATCTCCCGATCTTGGCACAACCACTGGGACAATCTGATCACACTCTTCGAGTACCCTCCGGCCATCCGGAAGGTGATCTACACCACCAATGTCATTGAGTCACTGAACAGCGTTATCCGTAAAGCCACCAAGCGTCGCAAGCTGTTCCCCACCGATGACTCGGCACTGAAAGTGGCCTTCCTGGCGATCCAGCAGGCCTCAAAGAAATGGACCATGCCGATCCGTGATTGGAAGCCGGCATTGAATCGCTTTATTATCGAATTCGGTGACCGTCTGGACGGCCACCTGTAATGGGGTGGGCAGTTACACAGATTTATTTACAGGCTCCCGCAGGCCGGAACGTACTACAACTATTTGTTAAATCGGTTTCCGAAACTGATTGCCTGAAGTCATAGTAATGACCTCCTTGTCCATGCTGATTTCCAGAGGGAATACCGCGAGCTTGTCACCGACCTGGCACTCGAAATCAATCGTGTATTCAGTGTAAAACTCGTAGGAGCACGTATCGTAAATAACACGCTCTGAGTTACTGAAAGTCATTGTGCCATCCTCTCTGAACGTGAACTGCTCAATGGTGCTGTCCGATACTTTCTTATCCAGCTCCCACTTACCGTAGAGCCAATTTGGATCAGAGGGCGGTGTAGAAAAGTAGTAAAAAGCAACCAAACCAAGCGCAAGTACACCGAATATAGCCTTCCTCATTAGCAGATCTCCATGTGGTTTTTGATTTAACGCCGCCAGCATGCGCGGCTACGGAATGGAGGCGAAGCCGCAATGAAGTAGACGTCGCAGTGCCTGGCTTTGTTAAATCTAGATATCAAGCCGTCACCTTAAATTTGCTTCCGCAATGTGGACAAGTTGTTTGCATTGTCTTACCCGCCAGTACGTTCATTTTTCCACCGCAGGAGGGGCAATCAATCATTAGTTTTTGTTTATGCTCCGTTGATAAACCTACATCTTGGCCGTAGTAACGGACAGCCATCAACTCCTGGCCGGCTAACCAAGCCATAAGGTCAAGCCAGTTGATCACCGCTTTTGGAGGCAGGGTTCCATGAACTGGATTAAAGCTGAGGGGCGCAATCGGCTTCGATATCGCTGGATGGCTAAAAAACGTTTGCTCCCTCTCTGAAAAAACATAATCCCTCACAATATCATCAGCGGAATTGAAGTAATCCAAGACTTCCCTGAAATCCCTTTTCTTCAGGTCTCTAGAACCCTCATACATTTCTTTCGATGAAAAAATACGAACAATAACATCATTTGACTCTTCGTCTTTGAACTGAGCAATCCATTGATAATTCAATATTTTTTCAGACCTAGCCCCTGAATGATAGATTGCAAACAGAACAGCGACTCCGATGCCAGTAAAAATGATCCAAGTATCCATACTAGTCCCATTTAACGCCGCGCACACCGGCGCGAGCTTGCGAGCGTCCGACAGCCGAAGGCTGTGTAGTGCTGCGCTTGGTTATGAGCGCTCACTTCCTGCCACCAAAATTATGGTGCTGAAACTCAGGCACGATCGGATTTTCGCTACTTCCGAGTTTTTGGCCGCAAAATGGGCAGAAAGCCACGGTGATTCTCACAGTCTCGATTGTCTGTCCCTCGTATTCAAGATAATGGTCCATTTCAAGATCTTTCTCTGTCGCAACCCTGTTCAGGTTGAGATAGACACCGGACCCTTCTTCTTCAAACCATGTCTCAGCGAGTGAGCAAGAAGAACAATTATGAATCAATTTCCGAACCTCGTTTTGCCGTCATAACGCTGAGCGCACCGGTGGCCTTTTCAGAGCGAAGCGGCGAAAAGGCCATCCGCGTGACGCGCCTTGTTGGGCCTTTTTTACAGGCCTAGCAGGTTTAATACTGGAGACCAGGCGCGCGCCACCAATATGGCCACAAGCCCGAAAATAAACCCGTATCTATGGATTTTATATTTCAGCTCAGCGCCTTTATCCAGTTTTTCGATCTGTGCTCGAGTAATGCTGAGCTTGTTGTCCAATCGTTTAAGTACGTCATCCAGATCAATGCTCTCTCCAGTGCCGCGGACAGTTGCCTGCCTAGCTCCCTTTAGCTGGGCATCATGGAGGTCTCTCTGATCTTGCTCAATATCCTGCTGCACATCAAACAGATGATAAATCTGCGGAGTCCATTCGAGCCGAGAGGCTAGTGTCAATGCTGAGGTAAGCAGTAGGATCCAGCCTAAGAGTTCCATCACATCTGCCACCGGAGATGTTCCAAACGACGCAGTTTGAATTGCAAGCCCAAGAAGGGTGAAGGTGAGGCCGAGTATATAGAACTGGAACTTCTCTTGGATCCTTTGTCCTGCCTCGGTATTCGACTCAGCCATGGCTGCTCCTTAATGGGCCCAACGCGAAGCGCACCGGTGCCCTTTACATAGCAAAGCGGCGTAAAGGGCATCCGTGTGGCGCGAATTGTTAAATACCTGTTGCGGACCTTAGCCGACCGACCGCTCCAATCAACTTTCCGAGCACCCCAGAAGCTTCGTTAGCACTGTCGAACAAAGCTAGCTCCTTGAACATTTTTTCTCTATCTTCTTTTAGCTCGGCTGAGAACCCCCTGAGTAGTTCAGCTTTCTCTTGAAGTTGCTTTTTCAATTGATTGTAAGCATCTTCGGAGCTTTCTTCTGTTAAACGGGTTTTTCTGAAATGCAGTTTTTCGTTCTCATCAAAGGAAAACGTAATCAGTAATGGTAGAGACTGCCCGTCCTGAATACCGAAGAACTCGTATAATGTTTTATTGCTGGACGGCTCTTTGTAAACCGGCACCATCATTCCATATGTCCCTGGGGGAAAAGAGGGCCATTCCACCCGGCCTTCTGGTCTCGCTGCCCAAAAAACAGCGATTTCATCACCAGTTACTTCATTTAACGCTTCAACGTACGAGTTTTTTCGTAACGCTTCGATTAGATGTGCGTGCGATGTATTGAACAATATCACTGCGAGAACTGGGAAATTTTCGTTGTGCTCTTTGGAGAGCAGTTTTATTTCCTCCAGCACGGAATTCTCCTTTATATTTAACGCCGCGCTAAACGGCCGTAGTGCAGGCGCAAAGCGCCGTAACGGAGGTCCAGGCCACGCAGTGGCCGATGTTTGAGCGCTTTGTTATGCATTTACCCACCTTGCGCGCTGAAGTAACACGAAATGCAGAGCAACAGCTAACGGTGGGATGACACCAAATACCAATGCCGGCCAGCCATATATGACGATTAGGCAAGCCGACGCATAAACTCCAGCAGCTACACCCCACCTAAACTTTCGAGTGAACCCGTACCGCCGCCCTTGAATAGTACGGACTATAAGCGACCACAGAACTACCACAGCGTACACACCTGCTATATTGCCGGTCGCTGATAAGGGCAGCAAGGCACTGTAGTCTCCACTGGAATCCACTTGCTGAATGACCGACGCGGGGATACCCACCAGCAAAGTGAGTATTGAGGTGTAGTGCGTATTCCAGACCAAGGTTGCCACTGATTCCAGACGAAGTCTGCCACCCATTCCACGCGAAAGCTGCCACTAATTCCACGGCAAAGCTGCCACCCCAGCAGACTGCCTGAAGCTCCATCAAAATCGTCCGGC
>NZ_LOCO01000004.1:0-7819 GCF_001574445.1 Marinobacter excellens LAMA 842
CAAACATTCTGAAAATCTGCATCCAGCGATTCGAAACGGCCAATAAAATCCATCCCCCCCCCCCCCCGTCCAGGGATCGAGATCCAGTCCATCTGATCCCGGAAATGCGCATATCTCTTTACCTCACGGAGGTAACGGGGGTCACGCAAACGCAATATAAATTCCTCAAACGCAATATAAATTCCTCGAACGTAGGTACATCCGACAGGTAATGCGTAGCCCAAGTCCAGTCTACGAATTTATCGCCCTTGCCAACGACACGGTGAAGATAATGATAAGCAGAATGAATTCGAGACCAGGGATTGCGAACAAACGTGAATTTGAATGACTCAGCGAACCTCTGTTCATCATGTGCTGCATAACGCAGGATAGGGACGTGACGGCTTTTTTGGCCAAATAGACTGTCGACAATCGAAGTGCCTGCTGACTTGGGGACGTGCGTGAAGATAACACCCAGTTCACGCTCACCGGGGAGCCACGGGTCAGAACGGAGCCCGGGTACCACTTTGACAGCCGCTTTTTCAAGCCTTAACGGCAATCGAAACTCGACCGACTTCGCGCGAAGCCGGAGCTGCTGCTTTGCTGACAATGTCATACTGGCACCTTATGCTCGATCTCTGGTTTCGAATGAGGTTTTATGAAGCGAGTAACTCAAGATATTTTTGAGCAATAATTTCAATGGCGAAATCTTTAGCCCGAAGCTTAAGCGCGGCCTGGTCGCCCTTTTCAGTTAGGGCAGCAAGAATTGCCTGAGAAAGTGCATGGGCATCACCAACTGGCACCAAGGCTCCGTATTGCCCGGCAGCCAAAATCTCCGTTGGCCCAACGGGGCAATCCGTACTCACAATCGGCACCCCATACTCCATGGCCTCAACAATCACATTCCCAAAACCCTCATAATCCGAGGACAATACAAACAAATCAGAATGCCCATACCAAGGCCCTGGGTCTACCGCAAACCCTGGAAGTAAAACCCTGCCCTGAAGCCCAAGACGATCAATCTGCTGCTCTAACTCCTCACGCATCGGCCCCTCGCCAAGAATGCATAAAGTTGCACCAAGCGAAGCTGGCAGGCGCGCAAAGGCTTCAATCAGGAGATCATGCCGCTTGACCGGCTTCAAAGTACCAACAGTGAGGATGATCGGCCCCGGGCGCCCACTGAGTTGTTCTGGACACGCGGCATTGGCGTTGACTTTACCTAATGCGGCCGGGTTGTGGATCACGGTGAACTGTTTTAGGGAAAGGCCGGACAACGATGCCAGATCATCTGCAATGCCAGAGGAAACGGCAACTCTCACATCTGCCAACGGATAACACACGCGCTGGGAAGCCCGCATAACCAGCTGGTGTAATCGCCCATGGCGGCGATAGGCGATGGATAAAGGCGAGTGTTCGCTGATGATGACGCGACCTTGGTATCCCGCGAGCCGAGCGGCCAAAGGCGCAAATACAGTTAGCGGCCACATTGCAGCAATAATTGCGTCTGGTTTGCTCTCTTTTAGGTACTGAATCAAAGGGCCGAGAACATTTCTGACTCTAGCCGCCTTTAGGTCAACGACTTTTGCCGATGCAGGGAGGTGGTTCAATAACTCGCCAACTGCATTCCGCAAGACGAACTCTGTCGAAACACCGGAACGCCCCCACTCTTCAGCTAAGTTTACGTGGAGGCGCTCGGCACCACCAGGGCGGAGATCTGGAAGTATGATCGATACAATCATGACCTATAGGTCTTTTCCATACGAACGCTCCTCGACTTAACTGTAGAAAAGTAGTTAAGCCCCAAAAGACGGGGGGCGAGGAAACGAAATTCTCTACTATCTCGGCACATTAAAATTAAGCCCAATCTACCTAAAATATCTCTGCGTAGCCACTCTTTTCTAATAACAGCAAATCTCCGAGTTTTCATAACTCTCTTTTTTATCTCAACATGCTCAAAATCATTTGACAAAAATCTTAATATGTAGTCGCACAGGGATATATAAGAATCTGCCATCCATGAAATTTTACGCTCAAAGTCCTCAATATCAGATTTTCCTATTTTAGGATGACTGGCGTTTGATATTGAGTTAATTGATTGCCGATATTTAACCAACGGCTCTCTAACTTTCCTTATTTCATACTTCCGAATAGATGCTATAAAATAAAAAACTGCATCTTCAGAGAAAACAGGGGTCTCCGAATATGGCAAGCCATCAAACATGCAACGATCATAAGCTGTCGTCGCACCATGGTTAAATTCTTGCCTTTTCTCGGCAGAAAACCATCCCATTATTTCCTTGTCTCCGGAAGATTCATCAACCCCAAGAGATTCGCCCGAGTCACTAATTTTCTCAAAATTTGAAAAAAGAACTTTTACGCCTGACTTTTTCCAATCATCGACAATTACTGAGCATCTATTTTCGTAAGAAATGTCATCACCGGCACTCAGGATCATCAACTTTCCAGACATTTCACCATAAACTTCTAGAACATGGTTAAACGTCCCTCGATTCTGCTTCGTCTTTCGCGCAACTACTCGATGGGGCCCTTTATACTCAGAGGCCATTTCTCTCATAATTTCAAACGTTCGATCCGTCGAACAATCATCAGAAAGAATAATCTCCAAAGGCTCATAAGTCTGAGCAAACGCCCCCTCGATTGCCTCCCGAATATACTTCTCCTGGTTATAGGCAAACAAAGCAAATGTTACTAACGGACGTTCTTGTGTACTTTCCTGCATCATTTGAAAAATCCTGATAAGCCAGCATCACTGGCGAAACTACGAAACTATAGTGGGGGAAGATGCGTGTAGTTGTGGAGCGTCAGAAAACCACTCCAAAAACTCACAAACAGTCGGCAAACTCTCAGCCACATCGCCCAACTCACCGTCATCCAACCTTTTACAAAACTCCTCCCACTCACGCTCGTCCTTCGCACCCGACAAGCCAAGAACAGCTTCTATATCACCCTGCGGCCAGATCCAAACATTGTGAGCTTTCAGCTTTTCATGCAGTTTCTCAGCGACAGGCTTCCCTTCGTCAGTTGCGGCCCATTCCGCATATACCTGCGCAGCCTTCTTGGTTGCATTTTTGTTCGTTGGCCTGCCATCACCGCCGATTTTGATGCCAGAATCGCTCTCTGCCATAGCAGCAATCTGGCTTAGGCATTCACGCAAGTCTTCGTCCCCTCGGGATAACAAGCCATGTTTTATAGCTTGGCTTGGGGCATAGTCAAAATCTGCGATACCGAAGGCTTCTATCCCCAATTCTTTAAACACGCCCAACATACCTTTCATACCACCAACGCCATCAAGGGTAACCGTCGCTATTCTGTCAGCAGCCAAAGTGCACCCCTTTATGGATTCGTAAAGTGCAGGCAGGATTCGCTTTTCGGTTTTCCCTTCAACAATGACCACTCTGTCGCTAAACAACCAGGCGCTGGCGTTGGCAAGATCAAATGCCGTGTGTAGCTGAGTATCATTATCGGTGATACGTTTACGCAGCGCTTCGGCCATGCTGGGCATCACTACTGTCTGGCCCGTGGAGGGGCACTTTCTAGCTATTCTCGTTTCGACAATGGATTTTCTATCAATCATCATCGGTGAATGGGTGACGAACACTACTTGATAGGCCCCCTCAGAAAGCTTGGTCAGCGCTGCTCGCAACTGCTCCACGGCCTGCGGGTGTAGAAACAGCTCAGGCTCTTCAATCAAAAGAAGGCGCCTTTGGCCCTCGTCACTTCCGTTCGACTTTATATCTGCGAGGTAGCGTATCAACGCCATCTGGATGCTTCGCTGCGCACCGTGACCGAGACTGGAAAAATCGCGGATAGTGCCGCGCCCATCTTCACTCACCCGCACCGTGCCTTGCCGAAATACCGATGCAATTTCAGGAACGGGAATGTCAAGATGTATGTTTATTCCCGGAAAAAAATCCTGGAGCACGGAGGTTGCTTGAGAGTCAAAGTCATTCAATTGCGTAATTCTGGAAGGGCTTTCTGGCGCAAGGTATTGGCGCACATCATCCAGCAATCCTTGTAACCTGACACCGTGTTCCTTTTCAAGGGAACTAGTGAATTCAGCAAGCAGCTTGCCCAGAGTTGTACCGTTTTTCGATTTGGTTGCATCTTCTGCAGCGTCTTGCATTGCTCCAATGAATATCGGTTCAGGAAACAACACCTGTAACGCTTGAGAAATACCCGTCGGGTTTTGCTTCCAGGCAGCCGGATCGCCCTCAGCTAGCCCAGGTTCCCGGATCTCAAGTTTCACAGCTTTGCTAACACTGCCGCCGGGCTCTTTTTGCTCTCTGCGGATTCTCAAGGTGCTGTTTTCAATAAACGGTTGTAACTTGTTTCTATGCTGCGCTTCTAATTTATCCAGAAGTACATCATCAAGCCCTTCGATGGTTGCTTCTACTGAGGCCGGTTTACTGGCGTCATAGAAATCCCCAACTGCCAGAGCCGTCGGTGATATCAGCCATGCAATGGCTGACATAATATTGGATTTACCGGCATTGTTGTAACCAACGATGGGCGTGCAATTGCCTAATGCCAGCTCGATGTTTCTACACGATCGGTAGTTCTTGATGTGAATGTGGGAGAGATGGTGCATTATCAGCTCCTGATTGGCCAACCTAATTTGTTATACAGAGCATAACCTTTGGTGGCCAACCGCCCTTCAGGCCCAGTTTTTTGCAGCACTATACGCACCCCCACAACCCCGGTCACAACCGCGACTAATGGTGAGATGAAGAGGCCTAAACTTGGGCTATTCATAGCAATAACGAGGATGCTTAACGACAAAATCACCTGAAACCCAAATAATTTTAGTGAAAGCGTTTGCCAGCGAAAGCCCCGGAGATGCCTTACAAGTAGATAGACGGTAGCAAAATAAGCTACGTAACCCAGTAGAAATGCAACGCCAGTAATTTCCAGCCCCACCGTCGGCAATAGCAGCCAGATCAGCGCCAGGAACACCACATTGAAACTGAGTTCCATGAAGAAATAAATTCGAGCATGGGCGCCCGCAACAATCGCAAAGCTCATCGCCCAACTGGCCAACTTGAATACATTACCAACTGTCTGCCACTGCAAGAGTGTTGCAGCTGGCCCAAAGTCACCAGCATATAGCAGGGTGATGAGCCAAGGAGCCCAACCAATCAGCAGCAATAGTACGGGGCCGCCAATGGCGAGCCCCAATTGTGCCTGATCATTCATCAAACGATTGGCTACATCTCGATCGTGAATTACTTCGGTCAACCGTGGATAATAATCGGCCCCCATAGCACCCAGAAGGAAACCGACGTAGGTCATAGTAATACCCCAAGCTGCGGCGAAATAGCCGGCAGCATCCAATCCTAGCTCCCGGGTTACGAAGGCTCGCACTAGCAATAACGTTCCCGTTGTTGCAAGACCACCCGCCATGAAAGCTGCACCAAGTCGCGCCATTGGTTTCCAGGTTGCCCAGATTTCTTTCAGGCCCATCGACGAGATGGCGGCTTCTCTTGGCAACCTTCGTATAAAAAACAAAGCCGCCAATAGGTTTGTTAACGGCTGCACAATTAAAAACCAGATCAGTCCGGCTTTACCAAACCACCAAACAGCCAATAAACCGAACACAGTGGCCACAAATGCACCGATAACGGTCACCCGGCCCAAATCGCCAATGCGGCGCAGGCCCTGAAGTAGCGCCGTGTGAGCTGTTGCCAACAGCGATAACAGGATCGCGATGCCCACCAAACCAATCTCAGTGGAGAGTGTGGCATCACCAGTTAACCAAACCGCCAAGGGCACACGAAACAGCCATACTGCGACCATGGCCAAGGTACCTTGTATCAGGTGGGCCGCCAGAAGAACGCGGCTGACCCGGTTCAAAGTTTCCGCATCCCCCTTCGCACCTGCGATTTGCCTGACTCCACTGGACCCCATACCCAGCCCGGCGGCATTACCCACCATCTGCTTGAGGTTGTTGTAAATTCCCAACAACCCGATCCCAGCCGGCCCCAATAGCACGGCGATAACTTTCATGCGGATTATGGAGAGGGCAATATTGACCACTTGGGCGGAGCCGATCACCAGCATGGACCGGATCAGCCCGCGAGAGTTAGAGGAGTTGGAGTTGGTCATTAGACGCGATTGACCGCCTCTATCACCTGGCTCACCTGCTCGGGAGTCAGGTGAGGCCCCATTGGGAGGCTTAATACCGAGCGGTGAATCTCTTCGGTCAACGGCAACGAAATTTCCGAGAATGGCTTGTATGCTTGTTGTTGGTGCGGCGGCAGCGGGTAATGAATCAATGTCTGCACACCCTGCTCCGCCAAATGCTGCTGCAACTTGTCCCGCATGGTCGAACGCACCACAAACAAGTGCCAAACGTGGCTTTCTCGGTTGCCTACTGCTGGCAACTGAATTTTCGGATTATCAATATGAGCGAGGTAATATTCCGCCACATTCCGCCGGCTTTCGATTTCGTCGTCCAGATGGAGCAGTTTGACCCTGAGCATGGCGGCCTGGATCTCATCCAGCCGGCTGTTTACGCCCTGATAAAGGTTCTCGTATTTCTTGTGGCTACCGTAGTTACCCAATGCCCGGATGATTTTGCTCAGTTCCTCGTCATCAGTGGTAACGGCTCCCGCATCGCCCAATGCGCCGAGGTTCTTGCCGGGGTAAAAGCTAAATCCAGCAGCGTGGCCCCAACTGCCGGCTTTGCGGCCTTCTATACTGGCCCCGTGTGCCTGGGCGGCATCTTCCAGAACCAACAGGCCGTGTTCATCCGCCAATTGCATCAGCTCTGGCATTGGGGATATCTGGCCGTAGAGGTGAACCGCAACGATAGCTTTGGTGTTGGGGGTGATGGCCGCAGCGGTTTTTTCAGGGCACAGGTTGAAAGTAGCCTCGTCGGGCTCAACCAGTACGGGCTTTAAGCGGTTTTCGGTGATGGCCAGTATGCTGGCGATGTAGGTATTGGCTGGCACGATGACTTCGTCGCCCTCTTTCAGCTTGCCCATTTCTTTCCAGGCTCTAAGTGTGAGGGTGAGAGCGTCCAGGCCGTTGGCTACACCGATGCAATGCTTAATGCCGCAATAGTCCGCGAACTCTTCTTCAAAGACTTTTACTTCGTTGCCCTGGATGTACCAGCCGGAGTCGATGACTCGGGTGGCGGCGGCTACGAGTTCGTCTCGGTATTGGGCGTTGATGGCTTTTAGGTCTAGGAAAGGAACGGTCATTTAATTTTATCTGCTAGTTTCTGTTTGGCATTTTCGACAGCCGCTTTGGTGATTTCGAAGTACAGGTTCTGCTCGTCTTCATCAATTTGCACTGCGCCCATCCGTTGATGGAATTTGATTACGCCTTTGTTGCCTTTCATCACATCGAAATGCGATTTTTCAAAGCCAAGGTGTTCAAAACCAAATTCATAAACCAGAAAGGCGCTTTCAAGGGCGGCATAGCGGGTTTTGTTCTGGTTTAAAATCCAGCTTCCCCAGCAAAAAGAGTCTTCCCGCAGGTCGTAGACCCGAACGGTGCCACAAGGGGTACCATCGATACGTTCAATGATGAAGTAGTACTGATTTCCAGCTTGCTCGTCGTGCTTGTATTTTCTGATCCACTGCTTTTGCGCCTCGACATCCGGTGGAACAGCGGATAGGAAAGCGTTGTAACGCTCATCCAGGCGCAAACTCAGGATGAAATCTGCATCGTTTTCTTCAACTAAACGCAATCTGAGTGTTTTGCTTTCGAGCGTGTTCATGCCGCGAGCCTCGCAGCATGCATCGGCTCAATCAGTCGTGTCGTGTCGTGTCGTGTCGTGTCGTGTCGTGTCGTGTCGTGTCGTGTCGTGTCGTGT
>NZ_LOCO01000004.1:8108-220843 GCF_001574445.1 Marinobacter excellens LAMA 842
TGTCGTGTCGTGTCGTGTCGTGTGAAGTGTTCGTCATTCTTTGAGCCTTTGTATCACCTGAATATGTCTCGACGTAACGCAGAATTTTTGCAGGATTACCCGCTACCACGGCACCTGCCGGCACGTTCTTCGTGACAACGGCTCCCGCACCAATCATTGACGATTTCCCAATCGTGATCCCTGGCAATAGCGTGGCGTTTGCACCGATACTTGCGTTGCGCTCTATAGTTACGCCGGAGAATTTTTCTGGATAAGCCTTGGATCGCGGGTACGGGTCATTGGTCAGCGTGACATTCGGGCCAATAAACACATCGTCTTCTATGCGTGTACCATCCCACAATTGAACGCCAGACTTTACAGTCACCCGGTCGCCAACAATCACATCCCCTTCAATCAGGGTTTGGGCGCATATGTTGCAGTCCCGGCCAATTTTTGCACCTTTGAGAATGACCACAAATTGCCAGACCTTTGTGCCCTCACCTATGGAGCATTCGGCAACGTCAGCAAGGGGATGTATGAAGCTCATTGGCTCACCTGCTTCAGGAAATCGTCATAATCCCGGATGTAGTCGGATTCATCATAATGCTCACTCGCGAGCACAAGCAGCACACAGTCTTTGCTGAAATCGTGCATTTCCCGCCAGACCAGATCCTCAATCACGAGGCCCTTGGTGGGGCAATCCAGCCAGACTTCTTCCCGGTTTGCGCCATCGTCCAGCACCATTCGGCATTTTCCGGCTACGCAGATGGCAACCTGTTTGAGATTCTTGTGGGCGTGGTAACCGCGGCTCACGCCCTGTTCGGTGTGGTAGATGTAGTACACGCGCTTGATATCGAAAGGGACGGCTTTGTCCATGCCGATTTCGACGGCCACCAGGCTACCGCGCTCGTCTCCAAGGCTCTGGAAGTCGATCCATTTCACCAAGCTCATGCGCTTTCACCTTGCTGCGGGTACTTTTCAGCCTGGTCAAAGGAAACGGCCTGCTTGTCTTTCTGGGATACAAGGGGTTCTGCACCGTTATCCAGTGGCCATTTTATCGCGAGTTCTTGGTCTGCCCAATGGATTGAGCGTTCATGCTCCGGTGCGTATAGGTCTGTGCACTTGTACTGAAAATCCGCCGTGTCGCTCGTCACCAGAAATCCATGGGCAAACCCCGGTGGCACCCACAATATTCGGTTGTTCTCTTCCGAGAGGTATTCCCCTACCCACTGGCCAAAGGTGGGTGAGTTGGTGCGCAGGTCTACGGCTACATCAAACACTTCACCACGGGTTACGCGCACCAGTTTGCCCTGGGGCTGTTTGATCTGGTAGTGCAGGCCGCGCAGGGTGTTTTTCACCGAGCGGCTGTGGTTGTCCTGTACGAAAGTGGCGTTGATGCCCGCTTCGCGGAAGGCTTTTTCGTTCCAGGTTTCCATGAAGAAGCCGCGTTCGTCTCCGAACACTTTGGGTTCGATGAGTTTTACGGCGGGAATCTTGGTTTCGGTGATTTTCATAGAGTTGGCTTACTTGGATTTGACCAGTTTTTTCAGGTAGACGCCGTAGCTGTTCTTTTTGAGGTTTTCGGCCTCGGCCAGCAGTTGCTCCTCGCCGATGAAGCCCATGCGGTAGGCGACTTCTTCCAGGCAGGCGATTTTCAGGCCCTGGCGTTTCTCCAGGGTTTCGATAAAGCCGCTGGCTTCGTGCAGGGAGTCAAAGGTGCCGGTGTCCAGCCAGGCGAAGCCGCGGCCCAGCAATTCGACGTTCAGATCGCCCCGTTCCAGGTAGGCCTGGTTGACGCTGGTGATTTCCAGTTCGCCCCGGTGGCTGGGTTCTACCTGTTTGGCGATGTTGACTACGTCGTTGTCGTAGAAGTAGAGGCCGGTTACGGCGTAATCGGATTTCGGGTTGGCCGGTTTTTCTTCGATGGAGATGGCGCGATGGTTGTCGTCAAACTCGACTACGCCGAAGCGTTCCGGGTCGGTTACCTGGTAGCCGAATACGGTGGCGCCCTTCTCTCGCTTGGCAGCGGCTTGCAGCATGTTACTGAGGCCCTGGCCGTAGTAGATGTTATCGCCCAGTACCAGGCATACGCTGTCATCGCCGATGAAGTCTTCGCCGATGATAAAGGCCTGGGCGAGGCCGTCCGGGCTGGGTTGTTCGGCGTAGTTGAGGTTGATGCCCCATTGGCTACCGTCGCCCAGCAGGCGCTGGAAGCCTTGTTGGTCTTCGGGGGTGGTGATGATAAGGATATCCCGGATGCCCGCCAGCATGAGTACGGAGAGCGGGTAGTAGATCATGGGTTTGTCGTACACCGGGAGGAGCTGTTTGGAGATGCCTCTGGTGATTGGGTAGAGGCGGGTGCCGGAGCCGCCGGCCAGGATTATTCCTTTCACTTTTGCTTCCTTTGATTTTGGTGCAGAGGGGTCTGTCAACGTAGGGACAGACCCCTAGTGTCCCTGGACACATAAAATTTACAGGTGCATTTCCACTTTCAGGCAATCTTTGAAGTGTTTTGCCCACTTGCTGGCTGCCGTGACTTTACTCGGGCCGATCTCTTCGAGTATGGAGAATGAGTGGTCGCCTTTGCTGTAGCTACCTTTGCGCGTACTTTTTGTGGCTTCTTTGAGGCCTTTGTAAACCTCGCTTTTGGCGACTTTTTCTATCCCTCTGTTGGTGCTGGGCAACTTGTTTTCTTTGAATCCTGAGCCGTAATAGCCCTTCAAAGCGGGAATATCGGCCAGAAACCAGTTTTCCATACATTCGACCATCAGGTGGCAGTCGGCAGCCGTTGCACTCGGGGGTGCTGTCCAACCATCGCCTTCACGCTGTTGTAAATGTGGCCATGGGTCAAACTCATGTTCCTTTTTAACCGGCGCTTCGCTGTCAACCAACAGCATGGCTTTCTTACCTTGTTTTACGGCGGTACAGAACTGTTCGTAGGCGTTTCTGCGGCTTCCGCACGCTACCAGCTTCGGCATTGAACCCTTGAAGCCCATCTTCTGTATGAATTTGTTAAACGCTTTACGGCAGCGAGCTTTCAGTTGCGGCTCATCTCCGCCACCTTCGATGTAAATGGTTACCAACGTGTGCCTCCCAGCTCGCCGCTTGTCCATAATTGCCCCAGGCGATAGTTCTCTAACCAGGGCTGCAATTCTTCCCTATTTAGCCGGTTAATTCTGGTGCCTTGCTCTATGTCTCGTTCACAGATCAGGATGCTTTCTGGCTGGTTTGTCATGGCATCTACCAGCACATCGGAGTGCGTAGTTACGATGAGCTGTGTTCGTTCAGAGGTTTCAATCAGCAGGTCTGCAATAACTGGCAATATATCGGGGTGCAGGCCCAGTTCCGGTTCTTCCAGGCAAATCAATGGCTGCGGTTGCGGATGGCACAGTATAGCCAGCAGGCACAAGTACCGCAGAGTGCCATCAGACAGGCGCGTGGCCGGGATCATGTTGCGGCCTTCCTGGAAGAAGACCTGCACGGTTCCGCCTTCAATTTGTACGTCGAAGTCGTCTATGCCTTCGTAGAGGTTGCCAAGGGCTTCGAGTAGCCTTTGCTTTGCTTCGGGCTCTCTCCTCAGTCGGTTTAAAACCAATCCGAGGTTGCTGGCATCGGGTAACAGATGCTCGTTTGGTAAGTCTGCCTTTTGTGGAATGCGGGGTTTGGTGAAACGCCCAAAACTCCACTCACGGTAGAGCCCTATTTTTCCCAGCGCTTTGCCTAAGTAGGTGATTTCCGGGTATTGGTCTGGGTCTTTTCGCTGGGCAAGAATTGAACGATTGAATTCTATGTCTTCCTGGCGCAACTCCCGGTTATCACCTTTTACGTTCAGAGTTGGCCTGCCACCGTTGAAGTGATAAAAGAAGTAGGGGTTCTCATGCCCATCTACGGGATTTTCGTTTTCTACCCGCTCATCCTCAATGGTGAAGCGTTGGTACTCTTCCCGAAACTCCAAACAGTATCGCAGCGGCTGCGGGCCGTTAGGGTTAGCCAGAACGGCATCCAGCAATGCCGTGCGGTACTTGTTTTGATGGCCGCCTTTCCACAACCAGTCACGTACACCGCCGCCATCGCTCAGGACGGTTCTGAAATCCGACGGTGCGGAACGAAGAAGATCAATGGCTTCAATAAAGTTGGATTTCCCCGAGCCATTGGGACCTATCAGTATGTTGAGGTTGCCAAGCGGCACGGTTTCTGTTGCCGAGCCAAAGCTGAGCAGCCCCTTCAGGCGAAGGGCTTTTAGGAACATGTGGTTGCTCTCATTTCTATTAGTCTGTACGGAGGATACCACTTTACTCAGTTCTCAAGATATTCGCCGAGAGTCAGCGCCAATTGGCTTTGCCAGTCTGGGAGCTGGATGTTCAGGGCTTGTTGCAGCTTGTTTACGTCCATCCTTGAGTTCAGCGGGCGTGTTGCCGGTGTTGGGTAGTCGCTGGTTGGGATGGGGTTTGCTTTTGTGTTTTTACCGGCCAGGCGGAAGATTTCTTTGGCGAAGCCTTGCCAGCTGGTTTCGCCGGTTGGGGCCAGGTGGTAGAGGCCTGCTTGCAGTTTACCGTTTATGGCCAGTGCGGTTACCTGGGCGATAAGCCTTGCCGGGGTGGGTGCGCCGATCTGGTCTGCCACTATGTTGAGTTCGGTTTTGCTTTCGGCCAGGCGCAGCATGGTTTTCATGAAGTTATTGCCGCGGGCACTGTAGACCCAACTGGTGCGAAAGATGAGGTGGTCTGCTCCGCTTTGCTGGATGGCTTCGTCGCCTTCAAGCTTGGTTTGGCCGTATACGCTCAGGGGGCCGGTTGGGCTGGCTTCCTGCCACGGGGTTGTGCCGGTGCCGGGGTAGACGTAATCACTACTGTAGTGAACCAGGCGTGCGTTGTTGGCCTTTGCGTATTCTGCAAGCTGTTTGGGTAAGCCGGCGTTGAGGCGTTGGGCTTCGGCTTGCTGGTTTTCGGCGGCGTCTACGGCTGTCCAGGCGGCGGCGTTTACGATCAGCTCTGGTCTGGTTTGGGCCAGGTAGTTATTTACGGCTTCTTCGTTGGTTAGGTCGAGCTCTTCTCTGCCCGGGGCGGTGATGGGGCCCAGGGGGGAGAGGGTTCGGTGGAGTTCGAAGCCGACTTGGCCGGTTTTTCCTAACAGGAGTATTTTCATGGTATTGGTGTTTGGGGTCAGTCCACGCTGGGACAGACCCTGTCGAGGCCTTGGTTCATTGGTCTGAAAATTTTAACTCGCTACGCCTAGCCGCTCGCGCTGATAGCTGCCGTCTTGTACTCGTTGGCACCAGTCGAGGTTGTCGAGATACCACTGGACGGTTTTGCGGATGCCAGTTTCGAAGGTTTCTTCGGGCGCCCAGCCGAGTTCTTTCTGGATTTTGCTGGCGTCTATGGCGTAGCGCATGTCGTGGCCGGGGCGGTCTTTTACGTTAGTGATCAGGTCCCGATAGCTGCGTTCCTGTGGGCGGAGTTCCTGGAGTATGTCGCAGATGGTGTGTACCACTTCAATGTTCTTTTTTTCGTTGTGGCCGCCGATGTTATAGGTTTCGCCGGGTTTGCCTTCGGTGACAACTTTATAGAGGGCGCGGGCATGGTCCTCAACAAATAGCCAGTCACGGATCTGGTCGCCTTTGCCGTACACCGGGAGCGATTTGCCTTCCAGGGCGTTGAGGATCATCAATGGGATGAGCTTTTCCGGGAAGTGGTAGGGGCCGTAGTTGTTGGAGCAGTTGGTGACCAGTACCGGCAGGCCGTAGGTGCGTTGCCAGGCGCGTACCAGGTGGTCGGAGCTGGCTTTGCTAGCTGAGTACGGGCTGCTTGGGGCGTAAGCCGTTTGTTCGGTGAACAGGTGTTCTTCCGCATCGGCCGCTTCGCTTGGGTGCGGGAGGTCGCCGTAGACTTCGTCTGTGCTGATGTGGTGGAAGCGGAAGCTGGCTTTCTTTTCCGCCTCTAGCGCCTGCCAGTATTGGCGGGTGGCTTCCAGCAGGGTGTAGGTGCCTACGATGTTGGTTTCGATGAACTCGGCCGGGCCGTCTATGGAGCGGTCTACGTGGCTTTCGGCAGCCAGGTGCATGATGGCGTCTGGCTGGTGTTGGGCCAGTACGCGGTCTACTTCGGCTCGGTTGCAGATGTCGACTTGTTCGAAAGCGTAGCGCTCGTTATCGCTGACCTCGGCCAGGCTTTCCAGGTTGCCGGCGTAGGTTAGTTTGTCCAGGTTGACCACTTCATCGTTGGTGTGGGTGATGATGTGGCGGATGACTGCGGAGCCTATGAAGCCGGCGCCGCCGGTGACTAGTAGTTTCATTTGGTGCTGTACTCTGAGCTTGGTGATTGTCGCTGGCAGAGGGGTGGGGTCTGACCCCGTTCGGGGTCAGACCCCTTTGTAGACTGCTTGGTTGAGTTATTCTTTTAGCTTGGGGGCGAAGAAGAACGATCTTAGCAGCACGATGAGTATGCCAAGCAGGCCGCCAGTCATGGTGGCTACCATGGCGATCAAGCGGCGCTTGGGTTGGCTTGGCACTTCCGGAACGACGGCCGGGTCTATGGTTTTGAAGACATATTCCGGGCTTGAGTGCGCCAGCATGACTTTTCGGGTTTCGGATTCAATGAGCTGGAAGAAGACTTGCTGCATGCCGGCGATGCTGGTTTCCTGGATTTTGTTTTCCAGGTAGCGAATGCTGTTTTCGGCTTCTTGTACGTCTAGCCTGCGCATGTGTTCGTTGATGTCTTGCACCAGGTTTTGCACGATTTCCTGGGCGAACTTGGGAGATTGGTGCTGGAAGGAGATGGACACCATTCCGGTGTTTTTGTTGGCACCAATGCCCATCAGGCTGCGAGTTCGGTTGACCAGGTTCCAGCTGGAAGGTTCTGCGCCTTGCCACTGGGTGGTTTCCGGGTTGTAACGCTCGGGATCGTATTCCAGCTCTCCGGTGGCGGCGTTCCAGCGTTTAACGGCGGTGAGTTGGGGGGCGTAGTTGTGGCGTTCTATAAAATCGCTGAGGAAGGCGCGGCTTCTGAGGATTTCCTGGGCGATGACTGATTGGTTAGAGCCTTCGCCGCCGAGATTGACGCCCGCCAGGCTTGCCAGGCCCTGGAGGCCGCCGCCGGTTTTGGCGCCGCTGCCGTCTTTCGGGGCCAGGGTGGCCTGGGCAATGTAGATATCAGGTTGCGATTTGGCATAGACGATGCCGGCTACGGCGCAGATGACGGTTAGGGCTATGATGAGCCATTTGCCTTGCCAGAGGTCTGCGAAGATGGCGCGTAGGTCTATTTCGTCGTCTGGGTAGTTCTGGGTTTGGTTCTGTTCGGCCACGGATCTTGTGCCTTTGTTTAGTTTGGGTGCCTGGTGGGTCAGACCCCGTTCGGGGTCAGACCCTGGCCCGTTTCGGCCACTGGTTTTTTGCCTTGGTTTAGCTTGGGTGCCTGGTGGGTCAGACCCCGTTTGGGGTCAGACCCTGGCCTGTTTCGGCCACGGATTATGTTCCTTGGTTTGGCTTGGGTGCCTGGTGGGTCAGACCCCGTTTGGGGTCAGACCCTGGCCAATCGAGCCTATCAGTCTCGGAAGCTTCTTACGGCGGCGGCGCCCAGGGCTACCTGGTAGATGATCTGGCTTACGTCTTTGGCCAGTTCTATGCTGCTGAGCTGCGACAGGTTGAGGGGCACTACGATGGTATCGCCGGGTTCAACGGGGTTGGTTCTGCCGAACCAGCGGCTTTGGTTGGGCACGGTGACGGAGCCGTCGGCTTTGATCACGTAGATGCGCTGTTCGTCTGCCTGGAAGGCCAGACCACCACTGCGGTTGATGTAGTCTCGGATGCTGAGGGTGGCATCGTGCAGGTGGCTGGTGGCGAATTGCACTTCACCCATTACGCTGACTGCCTGGGAGATCTCGGGGATAGTGAGAGTATCACCATCTTGCAGGCGTACATCGCGAGCGGTGTTGCCGGCAAGCAGCTCAGGCAGATCAATCACCAAGCGGCCTACGGCTTGGGCGTCTGCCACTTGATCCAGCACGCGAATGACGGTTTCGTCATCACCTTCTACGGTGTCGACTTCCCCGGGGGACTGCGGGCCGCTGATGGCGAGATCACGGCGGAGGCGGCGCTGGGCTTCGTTCAAGCGTTGCTGTTCCTGTTCACGCAGCCGCTCTCGTGTAAATACAGCCCCTTTGGCGTAGGCAAACTCGGTTAGCCCCCCTGCCCTTTCGATAACTTGGGCAAGTGTTTCACCGCGGCGGATGGTGTAGGTGCCCGGGAAGTTAACTTCGCCTTCCAGTGTAACGGTTTGTTGCAGGTTCAGGTCCGGTATTTGTTTGATGTGTATGCGATCTGTGGGTTGCAGGGTGAGGCTTTGGTGGTCCGGGTTTTGGAGTTCCAGTTTAACCAACTCACTCTCGGCTCTTTGAGCCGTAAGGCGCTGACGAATCAATTCCGCTTCCAGCTGGTAGGAGGCGTTGGTCAGGCCACCGGCATAGGCCAGCAAATCTCGTACTGTAGTGCCTGGAAGCAAGGGGTAACTGCCGGGGTGGCGAACCGCGCCTGTGATACTTACAACGGTGGGTTGCTGGCCGGGTAGCAGGTTTTGGCGAAGCTCTTCCAGCAGAGGCTCCAGAAGATTGCCACGGTTTTCGGTACGGCTGAACACCAGAATTCTGTCCATTTCCTGCACAGGGAGGTTGTCGCTGGAATTGGGGTTGTTCAGTGCGTTGCCGGGGTTGTAGCGAATGGCCTGTGGTACGCGGCCCAGTTCCCCTTGGCGGCGAATCAGCATGCCGAATTCCAGATCTGCACTGACCAGCGAATTGTTGCCGCGCGCCACCCCACCGGCAAAATGAATCATGTCGTTGATACTGTGATTTTCCAGCAGCGGATACGTACCCGGGTGGCGAACCGCACCGGCTACGGAAACCAGGGCGGGTAGTTCGTCAATATTTAACCCCTGCCTAAAAGCGCCGAGCACTGGCTCGAGCATGCCTTGGCGAGATTCGCCATCTTTGAACAGGAGAACGCTATCGCGCTCTTTCAGAATGGGATCAGCCTGGGTGCCGGACTGAGCAATGACGTCTCTCGGGGTAAACCGGCGCAGGCTGACATCGAAGTTTTCCCCTGTACGGCTGACGATAACACCGAAATCCAGATCGGCATCGTCGTTCAAATGATCATCGCGGTTGTTCAGGAGCCTGGATAAGCGCATACCACGTTGCCACTGGTAGGTTCCGCTGATGGGCGAAGCGCCGCGTACCTCGACGGACCCGCGCAGGCGATCGTGAATTTTGCCGATTCGCAGGGTATCGCCGTTAACCAGTTGTTGGTTTTTGCTGTTAGCAAAATTGAGGTCTAGCAAGGTGCGCTTGCTGTCGGGGCGCAGGCGGGAGATTTGTATTTTGCTTGGGTCTGCCTCTGCTCTGAGGCCTCCGGCCAGCTTGATGGCCTGCTCTAAGGTGTTTTTCTGGCCTAACTCGTACACGGCAGGGCGAACCACGGCGCCGCTTACCGATACTCGTTGGCTGGCCGCAGGTATGAAGATGACGTCACCGGATTCCAGCTGCAGATCCGCACCGCGATCGCCCGCGAGCATCAGATCGTATAGGTCAAAGTGACTGACGGTTTCGCCATTGCGGATGAGGCGTATGTTACGGAGGCTGCCGCTGATTTTTATACCGCCACTCACACTCAGAGCGTGGCTAAGAGTTGAGAAAGCGCTGACCGAGTATACCCCGGGATTTCTGGACTCACCGGTAAGGAACACGCTGATGCTGCGCAGTTCACCCAGTGACACAAAGCTTTCTACACCGATAAACCGCTCGCGAATCAGGCCCTGCAGGTAACTGCGGAGTTCTTCGAGCGTTTTGCCATGTACGTTTACGGGGCCAACCTGAGGTATTTCGATGGTACCGGAACGGCTAACGGTTAGGCTCAGATCTTGGTTTTCCCGGCCAGTTAGCAGTACTCGAATTTCATCACCCGGGCCTACACGGTAGCCAACAGGCACCGGAGCATCACTGGAAGCCACGAACGACGTAGGCTCGCCGGCAAACATTTCGTAGCCGAATGGCAACAAGTCGTCGCTACCCAAGCCGCTAGCGGCCCGCCACTTTCTATATTCTTCTTTGAGGATTTGTTCGGCGGTTTTTTCTTCTTTCTCTTCTTTGTCTTCACCCTGCTCAGATCTGCCTGGCTGTGACGCCCCCGAACCTGAAGTTTGCGGCGCCACCTGAACGCGGTCACCCAGAGGCACTACACCAGGTTGCTTGCCCTCTTGGGGAACTTGCTGCTGAGACTGGCCAGACGTTTCATTTGCTCCGCCCTGACTGCGCTTTGCCTGCTGATATTGCTGCATCAACTGCTGGCGCTGGCTTTCTGGCAGGGCGTCCAGCTGGCGCTGTTGCTCGGGGGTTAAGGTGAGAGCGCTGGCGTGCTGAGCGGCGATCAGTGCCAGGGTAACTAGCAAGGTTTTTAAGTAGGGGCGGATCACTTTGGTGCCTTTTGGGGTTTGCTTTATTTTGGTGCGCAGGGCTAGAACCGATATGTCCAGCTGGCTGAGGCGGCGAATTGGTCTTTTTTGCCGCTGATGTATTCGACTTTTTTGTCGGTGGCCTGGAGGTTCAGGTCTAGCCAGCCGTTGAGTACCTGGGTGCCGTAGCCGAGCTGCAGTATTGCTATATCCTGGCTGTTTGCCGGGGCGGTGTAGAACACTTTGTCGTTGGGGGCGACTACTCTGGTGCTGCCGTCTTTGTTGAGTTCGGCGTAGCTGGCTTTGGCGGTGATGTTGCTGCCGCCGGGCAGAAAGTGGTAGGCGCCCAAGGTGACGGCTACAGCGTCGCCTTCAAAGCTGGTGGCCATGTTACGGCCGTAGTGGCGGTAGCCGGTGCGGTAGCGGCTGTGCTCGAAGGCTACGTTGGGCACGGCGCTGCCCATGAAGTCGTCGGCCAGGGTGTTTGCGTATTCCAGAAACCATTGTTGATCGGCATTGAATAGCTGGCTGGTCCAGTCTGCACCCATTAACCAGGATTTCTTTCCGGGGAAGGCGCCTGCTTCGTCTTCGCCCATCATCTCCATGTAAAGGCCCATGCTTTGCTGGCCGATGCTGAAGCCGTAGCGGATATCGATACTGCCCAACTGATCGCCGGGGTCGTCTTCTTCCAACTGGCCATTGTCGCGGCCGATCAGTGCGTTCCAGATGGTGGAAGCGCCCTCTGGCCGCCCTTCCCCACCGAAGATAATGGCGCGGGACAAGCCTATGTCCAGACCGTTTACGGGGCGGAAGCTGAAGCGCATGCCGATGAGCTTGGCTTCGGGTACCGCGCGGTCTTTTTCAAACTGGCCGGTTAGCAGGGTGGCGTTCCAGGGGCCGAGCCAGCTTAGCCAGGGTGTTTCGAAGGCGCTTGGGTCGTTCCGGGTTATCCAAACCGAGGGCACCGGCCGGGCGTTGTTGGAGAGTATCAGGCTGGATTGCCAACCCGGCCCCCACCAACGGTCGATAGCGCCGGCGCCGAATACCCAGTTGCTTGCGGTGGCGGCCAGGTAACTGCCGTCCAGGCGGAATTCTTCGTCGTCGTCCGGATCATGAGCATAGGCGGGCTTGAGGCCTGCGGCCCAGGCGTTGCCTTGCCACTGCAGATTGAACGAGGCACCGGCTTTGGCCAGGGCGTTGTTCTGAAATCCGGTGAAAGCCGGGATGTCTGACTGGGCGTTTACGTTGAATTCTGCCCGGAACCCCGGCTGAGCTTGTTGTTCCTGCTCAAACCTCAAATAGGCGCTGGCCATGCCGACGGATGGCAGGTCGGCGTTGGTGCTGGTTTGGGTGCCGTTTTCCAGTGCTGCCCAGTTGATGGGCCAGGTGGTTACGGAGCGGTCCAGGTGGCCACGGTCTGCGAGTTTTTGTACGGCAAAACGGGCCCGGGGGTCGCCCGGTTCCAGCCAGGGAGCTGCTGCGATGGAAAAGCTGCTCAGGCACGCTACCGCCCCACCGACCAGGGCCCAGTGTTTTGAGGTCATAGAATTCTAATTATCTTGAGACAAGGATATAACGAAAAAGCGGGAGGAAAGTTCCTAACGCGGTCCTTGTCAGGTTGTTTATGGTGTATTTCAGAAGTGAGACGATTCTACGGAATGCTGGGTTACACGCAAGTGACAAAAAGGCTGACTGAGTACTTTGTGGACAGATTTAGGTGTTAAAGATTGTGAAATATTCTGGAATGCAAGTAACTTGATCACGTTTTGGGCAAGTGTTTGCCCTAGGGGTCTGTCCCCGAATGGGGACTGACCCTTTTTGGAGCCATGGGGTCTGTCCCCGAACGGGGACTGACCCTTTTTGGAGCCATGGGCTCTAGTTTGGGGGGCAAGGACGGGCAAATGGGGGTCAGTCCCCGTTCGGGGACAGACCCTTGGCAGACCCTTGGCAGACACCTTAGAACCAGTCGCGCAGGTCAGGAATTTTGTTGCTGGGTTCTGATTGCAATACTGCGCTTACTCTGATGCCGTGGGCGTTTTCGAGTTTTTCTATTTCCGGCTTTGGTAGCATTCCATTGGTTACAATAAATGCTTTCTCGAGGAGACGGCCTGGCGCGGATTGTTCCAAAGCTGCCTTCAACAACTGATATTCTGGTCGACGTTTTCGGGTATATGCGAGTTGCTCAAAAGCATGACGGATGTCGCCGGCACCTTTGAGCTCCACCAGCGCAGCGACTTTCTTTCCGCTGCCACTGAACAGGTACAGTACATCACATTTCATGTTGTTGTCGGTGAACACACACCCATCAAGCACGATGGCTTTGGCCTCTTCGCCGCGCCTAGGTGTTAGCGTCACTTTCTTGCCCTTTTCTTCAAGACTGAGCTCTGATTTGCAAACCGCAAACTGGTTGCCCATGCGCATGCATTCGCAATGCTGGTAGGGGCTGGTATCAATCATCCTTTTGATTCCACTCCAGGTCTCGCATTCTGTCATACAACCTATTTATCTGGTTGAAATGTGGCAACAGAGTGTTATCCACCAACCCTGTTTCGTCATCGATCAGCGGGTATTTCTCACTGTTTTCCATGCGGTAGGCACGCACATCGTTCAATGAGAGCGGAAGCAGGCCGTCAATGTCTTTATCGCCAGTGGATCCTGGCCCAAGTTTATGCCGCTTTAGATGGTTGTTCAGGGTTTCCACTACGAACGGGCTATGAGTAGTCATGATGAACTGAGTATTGGGAAAAGTTCTCAACAAGTCGGCCAAGACCCTTTGCTGCCAGGACGGATGAAGGTGAAGATCTACTTCATCAATCATCACGATGGCTTCCGCAGTTAGCGGGTTATCCAGATGCGGATTGGCCAGCCCCATTCGCATACTGAGATCAATCACCAGTCCCAGCAGGGTTTTGTAACCATCGCTGAGCTGCATCAGATCCAGCGTTTCACCGTTGATGGTCACTGCCAGCCGAAGCGGATTTACTTCGATGTGAGGGTGGCTAATGTCTGGAAAAACAGAGCCTATTGCGGTTCTGACCGCATCGAGTTCTTTGAGGGTTACATCAAAACTGCGCCTCTCCCGCTGCAACCGGTTTTCTTCGTTTTCTTTGTTGTAGAACCAGATGAAAGCTGACTTGAAGCTGCTTTGAGCTTCAAGCGCCTGTTTTAGCGCCTCTAAACGGGTATGAGACTTGGGGAAACCCTTGCGCCTGAGAGGTACCTGCAAGACGGCACGGCTAACACCGTAATAGGCCATCATAGTGAGCTGATATTGCTCACCTGAGTTCATTTTATCTATGACCGCCTCATCAAGATACGCCTCGAGACTCTTTAGTCCCAGAGGGGAAGGCGTCGCCTTTGCGGTCGCTTTGCTTTTATCTCGGCGTTTTATTCGGTCCCAGGCTAGCCCTTCGGCGGTTGTTAGTGCCACACGTACGTACGGGGCTGCCACGTTGTTGAATTGGCGTATGTCACCATTTTCCTTGAACGTGATTCCGGAAACGGAGGGCAAGTGCGTTAAGACCGCCCCCAAGCCGATGGCGATGCCGTCCAGCACCGAGGTTTTACCGCTTCCGTTGTTGCCCAACAATACGGTGAGGCGACTGCCTATCTCGAGATCGAGATGATCACAGGCACGGAAGTTTTCCAAGGTCAGGTGCTTGAGCTTCATACTGTTAGCAATGTCGGTTGTTGATTCGCAATCTTGAACTAAATGGGGGGTATTTCCAAGCGGTGCGGGGACAGACCCTTGGGACTGACCCTTTAAATAAAAAAGCCCGCGGCAGTGGCGGGCAAACAGAACAAGCGACTTCAGTCTCGGCCAGGTCGGCAACATGCTTTACGGAGTACAGCTTTGCAACGTTGCGAGACTGAGCGAACCAAAGCGTTCGGAGGAGGACTACGATTGGGGCCGGAAACCCCGCTTTGGTTCGCATTTATTATGCTATACGATGTTTTTGAGTTTTTCATCCCTTTCTGTGAATTTTTATGGAATAAGGGAATCGATTTCTATTTCAGCCGGGCGATTGGCCAAGAAGCCCGCTGGCGTTTGCCATTTACGCCATAACCTTGGCCTGTTTTGCACCTGTATAGTCAGAATACGCAACCTCATTCGATAACAAGAAGGTGTGTTATGCCGGAATGCGCGATTTCTGAGCTCGGTAAGATCGATCCTGCAACACGGATTCGGGATGTTATCCGCTCCGTAGGTTTTGACTTGGTGTTTCAGCCCAAGGTGGCTTTCAGCCATGGCAAGCTCGGCGGTATTGAGGTGCTGGTACGTTGGCCAGAGGTGGTCGCAGGCCGGCAGGCGCCGGATCAGTTTGTGCCCCTGGCGGAGCAGCACGGGCTGGCGCCGATGCTGGACCTCCACGTTCTGGAGCGTACGCTTCGAACCTGGCGTTCCTGGTCGGCACTTACCCGGCTTTGCTGGAGCCCTTTCCCCATTTCGGTGAATGTCTCTGCCATGAGCGTTCAGGATGAAGACTTCCTGCGCTCGGTTACCTGGCTGCTGGCCGAATCACCCCGGCCGAAGCTGATGTTTGAGCTGACCGAAACCGCGCCCTTCCATAACCCACTGGCAGCAGCGCAAACGCTGGAAGCGCTCTCAGGCCATGGGATTCAGGTGTCGCTGGATGATTTTTGCACCGGCTTCAACAACCATGAACGCCTGGACACGCTGCCGGTGGCAGAGCTTAAAATCGACCGTGAAGATACCGCCAAGTTGGATACCATCGCCGGCATTCGCCATGTGGGGCAGATGATTGAGCAGGCCAAGGCCGCAGGGCTGACGGTAACGGCGGAAGGCATCGAGTGCCGCGACCAGTGGAAAACGCTGCGCACCCTGGGTTGCGATTACGGCCAGGGCTATTGGCTGTGCCCGCCCCTGAGTGCTTCAGATGCGGTGGAGTTCGTGCAGGACTACACCCCCAGCCGGTTGCTGACGGCCACCAACGAGGAACACAGCGCCTTCGGGGCCGTTGATCTTGCCCCGGGACTTGTCCATAATTTGCCAAAATGAATTAAGCATGAATTGGTCCATTCGATTAATTTAATGTAAGAAAACCGATAACAGACCAACACATCCAACAATTACAACAAGAGGCAGCCCATGACAAAGGCCTTTATCCATCGCTTACGTGAACGCAGCGCCCAGGCGCTGGGTGCATTCTCTGCAGGCAAGCGGATTCTGCTTGCCGGTGCCACCATTACCCTGGCCGGCTGCTCGGCCAACCCCATTTACACCACGACGGGGATGGTGCTCTCCAATTACGCGGAGGGCGAAGCCACCCCCTACGTGCTGGAGATGAAAGACCCAGAGATGGCCTGTGCGCTGGGGCTGTCACTGGACCCACTGGTGTACTCTTTCTCCCGCGTAACTTCCCCGCCCGACACCACTGGCTCATTACTGATGCTTTTGGCAGCAAACTGCTCTGAATACAATGCCATGGAGGCCGAGATCACGTACCTTCGCGCCAACCACGAGGGCAACGTGAACGAAGCGCGGGATGCCCGGGAACAGGTTAAGCGCCTGAACGCGGAAATTGCCCACCGGCGACTTCTGGCGTTTGAGCGGGCCATGGCCGCCTATAAATTTGACCCGGGCGCCGAGCCGGTGGAATGCCCGTTCCTGCTTGATGATCAGGATGAACTGACCTTTCTGATGGGCCTGGTAACGGGCATGCAGGCGATTGTAAACGATGCCAATTCCGGGGCCATGGCGGGCATTCCGCGCAACATTGCCCCGCAAGCCGAGCGGGCTGTGCGCTGTGTTGAAAACGAAAAATGGGGCGGCGTACCCAATGCGGTTCGGGCCCTGGTATGGCTGTTGCTGCCGGACACCCGCCCGCCCATGTCCCCAGACCCATGGGATGTACTCGAACACAGCCGCGAACTGGGCTTTGATCGGGGTTTCCGGGTAGCCAGCGCTTTGGAAGTTGTGGCAGCGGAAACCTTTGGCCGGCCGGACGTACTGGAAGAAGCCATCCGGGCCGCCGCCGATGCGGAATCGGAGATGGAGGTGTCTTCCGCCTACCAACTGTTGGACAGCGTCGCGCACCGGGTATTGCTGCATTCCTCGGATAAACACTGGGCCGCCAACTATGGCTACCGCACACCGTCCAACTCGTTTGGCAGCCTGTCGCCGGTATCGTCCAACCGATCAACCCAAACAATGGATCTGGACGACCTTCTGTGAGGGTGTCCCTGACTGAAAACAAAGACAATGTATAACGGGAGTAGTAACCATGCGTAAGTTTATCGGAGCCCTGGCACTTACCTGTGCCGCGCCGCTGGCCTCAGCCAACAACGTGTCTGTGTGTGTGTTTGATGTGATCGGTGCCAACGGCGATGTGTTCAACGTGATGAAGGATTATGCCCTGGAGATGCGTTCTCTGGGCGTTAACCTGCAACTGAAGCCCTACACCGATGAAGGCGTGGCGGTGGGCGACTTCAACGCCGGCCAGTGTGATGCGGTGGCCGCCACCGACCTGCGCACCCGGCCGTTCAACAAGTTCACCGGCTCGATCAGTGCCGTGGGTGCCTTGCCCACCTACGACAACCTGGAAACCCTGCTGGCCACCCTGGCCCAGCCCCGAGCGGCAGACCTGATGAAGAGCGATGGCTATGAAGTGCTGGGCATCTTCCCGGTGGGCGCCGGTTACCTGTTCGTAAATGACCGCTCCATCAACACCGCCGGCGCCCTGGCAGGCAAAAGGATGGCCACCCTGGATTACCAGAAAGACGCCATCCACATGGTGAACTACGTGAAGGCCACGGTGGTGCCGTCTGACATCACCAACTTTGCCGGTAAGTTCAATAACGGCTCGGTAGACACCGCCTATGCGCCGGCCTTCGCCTATGAGGCACTGGAACTCTATAAAGGCATTGAGCCCAACGGCGGCGTGGTGGACTACCCCCTGGCCCAGCTGACGGTGCAACTCATTGCCCGTGAAGGCGCAGTGGATGGCGACACCGCCCAGAAAGCCCGGGAAGCGGCCTGGGACATGTACCCGCAGGTGATGAGCCTGATCGAAAGCCAGGAAGCGGCCATTCCGGATGAAAAATGGATCAAGATTCCCGATCAGGACATCGTCGGCTATCAGGAAATGTTCCGGGAGAACCGCCTGGAGATGCGGGATGGTGTAAACCGCGCCCCGTCTGTCTACGACCCGCGCATGCTCAAGCTGATGGCCAACATCCGCTGCGCAAGCAATCCGGGTGCTGCTGAATGCACGGCGGCTAATCGGGAATAAACGTTTGGGGTCAGACCCCAGGACATTTGCTGAGGTGAAATGTCCGGGGGTCTGACCCCAATTTGGTTTAGGAGGTGGTTTTGGCGCGCTGGGTGGTGGTGGCGGTTTTGGTTTCGCCCTGATCGCGTTTGATCAACTGCTCTGCGCTGATGTCTGACAAGGCCAGGGAGCCGTGGCATACCGCGGCTACCTGGCGGCTGAATTCCTGGGTCATGTAACGTTCAGACGTTTGCGCCTCGGCTTCACCAGAGCGTGCCCTGAGTTCACGACCACTGAGTAGCTGTACGGTCATTCCGCTCTCTGCCATGGCTCGGACGGCGTTTAGATAGGCGTTCTGGTATTCCTGGCGCATGATGTTCTCCACTGTCTCAAACTGACCATTTGAGTTGCGTTGATTCTTTCAATAAATACATACGTCCTTTCTGTATTATCAGCTTAGTATATTAGCCTACTTTGGCTAATTCGCTGACCATTGTCACATAATCCTCATAATACTTTACAGGAGTAATCCACTCCCGCCGTATCAGACCTTGGTCTGAGGCCACGTCGTCCCGCAGGCAGGAGATGAGGATGTAGCCGTAGGTTTTGTAGAAGGCTTTGATTTCATGGCCCTGATGCACATCCGAAGACGACTGCCAGTCGGCATAGACCACGTACTCTTCGCCATCCAGCTCGAACGAAACCATCTGCGGCGAGGCCTTGCCAAAGGATTCGTTCAGGAATACGGCATTATTGGGCGCACCGCCGGAAGCCGGCAGGCCATAGAGGAACCAGATCACGTTGGCGACGTCACCACTCTGGTCTCTCTGGATTGCGACTGTTCCGTCCAGAACAATAGCCATAGCGTCTCCTTGTATTACAACTCTTCGCGCCGTTGAATAGCTTCCAGGTACTCATCCATCTCAGCCTGATCACCAAACACGGTGAGGTCGGGCATGATTTTGACGATTTCGAACACTTTTTTCACCCCTTTGCTCATCTGGCTGACACTTACCTGCCCCTTTCGGGCTTTCATCAGTTTCAGGGTCTTGAAGATAACGCGCAAACCGGCGGAGCTGATAAAGCTGACTCCGGCCATGTTAAAGGCCACCAGCCGGGTGGTTGGGGTGATGGCCTCAGCCAGGCGTTCGTCCAGCTGCGGTGCGGTGTCGCTGTCCAGTGAGCCTTGAAGCTCAAAGCTCAACGCCTCATCCGAGGTGTACTGCTCGATAATGGTCAAAGGCATGGGTTGTCTTCCCTGGGCAATGTGGTGTCGAGTGCTACCGTGAGCTTGTTGGTGCCATTCTCGTAGCGATAGTTCATCTCGTCGCTCAGTTGCGACATGATGGCCAACCCCAAACCACCGATGGAGCGGGCCTCCACAGGCTGTTCGCCAGGAGGGCTCGATTGCGTTGGGTCGAACCCCGGGCCAGCGTATTCAAATTCCAGTTGTACCTTGCCATCATCACACACTACCTCAAGAAACCACTGACAGCTGTCAATTTTTGTAGCGACATGCTCTTTAATATTGGCATGAAATTCATCAATGATGGTGTAGCAGTCACTCACCCTGTCGTTATCCAGGCAATGCTCGCCGTAGTGATCACGAACTTTTTGCAGGATGCTTGCTATCGTCTCTGTGGACTGGATGGATAGTGTCATGGTGTTGTATTGTCAGTAAGGTTATGTCATCGGATTGTGGTGCACCACTGGCAAAGGATAGCAGCTGTTCGCGCATATAGCCGAGCAGCCCCTCGGGCTGGTTAAACGCCCGGTAGCCCAGGTTCAGTAACCGCTCTTCGCCGAACTCCTGCCCTTCCCTGTCAAACGCTTCGGTTACGCCATCGCTGTACAGGGTAATACTCTGGTCTGGCCGGATGCTGGCAATCTCTACGTCGTAGTCCACATCCTCATACACGCCGAAAGGCGCGGCAGGGTTCCCTTGCCACAGTTTCGGGCTGGTTTTGCCATCCACAAACATGGGCTCGTTGTGGCCGGCATTGAGCCATTGGATTTCACCTGAGCCAAGCTCCAGCACGCCCATGATCATGGTCACGAACATGCAGGCTTCGTTGGAGCGACACAGTTCGTTGTTCAGGGCCCGGGCGATGGCGGCCAGATCACCATCCAGCGAGCGGGCCAGGTAGTTGAGCAGGCTGACGGTTCTGGCCATGAACAACGCCGCCGGGGCGCCTTTGTCTGAGACATCACCCACGGCAATCAGCAGCTTGCCGCTGGGCAGGCGGATTAACTCGTACAAGTCTCCGCCCACCGCCCGGGCCGGTTGCAGCCAGGCTTCGATGGTCCAGTTGCGGTAGGTTTCCCGGAAGTGCCCGGCCCCGGGCACCATGGACATCTGGATGGAGCGAGCCACCGACAGCTCCACTTCCAGCTTCTTGCGCTCCCGCTGTTCGTTTTCCATGTCGCTGGCCAGGGAACGCACCAGGCGACGGTTCAACAATACCGTGCGCACCATGGAGCCAATCACCTGCAGGTGGTCGATGGTGGCCTGGGCGATGTACATGTAGCGGGACTGAACCGTGAGGAAGCCGATGAAGCTGTCTTCACCCTGCTCATCATTCAGCGCTGTGAGCAGTATGGGTTTGGGTTCTACGCCTAAGCGGGTGCGATCGTAAATAGCATCCTGGGGGGTGATGTACTCTGCTGCGGTGTCTGCCAGCATGTTGGCAACCACGTTTGCAGCGATGGGCTGAATGGTGGCGCTGGCGTTATCTGCACCGCTGGTGTCTGGGGTGTTGTGATGAATGGTGGCCAGGCAGGCGAAGCTATCGTCATCTCCGGAGCGCTCCCACAATGCCAGGGCACCGAGTTCGTAGTGGCTGACAATGCGGTGCATCAGGTAGCGAAGCTTTGGCTCAAACTCGTCGCCACTGGGCAGGTTGACCAGATCAACCCCCAGCTGCCGGATAAACCGCTCACTGGCGGCGGCCGCTTCCATCGCTTTTTGCCACTGTTTTCGTTCAATGGCCAGGCCGGTGAGCGAGACAATGGAGGCCAGGTCTTCCAGTTGCTGTTCATCCGGATTGCGGGGGTGATGGCTGAATACGGTGACAACGCCCAGTAATTCGTCTCGCTGGCTGACAATCGGCTCAGACCAGGAGGCCAGCAGGCCGAGATCTGCCACCACACGGGTGTAACCCTGCCAACGGTGGTCGTCCACAACCGATTCACACAGTGTTCTGTGGCGGGTGTAGGCGGCGGTACCGATGGAAGTGCTGCCGTAACGGGCGGGTATAACGGGTAACTGTTCCCGGAAGTCCTTGGCCAAGCCCCCCTTGCCCAGCGGTGTGAGCGAGTCCCGCTGTTGGTCGTACCGGGTGATCAGGCAGCGGGTGTCTTGCAGGCGAATCTCGGCCAGTTTGCACAGGCTGTCGGCCAGGTTTTCCATGGGCGCACTGCTGTTGATGCCGGTGAGAATGCCATTGCGGAGTTTGTCCGCTGCCTGGTTCATTTTGTAGGCGTGAATGTTGTTGGCGCTGAGAGTGCGCGCCGGGCGGCCTTCGAAGACGGTGTTGCTGATGTAGCAGTCCATCCAGATATTCTGACGGGCAGCGGTACTGAACAGCCATTCCCGGCGCAGAAAACCGGAGGCCTTGAGCTGGCTGATCCAGCTCTCAAAATCGAGCAGCGAGTAAGGGCTGGGCTGCCAGGCATCCGGGCGCATGAGTACGGTGTCTGAAAGCTCCTCGACGGAATCACAGCCAAACAATTCGAGGGCCTGGCGGTTGGCAAACAACAGGGTAAGTGTGATGCGATCAAACACCAGGATGGCGGCTGAGCCCTGGTCCAGCATGGCCCGGGTGTCAGACATCGACGACCGCAGGCGGCGCTGGGCATCATCGTTCGCCCGGGCCAGTGCCTGCTCCCGCTGCCTGCTTTGCTTTCGGGCGCGTTGGTGCCATAAGGCGATGGCACCGAGTGCAACGGCCAGTACAAAAACCAGCAATAGCTCTGGTTGCAGTAGTCGTTCCGGCAGCGCTGTCCCGTCAAACATCTTTACAGCTCTTTGATTGCACAGGTTTATTCGTCAAAGACTACATTCTCTACCAGTTGCGAACCAGTTTGTTCCGCCCCCAGTACCCGCAGTTGCATGCCGCCGAGGTCTGCGCCCAGGGCGGAGAGCAGTGGTGAGACCAGGCTGGTGACGATTTCCTCAAGCACCGCAGAGAGAAGGCTTGTGAGTGGGCTGACCAGGTCACCGATTAACATGTTGAGCACATCCTGCTCACTACTGGTAGTCGAGCCACTGCATTTAAGCAACGATACGTTGGTTACTTCGGCATCAATGCTATCAAGGCCACCAGTGGATTTAATCTCCCCGGTTTCACACACTCCACCGGGACAATGGAGATTGTAACTTTCCAGGGTTTCAAGCGTGGCACTGGAGCTGATATCTACCTCAGCGTCTGCGCTCAGACACACCTCCAAATCGACCAGAGTTATATTAACCAAACCTAAATCTAAACTCGCCTCCACGTCCATAATCGGCGCATAGATAGGCTCTGACACAATTTGCTGCGTTGCAGGGTTAAGAGTTCCGGTCTGTACACTCGCCGCATTTCCCTCCAGACGGAAATCGAAACTGGTGGTGTTGTTACTCCCTTTGGCACAGTCAGCACTCTCGAAGACGGCGTTACCACCTCCTACCAGAAGCGTGAGTGGCACTCGGACCGGGCCATCAAGCACTTCAATGGTCGGCAGCCCTAATAACCCTGCCAAGCCTTGCAATGCGTTGGTTGCGTCGCTAACAAGCCCCGAGCCAAGACTGAGCTCAAGAACGGCCTCGAGACTGACGTCAGAGGCACGCACCTTGGTCATGTACTGACCACTACTGTCTTGCCGCGCCGGCCCGATGACAATTTTCGGCGCTTCATCCACCCATAAACCCAGCGATACGTCCAGATCAGCCAGAAAGCTTTCGGAACCTACAAGACTGTTCAGCAACGCTGAATCGGAGGTATCCAGGTTTAGCGACAGCAAACCACTGCCAGCCTGATTTGAAGCGCGAACGCTGTTCATAACCAGGCTGATCACGAAATCGTAGACCGGAACGGTCGTCTGCCGCGGAGGTGGGGGATCTGCCAGAACTTCAAAGACAGCCGAAGCGTCCAGGCCGCCAAGGCCAACAGCAGACGTGAGATCATCAATCACCCGGCCAGCCGGAGTAACCGTTCCACCGGCAAGCGTTACCACGGCATCCAGCACATCCAGCAGCGGCTCGTCAACCAGATCGGTCAGATCATCCACACCAAGAGCGGCCAACAGATCCCCGAGGCCGATCAAGGTATTCTCAAGGCTGTTGAGGGCGGTGGCATCCAAGCTGTAACCGGGCATACCCAGCACGTTGCCAATCCATGCCCCCAGCAGACCATCCTCCACCGTGGCGGTTGAACCGGCAGCACTCAAGGTGGCGTAGACCTCTTTGCGGGCAACGGCATCGGCGGAAATGGTGATGGGCGGGAACAGTTTCTGTGGCAGCAGGAAAGAAACGGGCTCGGTGCGGGTATAACGCACCAGGGTGGCGTTGGTCTGGGCCATTTCCGTACCCGGGTTGCGGCTGGCGAACCGCATGGGACTGGTGGCGGTTTCACCGGGGCGCAGCACGCCGGGGAGGATTTCCAGATTGCTCGCCTCGCCGTCAAAGCCTGCTGCTTCCGCCGCCAGGAACGCGCGCTGTTCCATGGCATTCCAGCTTGCGTCTGTACCGCCACAGGCCTGGGCTTCATCAGCCGCTGCGGTGGCGGCGGAGTTCACAATAGACTGCATTTCAGACTGCAGCAGCAACAGTCGGGAGCCATCAATCAGCAGGGTCACGAAGATGAACACCAATGCCAGTAGCAACGGTGTTGCAAAAATCAGTACGCCCTGCTGCCGACTCTTATTCATCGCGGGTAGACTCACCTATGCGTTGCGGTATCGGTTGCTGGAAGGACTCTTTGAGTCTTTCCAGGGTCTGGATAACGACCGGTTCGCTCAGCTCACCGCCCCTGGCAGGCTGTTCAGATTGGGCTTCCAGAATCCGGGAAACCGTTGAGTCCGATTGTTGCTCAAAAGAGAGGCCAGCCAATTGGCTTGCCTGACGTTTGCCTGCGGCAATTTGTTCTTCGGTCAGGTTGATTTGCTGTTGCAACTGTTTAACCGCTGCATGGCCACCGTTCAGGTAATAGGCAGCAATCAGGTTCTGCCGGGTGGATGCCCTGCCCCGCGACAGCTCGTAGGCGGTGCGCAGTTCAAACGCGGCGCGGTCGTAGCGGCCAGCGCGCATCAGGGCGTAGCCCAGGTCGTTACGGATATCGGCATTGGCCGGTGCCTGGGATTTGGCCTTGGTCAGCAAATCGATCGCTTCAAGGGTGTTGTCTTTTTTTACCTGTACCACACCCAGGCCATGCAGTGCCTGGTAGGAATTGCATTCGTCCACGATGGCCCGGAACACTTCCTCGGAATAATCCAGCTGGTCTACCTGCCCCAGTAGCTGAGCCCAGCGCAGCCAATGGGCCTGGGTGTCGAACGACAGCCCTTCCAGCCGGGCCAGTGCGGCGTAGTACTGGCGGTCTTCCATGGCGGCGTCGATGGCGTCCAGCTCTACCCGGTGCTCTGGCTGCGTCACCTCGGAGCAGTTGATCAGGTAAACCCCGTTATCCAGCGCACCGCTCGTTTTGGCTGGCCCGGTGCTGCCTGTGCCCGTGGTGGCCATGGAGGAACAACCGGCCAGTGCCAGGCCTATGCCTATTGCGCCCAGCTTCGCTGCCATTCCTTGCCATTTGCCTGATGTGTTTACTACCCGCATGGTCAGAGTTCACCTTTTGTTGTCACGGTTATGCGCTATCGCTGGAATGCATCAAGTATCGACAGTACCGCCGGCCCGCCGATTAACATGAACAGAGACGGCAGCATGAAGATCATCATGATGATGGTCATTCGGGCGCCAATCTTGTTGGTTTCTTCTTTCAGTTTGCTGCGTTCTTCGTGCTGGGCTTCTTCCACTATCTGGTCCAGCCCGCCGGCTACCTTGGAGCCCAGGGTGCCGGACTGTTTCATCAGGGCCACGTAATGGCGCAACACGGTGAGGTTTCGGTTTCGGCCCAGTTCGTCCAGGGCGGCGGTGCGGTCTGCCCCGCTTTCCATAACGCGGTTGAACCGGTCAATGCGGTGAATGAGCCGTGGCATGAGATCCCGGGCCTGATGGGAGATCAGCTTCAGGGAGCGCTCTGGGCTCAGGCCGGCCTCCAGGAGCATTCGGGTCATGTGGCAGAGTTCGATGGCTTCGCGGTTCTGCAGTTTTTCGGCGTCTTCACCGGCACTGCGGGCAAAGCGCCGGGGCAGGTAGAAGGCTGCCAGCAACACCAGGGCGGCCATCACCAAATCCAGCCACCAGAAGGCGGCAAAGGCAACGCCCAGTGGCACCAGCCAACACCAGAACAGGTAATGCTGGCGAGACTGGAGCGGTGTTTTGCCGGTGGCGTCCAGGGCCGGTTCCAGCTCCCGGAAATCCGACGCGAAGAGTTTCCTGTCTACCAACCACATCAAAAATTCGCTGTAGGGAGATTCCGCCTGGCCCGCGTCCATGGCAATCTGCTGGCGGCGCAACCGAGCACTCACCCGGGCTTTGAGGGCCCAGCGCGGCGCCCCATACACCCCTGCAATCACCGCCAACACCGCCAACACGGCGGCCAGAATCAGAGCAAGATCAGCCACGGCCTACCCCCCTGATCAGGTTCCAGATCATCACGATGCCCAGAAGCTGGAGCCCCCCAGACACCATTAACAGAGTATGCCCCACCTCCGAGTGCAGCAGCTTCTCGGAGAACTGTTCATTCAGCACCACCATATACACCGCCAGGCCCGGAGGCATGATGGCGAAGACAATGGCTGTAAACCGGGTTTCCGCCGTGGCAGCCATGAACTCTCGGCGCAGCTCCTGCTGGGAGCGAATGGCCTTGGCCACTTCAAACAGCACCGGTTTAACCGAAGAACCAAAACGGGAGGAGGTTCTCAGGGCAATGGCGATCTGGGTAAAGGCAGGAATCTGGTAGAAACGCGCAAAGGCGTCCAGCACCAACGTGTAATCCCGGCCCTGGCTGACGGCGTTTTTAAGCCGGAACACCATGGGATCAAACACCGGGGAGGCATCGCTGAAGGCGTTGACGATACTTTGTTCCACAGAGCGGCCAACGGAAACGGAGCGCAGCATGCCATCGAGAATGCCGGGCAGTTCCTCGAAAATCTGCCGTCGCTGGCGCTCGAATTTGACCCGCCAGGTGGTCACCAGGGCAGTGATCACAAAAAACAGGGATACCAGCACTTCGACAAGCCCCTGCAAGATAAATACGGCCAACAGTGTTGCCAGTAGAATGATCGCCTGCAGCAGGATTCTGACACCGGATACCCGAAAACCCGCCCGTAGCAGCACGCTTTGCAGTGGCCCGAGATCGATCACCGATGGCTTTTGCTCCACTCTTACTTCCGGAGCCAGGCGCCGGGCCGTGCGTTTTTTGATGTCATCGGCGGCCAGCAGGCGGCTCAGGGTGAGCTGCAACATGATCACCAGCACCGCAGCCACACCGGCCATCAGGCACAACAGCCAGATCAGCTGGGTATTCACGGGGCAACCCCGGTATCTTCCGGCGCCAGCCAGTCCAGTTCGCTGGAGCGGTAGAGGGTTTCCATGCGGTAGGGGTCGTCTTTGGTGGGGCGCAGGGCAACCACTTCGCTCACCAGACGGCGGCCGTTGGGCAGGCGGGTGAGCTGAACCACCACATCCAGGGAGGAGCCAATCAACCGGGCGATGGCCCGTTCGCCGGCGTCGTAGCCGTTCACCGCCAGCAGGGTTTCGATACGAATCAACGCATCTTTGGCGGAGTTGGAGTGGATGGTACTCATGGAGCCTTCGTGGCCGGTGTTCATGGCCTGCAGCAGTTCGATGATTTCACCGGAACGAACCTCGCCCACAATCACCCGGTCTGGCCGCATACGCAGGGCGTTGACGATCAGGTCCCGGGCGGTCACCCGGCCGGTGCCTTCGGTGTTGGCCGGCCGGGTTTCCAGGCGCACGATGTGCGGGTGGTTCAGCTGCAGCTCGGCGGAATCTTCGATGGTGACGATGCGCTCGTCTTTGGGAATAAACTCACTGAGCAGGTTCAGAATGGTGGTTTTACCGGTACCGGTACCGCCACTGACCAGCAGGTTGCGGCGGGATTCCACAATACCCGCCAGCAGGTCCAGACATTCACGAGTCATGGAGCCCATATTGACCAGCTGGTTGGCGGTCAGATGTTTGCTGGAGAACTTCCGGATAGACATGGATGGCCCATCCAGGGCGATAGGCGGAATGATGGCATTTACCCGGGAGCCGTCCGGCAGGCGGGCATCCACCATGGGGCTGCTTTCGTCCAGCCGGCGCCCGAGGGGGGCCAGAATGCGGCGAATGATGCGCAGCACGTGGTCATCATCAATAAACCGAACCTGCACTTTTTGCAGCACGCCGGCAATTTCCACGAACACACTGCGGGCGCCGTTGATCAGGATGTCATTCACCTGGTCATCCGCTAGCAGCGGCTCCAGCGGACCAAAGCCCACGACTTCGTCCACCATTTCCCGCACCAGCATGGTGTGGTCGGCCATGGCCAGGGGGATGCGGTTGACGGACACGTACTGGTCTACCGTGGACTGGATGAACCGGTGAAGCTGCTGGGCGTCTATCCGTTCAACTTCGATACCCTCTTCGTCGAGGCGTTCCACCACATGGGTGTGAACGTTCTTTTTCAGGTTCTGGTAATCGTCGTCAATACGGGTCGCCATAATCCGCCCTCTTAAACCGCTGTGCGTTTAAAGGTGAATTTGCGGCGGGTTTCCCCGGCGGCACAGCAGGTGTGTATAAAACCGCCCAGGCTCCGGTGATAGGTGCTTTTATGGAGCAGGTTAGCGATGGGCAAGCCCGCGTTCATCGCGTCCAGGCGGTAGCGCCATTCCAGAGGCAGGGCCAGGTCACACTTGTGGTCGAGGGTTTTCTCGATATCAGACAACGATAGGCTGGCCCGTTTCTCATAGCCATCCACCACCACGTAGCGGGAGCACTCGGTAGCCACCCACTCGTTGATTTCCTGCAGCAACTTTTCTGTCGCCTGCACCTGGTCCACCACCGGATGAGTCACGGTGATGATGCGATTAACGTTGGCGCCGATGGCTCGGAGCCATTCCCCTGTGTGGGCGGGATCAACACGGATCACCATGTGGTCAAACAGGGTCGCCAGCTGGCTGATCGTAATATAGAGATCTGCGGCGGCATCGCCTTTCAACAGTTCGCTGCTGATATCTCCAGACAAAAGCCGCAGGCCATCCTGGTATTCTTCCAGGGCGGTTTCCACCAGTGATCGGTCGATGCTGTCGCCACGGCTGATGAGCTCGTCCAGGGTCAGGCGGCTGAGGTTGTCAAAGTAGAAGGTGCGGTTGGCCTCAGAGTTGGAATCCATGGCCAGTATGTTTTTGCCGGCCTGGTATTCGTTCAGTTCCGCCACGAAGTTCTGGCAGAAGAAACGTGTGTCCACAATGCTGGACGCAGACACCACCAGGGTGATGTCGCCCCGGCCGGCACTGGGTGCGGCCGTTGGCGCCTGGGCGGCGGAATCGGCTATGCGGCGAACGCGATCGCGGGCGGTATCGGCGTCCACGCCGGTCACCAGGCAATCCCGGGCACCGGCACGCATGATGCTGAGCAGCAGGTCCTGGGACAGCCGATGGGCAACCCCAATCAGCTGTGAGTTCGGGCAGGCTTTCTGAATGGCGGCAAACACCTTCAGGGCCCGGTTGGCGTCGTTCTCATCGATGGCCACCAGCACCACCGGTGCCCCGGTTGCCTGCACCAGACGGCTGACACGAGACAGATCCATGGAGCTGAGGCATTCCAGATTCCACTCGGATTCGAGCACTCGCTCAAGCCAGACGCGGGCACCTACATCATCGGCTACGCAGATTATGGATTCGCTCATGGGTACCCTTCCCTTACCAGCTCAGGCCGCTTTCGATCGGCTCGCCTGCACTGCGACTATTAATCACCATGTCCAGCCAGCCGGTGCTGCTGTACTCATACTCTTTACCGAAGTTGCGAACATCCGCCGGCAGCTTTCGCTGCGGGCTAACCAGCCTGGGGGTGACCACCATGATCAGCTCCTTGTCTTCGGAGGCGATGCGGTCTGACCGAAAGAACGCGCCCAGAATGGGGATGTTGCCCAGGCCCGGCAGTCGGTCGCTGGTATTGGTAGTGGAGCGGCTAACCAGGCCACTGATGATGAAGCTCTCGCCGGAGGCCATGGAGACCATAGTTTCGGTGCGGCGAATGCGTAACCCGGGCACAGCAACGCCGCCGGTGGCCACGCCTGATGAGAAATCGAGCTCACTGACTTCGGGGGCCACTTTCAGGATGATCTGGTCTTCACTGACCACGGTGGGTGTTAGCGCCAGGCTGACGCCAAATTCCTTGAACTCAATCTGGATATCGCCGTCCCGGGACGACACCGGAATAGGAAACTCACCACCGGAGAGAAAGGTGGCTGTCTGGCCACTGAGGCTGACCAGCGAGGGTTCCGCCAGGGTGTAGGCAAAACCGCCGGATTCCAGGGCGTTGATGATGCTGAGGGAGCTGGAACCAAAGCTGAACAGATTGAAGCCTTCGGCGCCCACGCCCGGCACACCGGCTGCGGAAGCGCCGGGGAAGCCCCGGGTGGCACCGCTGCCCGGCGGGGCGATGGTAACGCTGTTGTTACCGCCATTGAACAGTCGCGAGTAATAAACGCCCAGGGTATTGAGCTCGGAGCGGTTCACTTCCACCACGCGAATGTCGGTTTGCACCTGCATGGGCAGCGGGTTTTTTGACCCCAGAACATCGGACACCTGGAAGTTGGTCTGGCGCGGGCTGGTTTCGCCTTTCAGCCAGGCGCGGACAATGGCGGAACCCTGGGCTTCTGCTGTCACCAGCACTTCCTGTTTTCCGGTGGCGGTGACGGACACGACATCCGGATTGGACACTGAGAGCTTTTCCAGCGGTTTCATAAAGGTCAGCACGTGTTGTTCGCCTGGAGCCACGGATACCCTGTCGGCATCGGCCATCGCCGGAGTGGCAATCAAGAGCAACGAGGCAACCAAAGCGGTGGCGAACGCCCTGCCCGATGGCTTCAGGCGGGAACAGAGATCAACGTACATAGACACTCCTTGTGCCGGAACCTTCGTAAATCTTGACCTCTTGGCCGGGGTTTCTGGCAGGCGCCTGTCGGGGTTGCTGCGCAGGGGCAGGCTTGGCTCTGGCACTGGGACGGATGTCAGTAAGCAGGCTGATCTGCTGTTCTTCCGCCGCTTTGCCGGCGATGTCATCCAGCGCTTCTTCGCCAGTGGCTTTCAGCTCTGGTCTGGCGGCAACAAAGCTCAGTCGCGATTCCGAAGCAGCGAGGACAAGTCGGGCCACCTCTGCCTGAGGTACCGACAGCACCATGGTCTGGTTGCGGCGCTGGGTGTCGTCACTGGCGTCACTGCCAGGTTCCAGGGCACCGCGTACTGCCAGCACCTCGACATTGCGCATCAGGCGGGTGGTGCCGGTATCGGTTCCGCCAGAACCCTTGAAGGTCGCGTAAATATCCACCTGGTCGCCCGGCTGGATCAGCCCACCGACGCTGGACAGAGCGTTCAGTTCAAAAGCCATGGCGCGAGCGCCGTCGGCCAGGGACAATTGCAGCGGCGTGCCCGAATCAATGCTGGATTGCGACAGCAGCATGCCCGCTTTAAGCGGTCTGTTGAGGGTCGTTCCAAACGGGGCTTGATCTGGGGAGAGAGCGCTTTCCAGGGCCGCCGGCAGTTCAAACTCCTGGAACTGTTCCTGCGCGAGCACGGTGCCGGCTTCCAGGTCCTCAATGGCGACCAGATAGCGGAAAACCGGCGCTGCCTCTTTCTCCTCTACCGCCTGGGCCGGCGCCTGTTCCGCTGACGGGGTGGCTACGGGTATTTCAGGAGATTGCATCAGCCCGTAGAGGGCAAGGCCGATGGCGGCCAGTGCCAGTACCAGGGAAGGCGCTGCGTATACGAACTTTGACCTCATTCAGCCTGTCCTTATTGTTCGCAATGAGAGTTGCCGCGCAGGGGCAAGGTTTGTCACGTCAAAACGCAATGGCGGAGCGGGCGGTCAGCTGACTGGGCATGGGAGGAAACGCACCAATGCCCGCAAACCGCACCTGGGGCATGAAGGAAGAGTCACCCGCATCTGCCACCAGCACACATTCCAGCAACTGCACACCACCATGGTTGACTACACCACATTCGCGGGTAGCAAGATGGTCGGCAGCCGCTGCCGGTAACCGACCACTCAGCACTGTAAGCACTTCGCTGCTATAGGCTACGGCGTTGTCTGCAAAGGTATTGTGCTCCCGACGGTCGAGCGAGAATACGGCCGATGCGGCGCGGTCGACTGCTACCTGCATCTGGTACTTGTTATAGAAGAGTACCCCGTATCCCGCCGCCCCGTAGATGATTGCAAGAATCATGGGGAAGACCAGCAGAAACTCCAGAGCAATAACGCCTCGATTGCTTTTTATTTTCATAGATTCAAACCGAGCTTACGGATATTTGACATTCGCACTGACTAACGCCAAATGAGATTTCCGCGCATTACTATTCAGGCGCTGAATTGCCAGCCGTGCTGAAGAGTCCCTCGAAAGTATCGTAAATTAGCTGACCGATACCACCGCCACCTTCAGTTTGCGCTATTACAAACCCCAGAATAATGACAATGACCGCCCCAAGCATCAGATACTCCAGCGAGGAAGCACCCTTCTGACGAGAACCGGCGAACGGTTTAGAAAGCAGGTTCGAGATATTGTAATTTTTCATGACCAGGCCTCTTTATATAACAAAATAGCATTTATTTGTTTTCCGAATGAATCCAGCTTCTAGTTTATGCGTACAGAATAACTGGGCGCATTCGATCATGGTTCCGTGATCACAATTTCATCCTAACTGCATTATTCGGACTTGACACCTTTATAACTGAAAAGGTTTGTAAAGTTATTTGCCCGAAATGCCAAGTTTCAAGGCTATTTGTGCCAACGGCCATCCCGCCAGAACTGTCCGAGGTCCAGCCCACGGGCGATAACCTCCTCCTCTACACACTCACGCATGGCCCGGTAGATTGGTTCCCCTTTCTGCCTTTGCTGCCAGAAAACGGTGGCAAGGCGGCGGGCGAAGAATGGACAAGCGGCCTCTGGCTCCGCAAATTCATAGCTCATTACCCTGGATGCCCCGAACAAAGGGGCCAGCTGGCTCAGCTTGAAGTCCGGATCTTCCTGCTGGATGGCATCGAAAATGTCACGACCAGAGGCCGGCACCGGCATGAACAGATCGATATCGTCCGGGTAGCGGAACAGGTATCGCAGGAGAATAGAGGTAGGGGCATCGATACGCTGGTTCGCCCGCTGGCGGAATCGATAGAAGGCTTTTACCTGAATACCAAATACCCAGTATGCCTCGGCACTGGTGAGGCCGAAGCTTTCCCGGAACAGCGAGAAGGGGCTGTCACTGCGGCCCAGAATTGGACGCTGGGCGCGGCTGTAGGAGGCCAGTTTCGTATCAGACACCTCTTCGGTATTGGTCCATTTACCTTTCTCGATGGCCTGCTCCGGACTGGTATCCCGTGAGGCTGCCTCGTCTTTCAGAATGCCAAGGTAATGATCATTGAACCAAGCCTGAAAGCGGTGATTCACGTCGTTTTCGAAGTTCAGCAGCAGTTCGTCATTCATCCAGTCCGTTAGTGAATCCCGCTCGCGGAGCAGGGCCCAGCCGCTCAGATTCCTGGCGGTGGCAAGGACATCCGGGGGCACTTCAGGGGTTTTGCTGGCCAATGATGCGAGCGCCTCTGCAAATGCACGGGCATACTTTGCCACCACCAATCGCTGCAGGCGAATGATGGGCAGCCCAGCCCCCTGGGAGCCGTCAGCGCTCTCTGACAGCAGCTTGTAGGAGGAAATATACGAGCGGCCAAACAAGGGCGCAAAGCCTGCCTTGTTGGGTGTTCTGCCATCAGCCCCCGGCATAAACGGCTGCAGCAGGGAAAACACTTCCGGGTGGGAGGGGCGCAACGGAATGGGCACCCACTCCGGGTGTTTTAGCAGCAACCGCACCAAAATGGCCTGGCTTGGCCGCAATCCGGGAAGCTCGGCCACCGTATCGTCGTCATCAGCCAGGCCCAGAGTTTCATCGGGCGTTACGTCTCGCCCAACCGTTTCGATAGAGCTTTTCGCTCGCTTAAGCTGGCTCAACCTGTTCAACGGCACGTTCATCAGCATGGCCAGATCAAGGTCACGGATTTCGCCGCCCCCAAGGTAGCTCTCCAGCACCGCTTTGAGGCTCATCAGGGACTGGCCGTTGATCGGTTTTGACGGATGAGTGAGTTCGCTTCTTGCCATGCTTTGTATTTATCCTTTCATACACATTGATAATATCCACACTGAATCACAAACGGCATGCTTTCATTTTTGTATAATAATTTTCAATGTTACCATACGAAGCTGAACAGTCTGGCGCCACAACAGTGTATTGAGCGGCGGCTCCCGGTAGCGGTCATCTCCGCCCTCGCCACCAATAACCAGACTGCTATCAACCTGATTTCCGGAGTGTAAAACCACCGTGTCTGCCATTGGTACCAAAACGTTCTTCTTCTACGAGGGCGAACAGCAACCTGCAGAATACACGATCTGCCAACCTGACTATTTTCAGGGGCCGGATTTTCAGCTTCCCCGTAAAGGCATTACCCTCCTCTATGGCAACAAGGGCCCTGGCAGTCTGATCGGCGCTGCCGTTCGTGAAAGCGCATCGACAGGCTTGGGCGTCTGCTTTGCCGATATCAAAGTCGATATTGGCGATTGGGACAGCAATAAGCAGAAGCTGTCTACCTTCAACGCTTGCCGCTTCCTCAACTTGCCCCTGCGGGCCAACCGGGAAGTGCTGGACGACGTTAACCGGTTATGGAACCAGTGGCTGGACGCAGAATGCGCTCCCCGTGAGGATTTCCCCCGCAAGCCTTCCAACCGGATGGACCTGCTGGACAAACTGGTGGAGCTGGCCCCATATCGGGAGTTAACGGCCATTGCCTATGACGCCGTCACCCGCTTCGGTACCGCCAAGTTCGTCACCATCTATAACCTGGACGCCATTCTGGACGACCAGATTACCGTGATCCCACCGCAGACAACGCTTCGCTTCTCCCTGCCCGAAAACGCCTGACCCCTTCCCTGCTGCACCACTGCATAAAAGGCCATTAAGCCGCCCCCTACCCCTGCGCAAAGCAAGCCGCTCGGGCCAGAGTGTCAATTAACGTGAAATTGTGTAATCTTTTGTTTGCGTATCGCATAATACAACTTATACTGATTTTGCATTGAGATCACAAGGAGATAATCCATGCAACGACGCATTCTGGCTCTGGCTGCACTGTTCGGTGCCGCCCTTGCGACCGGCCTGGCCGCCGCTTCTGAAAACTTTCCGATCAGTTACACCACGTTGGGACTGGAGGGCAGCTATGTCGACTCCGGCAACTCCCGCAATAAATCCGCGGTGGAGGATAACCTGGCCAATTACTGGGAGGGTGGCCTCAACATTACCCACCAGTTCAACCCCAATTTCAGTTTGTTCGGCCAGGCCAGTTACGCCGAGCCGGAAACCCGCGTAAACAATGTCGATATTGAACTGTGGCGCTTTTCATTAGGTGGCCGCATTCACCCCGGCAAATTCCGCCTGGGTGGCTGGCGCCCGTTCGCCGGCGGCGGCTACAGCAACACCAACCTGGATATTGATGGTGGTGGCAGCAAGAACGAAGACAGCCTCTACCTGGAAGGTGGCCTGCAGCGCATGCTCGCGCCCCGCTTTATGTTTGAGGCCGGCGTGCGCGCCCGTACCGAGCTGGAAGACGGCTATGTGGACGGCCAGTACTTTGCCGGCATTCACTACCTTTTTAACCGCAAGTTCCCCGCGGCACCCAGTGCTGAGATTGCGCCCCGGCGCGAGCCGGTGATTGCACCGCCCAAAGACTCCGACGGCGACGGCGTGATTGACGAACTGGACAAGTGCCCGAACACCCCGCAAGGCGCCCTGGTGGATGCCGACGGCTGCCCGAAAGAGCTTACCCGGGAAATTCGCGAGACCCTTTACGTTGAGTTTGAGCTGGACAAAACCGAAGTACGCGAAGCCTTCTACCCGGACATCGAAAAGCTGGCCAAGGTGATGAAGCAATACCCCACCTCCACGATCTTGTTGGAAGGCCACACCGACAGCACCGGTTCCGCCAGCTACAACCAGCGGCTGTCCAAGAGCCGCGCCGATGCGGTGATGAAGGTGCTGATCAACGAATTCGGCATTATGCGCAACCGGATTACCACATCGGGTATGGGCGAATCCCAACCCGTTGCTTCGAACGACACACCGGAAGGTCGTGCACAGAACCGCCGAGTGGAGGCCGTTGTCTCCGGCGAGCACACCGAAATCATGAAGAAATAAGCAGAGGACGCGATCATGACGATTACAAAACGCACTTTGACAGCATTGGGTATTGCCTCTTCACTGGCCTTGGCAGGCTGCGGCGGCAGTGGTGAAGGCCCGGGTGATCCGAGAGTCTCCGTACCTCAGGACCCGACGCGGGACCAGACTGAGCAGGCGCAGTTCTGCGCATCCTCAAGCAGCACTTTTGCGGTGACGGAATTCGTACCGGCAGATGGCGCAAGCGATGTGGCGCTGAACAGCAACGTGCGAATCACCTTTAACGCCAATGTTGACCCAGCCAGCGTGGCGGCCCACGTTCGCTTGCTGAACGGCGTCAATCAGGTGGCGCTTGAAGAGGGCAGCCCCCGGGTGATGGGCAAGTCTGTGGTGTTGAACCCACAGGGCAATCTGAGCGCCAATACCGAGCACACCATTGAAGCTTTGTCTGGCCTGCAAGCCGATTGCCCGGATAACGACACCGCCAAAACCCTGGGCACCAAAAATGCCGCCAGCTTTACCACCGGCGACGTTACTCAAGAAGACACCACCAGCCCGACCGTGGCGGCTTCCAGCCCACAGAATGGCGAAACCATGGCGTCGCCTGATACTCGCATTTTCATGGAGTTCAGTGAGCCGGTTGACCCTACTACCGTTAATGAGGAGACCTTTGTTGTTCAGGAACTGGACGATAATGGCAATGTTGTAGGCGTGGTCTCCGGCGCCATTGGTGTGGTTGGCAACTCCATTGAGTTTACGCCTGATCAGAACCTGTCTGGACAAACCTACTATCGCGTCATCACCACCAACGGCATTACCGATCTTGCCGGCAATGGTGCGGAATCGACGGATTCGGTTGTGTTCCGAACCGGTGGGCTTGTGCTGGCCCTGAATGAAGGCGTGATCAACCAGATTCCGTTACTGGGAGCGGCCCTGAATGAACTGGGCGGAACCCTGCTGGACCCGCTGGCGTTCGGCGATTCGGAGGACGGCCTTAACAGCCTGGACAACGCGCTCATTCTGAAGCTGCCGCTGATTGAGGGCCTGTCTGAAATTCTGAACGGCGGCACTCAGCTTGGCGGAATGTCGACAACAAACGTAGATGGCGTTGATTTCCTGAACTTCATGACCGGCGTGGTCGCGGTTTGTGATCCGAAATCGGTAAACAACGGAGAGCCCGGCGTTAACTGCACCCTGGCACTGGATCTGGGCCTGGGCCAAAGCCAGATCACCGCTCTGGCGGACGCCTTCACTGGCGGTAACCCGGAACAGGTTCCGGACCTGCTGCTGGGGCTGTTTGAGGGTCTGGCATCTGGCGATCTAAGCACGGTTCCGCCGGAGCTGGCTGATCTGTTCGAAGAGAACGACCGTGGTTTGCTGCAGCTTCGCCTGGTGGATGACAACGGCCTGCCGTTGCCAGAACCTCTGGAAGACGGCCTGCTGACTGTTCTGGATGCCGTTGCACAAATCCCGGTGTTGGGCGAACTGACCAACCAACAGGATGCCAAGGCACTGGCCGATATTGGCCTGCTGCAGGGCTCCCTGGTGAGGGTTGACCTTGGCGGCCTGGCTTCCATCACCGTTCTGGACGGCTTCGAAACCTTCGTTGGCCCCAACGGCGTTCTTAACCTGGGTGGCGCCCTGTTTGACACCCTGCTGGCACTGGCACCGGAAGACGGCGGAAGCGGCGGCATGCCCAACCCTGAGGATCTTCCCCTGATTGGCGAACTGATTAGCCTGCTGGATGCCGGCGGCTTCCCAGACGGCGGAGAATTCGGACTGGCGGATGAGTTCATCGAAAGACTGCAAAATCTGTTCGAGATGGACACACCTTTTGAGCCGGAAGACCTGCCCCTGCTGGGTGACCTCCTCACCCTGCTGGACCCGGCAAACTTCGGCGAAGGTGACCTGCCGGTGATTGGCGACCTGATCGAGGAACTGATGGCTCTGGGCGACCTGTTCGACCCAAGCAACCTGACCGACCTGCCCGAAACCTTCGCCGGCCTGTTCGGCAACCTCTTCAACTTCTAATCCCACCTTTGGGGTCAGACCCCCGGACATTTGGCACCGTCAAATGTCTTGGGGTCTGACCCCGTTGTTTGTTTTTCGAGCAAAACTCCCAAATCCTTTCTATAACTGTACTTGAACACTTCCTTACAATTTGCACGTGGTGAAAACCGTTGCAACACCGATACTTTTAGGCGCAATTTACCTTAAACAATATTGCGCTTTACGGAGTGCCCATGAGAAAAAACCTGCCCGTCACCAACAATGAACGTACCTTTTCCCCCAACCAGAAGTTGATTTCTTCCACCGACCTGAAAGGCAAGATCCGGCACTGTAATAAAGCATTCGTGGAAATCAGTGGCTTCAACCGGGAAGAGCTGATTGGCCAGCCCCACAATATTGTTCGCCACCCGGATATGCCGCCGGAGGCCTATGCCGAGATGTGGGGGTGTCTGAAAGCCGGCAAGCCCTGGATGGGATTGGTGAAGAATCGATGCAAAAACGGCGATTTTTACTGGGTGAGCGCCTACGTCACACCAGTGACCGAAAACGGGGAGATCATCGGGTACGAGTCGGTTCGCTCCTGCCCTGCTCGGGAAGATGTGGCGCGGGCAGAGAAACTGTACGCCGGCATTCGGGCGGGTAAGCCAGCACTGAAACTTCGGGGTTATGCATCCGCTATTCCGCATATCCTTGTGGGCATTGTACTGGTCGCGGCAGGTCTCCTTTACGGTGCTGGGCAGGTTGCCGGGGCGGCGGGCTTGCTGGCATTCCTCTTTGTTGGGCGGCATGTCTGGGCAACGGTGTCACAATCGAATCTGATCACCTCCGTAATGGAACAAATGGGCAAGACCTTCACCAGCGATCTGGCGGCCCGGAGTTATACCGATGACGGGCTGAGTCTGGGCAGGCTAAAAGTCGCCGTGATGGCACAGAAGGCGCACCTGGACGCAGTGCTAACCAGGCTGGAGGATTCATCTGCGGCGATGAGGTCGCACACCACCCGAGACCTCGAAATAGCCTACGACACCCAGCAAACCATGCAGAAACAGCAGCAGGAAACCGAACAGGTGGCAGCGGCCATTCATGAGATGTCGGTGACCATCGGTGAGGTTTCACAGAATGTGCAACTAACCGCCGACAAGGCGGACAACGCCCGCCAGGCGTCTGACCAGGGCGTTGCTACCATCAACTCTACCCGGGCCGCCATCGAGGATTTGAAGCAGACCGTTCACAACATCGGCCAATCGGTTAACGATCTCGCCCAGCAAACGCACCGGATTGCCTCTGCCGCGAAAATGATTGAAGACATTGCCGAACAGACCAACCTGCTTGCCCTGAATGCCGCTATTGAAGCAGCCCGGGCGGGTGAACACGGCCGGGGCTTTGCGGTGGTGGCAGACGAAGTTCGCAATCTGGCGCGCAGAACTCGGGAATCGACCAAAGAGATTCATGGTGTGGTTTCCGAACTCATTGGCAAATCCGAGCAATCGGTGCAGGTCGCCGAAACTGGCGTGACCGCCGCTGATCATGGCCTGGAAAAGATGCTCGAAGCTCAGGCGAGCCTGTCAGACATTGCCGACTATGTTGTGACTATCGCTGAAATGGCCCTTCAAATGGCCACCGCCGTTGAGGAGCAAGCGCAGGTGTCTGATCAGATCAACGAACAGGTAGAGCGCATCTCAAATATGGCGGAACAGAACCTGGTCAAGGGCGAGGAATCCACCCAAAGCGTGCGGGAAATGGGCGACATCGCCAAAGACCTCCACGAGCTGGTCGTCCGCTTCAAATAAAAGTTGGGGTCAGACCCCAGGACATTTGATGGAGCGAAATGTCCGGGGGTCTGACCCCAATTTCATAGCGGGGCGTTTTCGATGCGTTCCCACATGCGCAGGTAGGCTTCGGCCGAGGTGAAGAGTTGGTTGACCGCGTCGTCGATCAGCTCTTGCGGGCGGTCGGAGTGGAGCATCATGTCGGCGACCTGGTCTGGGTAGAGGCCGTAGTGGGCCACGCCGCGGCCGTCGTAGAGGCCGAATTCACGGTCGCCGGTTTTCTGTTTGTGGAAGATCACGCGGCCATCCACGGAGGTGAACGGGTACAGCCTGGCCTCGTCTTCGGCGCTGCCGGGGTTGTTGGCCAGCTGGGCGATGCCGTTTACATCAGAGGCGAAGCCAGCGCCGCCGAAAGGCCCTACTTTCTGGTCGTCCGGGCGGGGGCGGTTGCCATCCCGTACCAGCTTGTCTACCCAGTTTTCACGAACGCCACCGAAGGAGGCGGTGATGCCGCCCTGAGCGGCGATGCGATCACGCAGGGCTTCGGTGCCACCCCAGCCGCCGTGGCTGTTGATCACCGGATAACCCAGCTTTTCGGTGATGTCGAGGATGCGAGCGGCGGCCTTGCGGCTGATGTGGTCGGTTTCGATCATCATCTTGCGGCGCACCAGTTCCTGGATCAGGAAGTCACCCAGGTCTGTGAGGCCACGGCGGTTACACAGGTGCCCGGTGCCCTGGCGTGGGTCCAGGGCTTTGAGTTCTTCCGGTGTTTCCGGGAAACGGTCGCCCAGGTAATCGATCTGGAACAGCAACTGGTCCAGAATGCCAAAGGCCTGCATGTCGGCATTCTGATCGGTTTCGTCACCGACGTATTCGGTACCTTCCGGGCATTCTTCAAACTCGACAAGGTGGCCGGTTTCCAGCAGGTTTCCGCCATAGAGTACGGCGCCAATGCCAACCCCAGAGGAAAGGTCCGGCAGATGGCCACCGAAGGCGTTGTCGAATTTGTGCACCGGGAACATGTTGCGAACCCCCAGCTGATAGAGCTGGTCCAGCCGTTCGACGATGTCTTGCGCGGTGCATTCGGGCACGCCCATAAACTCTCCGCAGCGCATGACTTTCGACATTTCGATGCCCAGCACCACGGCCATCTTGCCCTCGCCAATCACTTCCCTGGCCTGGGCCGGGCTGGTGACAATCTGGAACCAGCCTTCACCCGGGCCGCCGTGCTGAGCGTCTATGTAGTTCTGCATTTCATACATGCGCTGGATCTGCAGCAGGATGGCTTCCATGGGGTCGCAGTCGTTCTGCTTCTGGGGGTTGATGCCGCAGAGCACTTCGTTATGCACCAGGTGGTTGACCAGGATTTTCATGCCGGAGTAATGGGCACGCTCCAGCCAGCGGTAGTAACTCTGGTGGTGTTGCAGGGAGTTGTAACGGGGCCAGTCGTTGAAGGTGGGCCAGCCCTGGGTATCGTGGGGGCCGCTGCCACTGGTGACCAGCTCCACAAAGCCGGTGGTGCCCCAGGGGCCATGGGCCACCTCGCAGTTCTCCAGGGCGTGGGTAACGCCAAACTTGTGGAACGGCGCGCCGTAGTTAACCCGGCCGCCGATGAATTCATAAGCGGAAATATGCGAGTGAGTGTCCACGTACCCGAAGATATCGTCGTTATCGATGCCTTTGATGTTTTTGAAGCGGTCGACCTCTTTCAGGTACACCGCCGGGCCGCGCTTGTCGGCCACTTCCAGGCTGAGGTCGGCTTCCGGGTAATCTGCACACCCCTGGGCTGGCTCAAACGTGAAGGCATTGCCGGTATCACGCAACGACGGTGACGACAGGGTTAAACCGTCTTCCGAGGCGCCCAACATCAACCCGGTGACGGCAGAGGTGAGCGTATACTCACTGTCTTGCAGCTTGTTGAGCTTCCAGACCGCCAGATCGTTCGGGCTATCCACGGTGGCCAGCGCGGGGCGCACGTCTGTATTGGCCAGCTGGTCCCCGGCGTATTCCAGGCTTTCACCCAGCTCCCGCAGCAATCCGCCCAGCGGGGCAATCGGGTCTAACAATAAATTAGTGGTATCGCCCAACCCGGCCACCAGATAGCTCAGTTCGCCAATGAACATGCCGGTGGTATCCAGAAATTCGCCACCGGGATCACGGATGCCCAGCAGTTCAAATTGCCCCGCTTGGCCGGCTTCGCGCTGATAATCCGACATCAGCAGGTAGGCACCAAGCTCCGTCGGCCGCAGATAGAAACGGGCAGCCTGGCGGGCATCACTGGTCACTCCGTACGCCTGCCCCGAGCTCTCGGAAATAAACCGGCCATCGGCCTGCAAGTTGTAACAGCCGTTGGCAAAGGCAAAGCGGGTGTTTTCATAGGCGTAAGGTTTTGTGGTTTTTCCCGGCGGCGTGGCCGGGTTACCGGGGCTTGGTCGCTGTTCACTGTTTTGCGCGGCATCCGAAGAAGAGTCACCGCCACCACAAGCAGACAGCAGGAATAATGAACTTGCACAAACCGCAGAAACCAGCAGGCGCTGGCGCGCTGAAATGGCCACGTTATGTCTCCTTTACGGACTTCGAGTCCTTCTTGTTTTAGTATCGCACTACATATCTTATGCTTAATTATTAACCAGAAATAACAAAGCATCACGTATTACAAAGAGGCATTGCGGGCCAATCTTTTAGGCGCGGGAAAAGTTGATGAACAGGAAGGGGGAAGGAAGAGCCCGCCCCGACCGGGGCGGGCAGAAGGTATAAGACGGCGAGTCTGTTAACGAACACCAGCCCGGCGCAGAGCAGCCGGCGTAAAGTCATTGGAACGGGCCGTGACACCGTAAGTGTAGGGATCACTTTCCTCGTTGGTCAGTCCCATAACCAGGTAGCGGCCTGACATCAAGTCATAGAGGGTTTCGGCGGCGTAAGCCGGAACATCAATGTCATAAGCTTGAACGTGATGAGCCTCTGCGACACGCCACAGGTCACCACGGCCGTCATAGTGATCTACCACGGCAATCTGCCAGGAATCTTCATCCACGAAGAAGTCTCGACGAGCATAAATGTGCCGCTCTCCATCTTTCAGAGTTGCGCGCACGTGCCATACCCGATGCAGCTCGTAGCGAGTGACCGACGGGTTGATGTGGCCCGGCTGGATGATGTCGTTGTAACTCAGGTCGCGAGACGCCAGGCGGTAGGAGTTGTACGGGATGTACATTTCCTTTTTACCCACCAGCTCCCAGTTGTAGCGGTCTGGCGCGCCGTTAAACAGGTCCAGGTTATCAGAGGTACGCTGGCCGTCGGCTGCGGTACCCGGGCCGTCATAGGCCACCTGCGGTGCCCGGCGAACCCGGCGCTGGCCGGAGTTGTACAGCCAGGCCCGGCGCCCTTCTTTTACCTGGTCCAGGGTTTCGTGAACCAGCAATACGTTACCCGCCAGGCGAGACGGTGCGGTGATCACCTGTTTGAAGTAAAACAGGACGTTGTCGTCCATGCCCGGTTTGTAGTCGGCCAGCTCGACCCGATCAGTCAGGTGCTCGGTGAATTTCACCGGGCTGAAATCGCCGTTGGCCTGAGGCGTTACCTGGGCCACGTTACGGATGATGGAACCACCGCGATAGCGAGTAATGTGGTTGAAGATCACTTCCTGCCCCTTCTGGGGGATCGGGAAAGGCACGCCTTTCTCATAGTTCTGCAGGCCGTTTCCGTCTGGCGTCAGCGACACGGTGGTGGCATTCTCCTTGGCGAGATCCATCAACTCTTGTGGGTAGGTTGAGGTACGGCGAGTTTCATACACCGGAATCGAGAAGGTGCTGTAGGTTTTGATCATCGCCACCTGGCCGGGGGACAGGTTATCCGCATACTCGTCCACGTTGCTCTGATCGATAACGAACTTCACTTCGTCGTTGGGGAACGGGTCCGGGTAAATACCCTGCTGAGGCTGATTGACGCCGGGGTCGGTCAAACCGCCATCCCAGGCTGGGATGGCGCCGCCATTACCGGCCTTTTCAGCGCCAATTGGCGTCAGCTCGTTACCCAGCTTGGCCGCTTCGGATTCAGATACCGCAGCCATCGCTGTGGATGCTCCGAACAGGGACAGCGCAATGGCGCCGGCAATGAGGTGTCTCTTGTGGGTTTTCATGGTTGATACTCCTGTTATTTTAGCCATCAGAATGAGTAGGAGATGCTGGCCGCGATGAAGTCGCGATCCGAGATTTCGTTGTATTTGCCACCAAAGAAGTTGGTGTAGCTGATCGAGCCGGAGTAGCGGTTCTGGTAATCCGCATCCAGGCCGATACTCACAGACTTGTTGCCTTCCTTGAAGTTGCCGCCCGGGTCTGGCGCGTAGCCTTTCACGTCATGGGACAAAACCAGCTTCGGCAGCAGGTTGATGCCGGCAAAGGCGTTGGAGTAGTCCAGCGCAAACAGTGCCCGGTACCCCCAGGAGAAGGATGTGGTGAAGCCGTCGCCACCACAGTTGGTGGGGTTAATGTTCAGGCGAGTGGTTTCATCGCCCGGGCCCTGGCTACAGAAATCACCGGTAAAGGATTCGCCGTCGAGCGGGACGGGGCCTACCCCAAAAATACCGGAGCGGCCGTAGCGGGCTTCACTTTTGTCGGGCAGGTCATGCACGTAGGTGGCGCCAATCTCGGCAACCGTGATGAAACGACCTGCTCCAAGCACCCGGTCCACGAAGTGGATGAACGTAGCCTGAGCCTGTGAGACATCGTAACGATCAAAGCCATCGACCGGTTTACCGGCGTAGTTAAAATCCGGATCGCTGGCCTGAACACGCTGCTCCAGTTTGCTGACCACCTGACCATCGGGCCCTCTCTGCTGAACACCGCCGTAGATCAGCTCGAAGGTATTCCACTGAATCGGCATGTTCGGCCGGAAGCTGTATTCAGCCCCTAACGAGGTGCCGGTCGGCAGCGTGGTGTTGATACTCACGCCAAACAGATCGATGCCTTTGGGGTAGTCGATGTAGTAGCTCGGGAATCGGGAGAACGGCAAGTCCGGATCATTGATCTGGCCGGCCTCCGGTGACTCGGGGTTGTTCACGATACCGCTGATGTAGGGCAAACGGCTGTGATAACGGATGTAGTAGAAGCCGAGTTCGGAATCCAGCGCCGGCACGAACCAGCGCACGGCGACACCAAACTGGTCTTTATCGCCGGGTTCAACATCTCCCTCCCTTGGGGAGATAAACCCCTCTTCAAAGGCCTGTGCGTCTGGTACCTGACCGGCCAGCAGAACTGGTCCGCAGCCGTCCGCGGCCACGTCTGCAGAGGAGAAGAAGGTACCGCAATCGTCGATTTTGAACGGTTCCCACTCCAGTTGCAGATAGGCTTCAATGTTGATATCCGGTGTGATACCAACCGAGGTGTAGATCATGTTCACCGGCAGCAGAACGTCCTTCAGCTCGGCACCCGGGCTGCGGAAAGCTGGAACATCAATGGGGTTGGTAGCATTAATCCCGCCGAGAATGAAGGTACTTTCACCCCAGCTGATGACTTGCCGCCCCACCCGGGCAGACACCGGCACATTACCCGCGTACCAGTCCGTGAAAATATACGCATCCAGAAGATCGACACCAGACGCATTGTCTTTGGCTTCGGGGTTCAGCTCACGACGCTGACCCACCGGGTCAACCGCACGCTTGTTATCCTTCAGCTCGTAATCGTAGTAGTAGGAGCCGCGCACCAGCGCACCGACACGTGTCAGGTAATCGCTGTTTGGCCGGTAATCCAGAAACAGTTCAGAGCGACCACGAAGGATCTGGGAGTACGGGTCGCCCTTCTTGAAGTTCAGGTTGCCGTCATCGAAGTTGTTGGAGGACGCCCCTGTATTGCTGAAGGCAAACTCCGGGCCGAGGTTACCCTGGGAGATCAGGTCTGGATCCTGGTCTTCCAGACGGATACCGATACCGGCTGTCAGGGTAGTGCTGAATGTTGCATCTATGCCGTACAGGTTAAAGTCGATGGCCGATGCTGGCGAGGCCAGCATGGCGGCAATGGCGGCCGCCAGGCCCGAGTTTCTCTTCTTGAAACGGCTACTTTGTTTTGTTGTTGTCATGATACTGCTCCCGTGTTTGGGCTGCCCCGGCGCCGATCCGCCGGGGCTTTGAATCACTGTTGATACTGATTGTTTGATCTGGTGTTTTCGGCGATGGCACATCAGCCACCCAGGAGGCCACCAATGCCATCCAGCAGGCCGCCGCCCTCTTCGCCAACATCTTCGGATTCATCAGGCTCTGCACCACCGTCGGTCTGGCCGTCACACTCCGGGTCACCCGGCGCGTTGCCTACATCCTGGACAACGCAATCATTGGTTACGTTGACGGTAAAGCTCGCCTCTGCGTTGGTTTTGGAACGGAACAGAGCCACCAGCTGCGCTGCCATTTCATCGAACACCGCACTGGAACTGAATGGATCAGCGCCCTTCTGGCCGGCCGAGATCGGGTTGCCGTGGGAGCCTTCCAGGTAGCGAGTGATGATTGGCCGGGTGCCGTCATCATCCGCGCTGTCGATGCTCACCGCACCCATGAACCGGGCCATGGGGTCAGTACCAGCCAAAGGTGCTGGCAAGCTGTTAATCTGGAAACCAGAATCAGTGACCAGTTCCAGCGGCCCGAGATCGTAAAGCTCGGCATCTGCAGCATTTGGAATGGTGCCGTCGGATGGACGGTCCGCATCGCCATCAATGCCCACGATAGAGGTGACCAAGGTGGCGCTGTTACCTGAGGATTCAAACAACGGGGCGAAAGCCGTGGGGTCGGTAGAATCCAGCAACGCTTGGAAGACGTTGAAGTAGATATTCAACTCGGTGCGGCCTTGGGCAAGGAGGCCGCCAGACGCAGCATCCAGGCCCGGCAGCAGTACCGGCGCAATGGTATTACGGGAGTTTTCGGCAATCCGGGTGAACTGGCCGCCGGTGTTGAAGAACACTGACGCCAGAATCGGATTCAGGTCCGGGTTGTCCCTGGCGGCAAGGTTGTTGATGACCGGGTACGGCACGCCACCCATGCCGCTCAGGGAATGGCTGATGAAGTACACACGATCTGTGTTGATATTCACACCATTCGAGCAGTCACCCGCAGCGGCACAGGCATCGATGGCATCTTCAATCGCGGGCAGTAACGCGTTGACATGCAGCAGGTCAAGGGCGCCCTGGCGCATGTTGTCACGGGTATTGGCGTAGTTGGTAAAGTTCAGGAACAGGCTACCGGATTCCGGATCCGTTACCTGGTCTGCCGGCACGGCCTGCATCGCTTCGTTGGCCGTGAAGCCGAAGTGACGTTCGGTGGCATCCGGAGAGGCGTTTGGCTGCATGCCAATTTCGACCATACCTGGAGTTTGTTCCGGGTTGTCTTCATCTCTGGCACTGGTGGCAGCCTCACCAAACACACCGTTCAGCGGCATGTCGATGCCAACGGTCACGAAGCAATCCCCACTGTTGCTTGGCGCACCACCGCTGTCCGCCAGGCACAGCAAACCCGCTGCGGTTGCCATCGGAAGGATGGCTGAGCGATCCTGCGTGGCCGCGTGCTGATAGATAATCACCGGATAACCGGCTGCGGGACCAGCCCCAAAGGCAGGATCAGGCGTTCCTACAATGATCGGAATTTTGGTATCGGCCTGCTTCTGCGCAAACGGGAAGCGGTAGCTGACTCGGTTGGATTTAGCCTGGGGTAGCTCAGGGTTGTCAGTGAAATCTGCCGGCAGCCAGGAACCAGTCTGCAACGGTGAACCGTCAGCGCCGTCAGGGAGCTGCTGGTAGTACGGCAAGGTGATTTCACCTTCGTAAACCTGCAGGTTCACGTTGATTTCGGTAAGGAACAGGTCTGCAGCCGTTTGCTCAAGGGCCGGATTGACCTCACCACCGTCTTTTTGGCTGAAGAAACGAACCGGGGATGGTTCTTCCGCTCCTGGGGCCCTGGGAATGGGAGTGATAGCGGCAATCTGTTCTGCCAGTTCCGCAGCTCTTTGGGAGAAATCTACCGTTTCTTCAACTGCTTGGGTGGCAGCCGCCTGCAGGGTAAAAGCCAGTTGCCGGTCAACAGCTTCATCGGCGACCAGATCGGTGTATCGGAGCTGGATACCGTTTTCATTGGCAATGGTCAGGATCTCCGCCAGCTCTTCATCGTACAAACGGAAACTGGTATCCGTCAGCAAGCTGAACATGCGCTGGTTGATCTGCTGATCCTGTTCCTCCGCGCCCGCAAGCCCCTGACCAGAGAAATTAAAACCGCCCGCGAAGACCTGCCCGAGAACAGATTTCTTGCGTTCGGTCATTAAGCTCTGCCTCAACCAGGCAGCCGGTGCGGCATTGGCCAGAAGCACATCTTCAACCGCCGTTGTGGTGAAGCTGATCGCAAAAGTCACATCACTAAATGAGGAGGCCTCCGCTCCGCTGCCTCCAAACTCACGCTTGAAATTAAAGAATTCACTGCCCCAGGCCCTGGCGGGCAACATGGAATCCCGGAACGGCTGAAGCGCCGGATTACTGATGACAAATTCCGGATTGGATGCGGTCTCGAAGCGGTTCTCTCGGACCAGCGGATCGCCATCTTTATCCACAATCTTGTTACCCAGAACCACCGCGTACTTGGTTTTCGGCTTCAGCGGCTTGATAGGCAACAGGCGAATGGCATTGTTCTGGGAACCGCCAGCGGCACCAGCCGGTCCGTTCGCATCCACGGTAATGATTTCAACACGGAAGTTTTCTTCCAGCAGGCTCTGATAAATCTCATCTGCAGCGGCAGTGTCGCCCTCAGCTTCCAGGCGTTTGGCCAGGCGGTAGCGATCGGCGGCAACAATGCCGCCGACTTCGCGGGACTGCTGGAACACGCTGTCACCGGAGGGGAATTCAATTTCCAGCACGTAGATGTTCTGATCCGGGTTGGGCACCACCTCGCCATCGATCTCAACGAAGTTGCGGGCGTCCAGTGTCTGGTTCGGGTCCAGGCTGTCGCTGATCTTGATATCGAACGGCGCGAGGATGGAGTTGCCATCCACAAAACCCAAACCGGTGGTAACCGGATTGGCAGGGTCGGTGCCATTGAGCATGGTGCCGTCCAACTCCGGGTTCAGGAAGAACAGCGGATCGCTGGGCAGCGGAAATGCGGTTTCCAGCGGCCGGAAAATGGGCCGAGTTCCCTCAGAAATAGTGTTCGGGTTGCTGATGTTGTACGCGGGATTTGCGTTCTTGTCAGTTTTCCCGCCGCTGTCCAGGCACCCGGTGAGTGCAGTACTGGCGGCGAGGGCGGTGACGAGTGCTCTGTGTTTGAATCTAGCCATTGTGACCATCTCTCCTGCTTATTTTTGTATTTCTGGCAAGACAGACTCCTTTCTACCAAGCCTTTTCACTGAAAAGTCTATCGCATAATATAACGCATTCCAACCTTTTTAATTCAAATATACACCCACTATGGCGACATAACTACCTTATAATACAATTTATGCTTTATTCTCAGATGGTTAAGAAGAAGGAATGAACAAAGGTTCAATGCTTGGCGGATGGAGATTGTCTGGTCAGGCGACTTTAGACTGCGCCAACACCCGGTTTCGGCCCGCCTTCTTAGCTTTATACAAAGCTTCATCGGCGCGTTTAACCAGGCTTTGGGCGGTATCATGGGGGGTGAATTCGGCAACACCCAGACTGATGGTGACAGAACGGCACACCTCAAAATGGGCGGATTCCACCGCTTTTCGAACGTTTTCAGCAACCACCATGGCACTGTCGAGGGTGGTTTCTGACAGGATCACCAGAAACTCTTCTCCGCCCCAACGGCCTACTACATCGGTTGATCGTATCGCCCCGGCTGAGAGCCGGGAGACTTCCTGCAGTACCAGATCGCCCACGTCGTGGCCGTAGGTATCATTGAAAGACTTGAAATGGTCGATATCAAATAGCACGACAGACAAGGGGTTGCGGTAGCGCTGGGAACGCTCAATTTCCTTTACCAGGGACTCTTCGGCAAAGCCCCGATTGGTCAGGCCTGTGAGCTTATCGGTTCTGGCCTGGCTGAGAATACCGTTCAGGTAACTGTGTCGCTCCAGAATGATGGAGGTGACAAACAGGTAGTTTGCAATTCTGTTGCTGTCCGGCAGCGGGAATCCTTCGTTGAAGCTCAGGATATCGAAGGTGCCCAGTACACTACCGTCCACTTTTTTGATGGGAAAGGAATGCCAGGCCTGGACGGCTTCCGGTAATCGGGTAGCCGGGGGCTGATCCCGGTGTTTTTGTGCGGCGGGCTCCCGCCTGACCACCACGTGTTCGCCCAGCAAGGCCGATGTTGCGTGCGGGGCACTTCCATGTATCAGCCTTGCTTCGCTGAACTGCCGGGCAACCGCCTCCTTGATTCCCTGGTGCCAGGCAAGTTTGAGTGTTTTGGTGTTCTGGTCCAGCACGGAAATGCCGAAGGCCATCCAGAGAGTCGACTCCGGGCTCGGGTGAAGTAGTTCGAAGGCTTTTTCGAGGCCCTTTGGCAGATCGCCCTCGTTGAGGATCGATTTGATAATGCGGTTTTCCTGTTCGGCGGGGGTCACCGCAAGCGAGGAGTCTGGGGCGCTGGCGATAGAGGCCGAGTCGCAAAGGTCATCCAGTGCCGAAGCCACTTCACTGTGCTCATTGCTTAATTGCGCTACACGGGCATTCAACCGCTTCAATTGCTGGTTGGAAGTGGTTCTCAGTGTTCTGATATCGGCCCTGAGCTTTACCACGCTGGCAAGCAGTGCAACTGCAAGCACGAGAACAGACAGACCGATCAACATTGAAAACGGCTGATCCAGATATTCGGCCAAGCGTGATCACCATCCTTTGATTACGTCTTACCCCGAGTGCCATTAAAGCATCGCGGTTGCCGACAACACATCGACTAATCAACATGCTGCCTTTAGCCCACTGCCTGATTCAGTATGGTTTATGTAATGATAGAAAGAGAAATGTGAATTCGCGTAATAGCGCACACTTTCCTTTGGTCGCTAGCGACGGATAACGGAAACCGGCACCTTTACCTGCTGCTGTTTCTGCATGAAAGTGATCAGAACGATGGCCCGCTCCTCACCATCGTAGGCCTGAAAGATAGCGCTGATACCCTTGAACGGCCCTTCGTCCAGCTCAACCGGCTGGCCAGGCTTGATACCGCCCTGCTCAGCGACTTTATCCAGGCTGACTTTGATGTGCTCAATCACCTCATCGGCGATGGCGGCCGGCTTGTTGGCAAATCCCACGATACGAGCAACCCCCCGCGTGGAGCGAAGCTTCGACCACATCGGATCCGTCTGCTCCAGGTTCACAAACAGGTAACCGGGAAACAGCGGCTCCAGCTTTCTGGTCCGCTTGCCGGCCCGAATCTTCTCCACCTCAATCTTCGGGTAGAAACAGGCCACCTCCTGATTCTGCAAATGCTGCAGCGCCCGATCCCCCTGCGCTGGCTTGTGTTGTAAAGCATACCAAGTCATGAAAAATCCATCTTTGGGGTCAGACCCCAGAACATTTGATCAGGTGAAATGTCTTGGGGTCTGACCCCAACTTCAAAAATACCAGCTACCCGCCGCAATGAAATGCGGATTCAGCACATCTTCCTTGCCGTACTTCAGGGGTTCGCCCTGGGGTGTTTGCACGTTGCCGCCAGCGGCCAGGAGGATGGCGTGAGCGGCGGCGGTGTCCCATTCGCTGGTGGGCCCCATGCGGGGATAGATGTCGGCATGGCCTTCCGCTATGCGGCAGAACTTCAGGGAACTGCCCGCCTGCACGGTTTCGTGGTCACCAAGGCTGTCGATAAAGGTGCGGGTTTCCTCGTTCAAGTGGTTTTTACTAGCCACCACCCGCAAGGTTTCCCGGGGTTCCACTACGCGAATGCGGTGTATGCGGCCAGTGCGATCACGCATGCTGGCGCCCTCGCCTTTGATGCCCCAGAAGGCTTCTTTCAGTGCCGGCGCGGTAACCACGCCCATCACCGGTTCGCCGTCCTCGATCATGGCGATGTTGACAGTGAACTCACCGGTGCGCTGGGTGAAATCCTTGGTGCCGTCGATGGGATCAATCAACCAGAAACGACGCCAGTGTTTGCGCTCTTCCCAGGGAATCTCTGCGCCTTCTTCCGACAGGACCGGTATATCCCGTGTGAGGTTGCGCAGCCCCTTCACGATAATGTCGTGGCTGGCCGTGTCGGCCGCGGTGATGGGTGATTGATCTTCCTTGTAACTCACCTTGAAGTCAGACTGGTAGATATGCAGTACCTTCTCGCTGGCTTCATCAGCAATTCTGATCACTTCCGGAAGAATCGAGCTGTAATACATGTTTGCATCCTGCTGGCCGTATCTACCGCAATAATAGCAAATTTTGGGGTCAGACCCCCGGACATTTGATGGGGTAAAATGTCTTGGGGTCTGACCCCAACTTGAATTTTTGGGCGGGTTGCGGCAAATTGTTGCGGTTACAAATCAATTCACAAGGACTGTGAGATGCCCCGCCGACCACGGATTTGTCCGGCCGGGATGCCCCAGCATGTTATTCAGCGGGGGAATAACCGGCAGGAATGTTTTCAGGATCTGGCCGATCGCGCCACTTATGCGACCTATCTTTCCCGCTATCAACGCGAATTTCAGGTGGATATTCACGCCTGGGTGCTGATGAGCAACCATACCCATCTGTTAGTGACGCCCAACGCCGAGGGCGCTCTTTCGAGCCTTATGAAGGCGGTTGGTCAGCGCTATGCCCAGTATTACAACCACAAGTATGACCGCACCGGAACCTTGTGGGAGGGGCGGTTCAAGTCTTGCCTCGTTGATACCGACCAGTACTTTCTGCAATGCCAGCGGTATATCGAACTGAACCCGGTGAAGGCGGGCATGGTGGAGTATGCCGGCGACTATCAATGGTCCAGCTATAACTGCCATGCCTACGGGATGCGCTCGGGCATGCATACGCCACACGACTGCTACCTGAACTTCCAACCCGATGCCGAGCGGCGCTTCATCAGCTACCGCTCGTTCGTCGCCAGTCCCAGCCCTGACGGAATGGATGAGCAGATTCACTATGCGGCGATCTCCGGCAAGCCGCTCGGTTCTGAAGAATTTCGGGAGCGGATCAAGGCGACATTCGGAGAGTTCTAATTTGGGGTCAGACCCCAGGACATTTGAGGAGGTGAAATGTCCGGGGGTCTGACCCCAATTTTATATTTCGACTTCTTCGAAGAGTTCGGGCACCTCGGCGGGCCAGCCGAATTTCTCGGTGATGCGTTTGCGCATGGTATCGCTGGCGACGGGTTCGCCGTGGGTGACGTAGACTTTTTCCGGCTTCAGGGTGCCCTGCTCCAGCCAGGCCAGGATTTCGTTGTAGTCGCCGTGGGCGCTCATGGAATCGAGGTTGTGGATTTCGGCTTTCACCGGCCAGTATTCGCCGTGGATTTTGACGGATTCGGCACCGCTTACGAGTGCATCGCCGCGGGTGCCCGGCGCCTGGAAGCCGGCAAAAACCACGCTGTTGCGGGGGTTTGGCAACAGGGTTTTCAGGTGGTGCAGCACGCGGCCACCGGAGGCCATGCCACTGGCGGAAACAATCACGCAGGGGTAGCGCACGGCGTCGAGCTCGATCGATTCCTCAACGGTTCTGACGAATTCGGTTTTCTCATCCATCAGCTCACATTGGGCGCGGTTGAGTTTATGCTCTTTGTGGTGCTGGCAGAATATTTCTGTGGCTTTGATGGCCATCGGGCTGTTCAGGTACACCGGCAGTTTCGGGATCTTGCCCTGCCCCATGAGTTTGTGAATCACGTACAGGAGCATCTGGGCGCGGCCCACCGCAAACGCGGGCATTAATACGATACCTCCCCGGCCAGCGGTTTTGGTGATGATGTCAGCCAGGTCGCCTTCCGGGTCTGATTCCCCGTGAGTTCGGTCGCCGTAAGTGGATTCGCACACCAGAACGTCCGCATGTTGCAACGGCTCGGGTGGTCGCATAATAAGGTCGTTCTGGCGCCCCACATCACCGCTGAACACCACCGTGCGGGCGGCACCTTTGTGGTGAACGTGCACGCAGGATGAACCGAGAATGTGCCCCGCCGGAGTGAAGCTCACTTCAAAGCCTTTCACGGGTTCGAACTTCTCGTGGTAATGCAATGATTCGAAGTGTTTGAGGGCTTCCCGGGCGTCTTTTTCGGTGAACAGCGGCTCGGGTTTTTCGTGCTTGGAGAATTTCTTCCGGAACGCGTACTTGGCATCTTCTTCCTGCAGAAAGCCGGCATCTGGCAGCAGCACTTTGCACAGCTCATGAGTTGCCTTGGTGCAGTAGATCTTGCCCTTGAAGCCGTTTTTCACCAGTGCAGGCAGGTAGCCGGAGTGATCAATGTGGGCGTGGGTGAGCACCACGGCATTGATGGTTGACGGGTCTACCGGAAACGTCGCCCAGTTGCGCCGCCGCAAGGTTTTTACCCCCTGATACATGCCGCAATCCACCAGCAGGCGGTGGTTTTCATCAGAGAGCAGATAGCGAGAGCCGGTGACGGTGCCTGTGCCGCCGAGGAAGCGAAGTTTCATAAGCGTGTAAATCCTTGTCTGGTGGATACTATTTCCAGCTTAGCGCAAAAATACTAACGGGACAGACCCCTAAACCCCTTACCAACCAGATAAACCTCCCGCGAGCGGGCTCGTGAAGAGTCGGGTTTTCGGACGACGACCTTGGTGAAGACTTCACGCATGGCTTTAACATAGTCGTCATAGCCTTCGCCGTGGAAGACTTTGGCGACGAAGCTGCCTTTGGGCTTGAGTACCTGGCAGGCCATGTCGAGGGCGAGCTCTACCAGATACATGGAGGCAGCCTGGTCGGCGGCGTTGACGCCGCTGATGTTGGGGGCCATGTCTGAGATGACCACATCGGCCCTGGCGCCATCCAGTATCGCCATAATCTGGTCAAATACTTCCTGCTCGGTGAAGTCACCCTGGATGAATTCGACGCCGGCGATGGGGTCCATAGGCAAGATGTCGGAGGCCACGACCCGGCCTTTGTGGCCAACCAGTTTGGCCGCCACCTGAGACCAGCCGCCGGGTGCCGAGCCCAGATCCACCACCAGATTGGTGGGCTGGATTAGCCGGTCTTTATCATTGATTTCCAGCAGCTTGTAACTGGCACGGGAACGGTAACCGTCCTGTTGCGCTTGTTTCACAAAGGGGTCGTTAACGTGCTCTTCGAGCCAGCGGTTACTGCTTTTGGAACGGGCCATGGTTTGCTATCTGCGTTACTGCGGAAACAGGGCATTGTACGCTGCCACCGGCGTTGCCGCAAAAGCACAGGCGCCTGACAAGTACCCATCTCCAAAGTACAATGGCGGCCATTCTGACTTTTATTCCAACCCTAATCCGCCGGGCAGTCGCCGGGCGGCCTGGACACACCATGATTCGCGTTACCGAACCGGCTTTACCCCTTGACCACCCCGAGGCTGAGCTGGACACCGCCGGGAGCAATCCATCGTGAAGCTCGACGACATCAAGAAACTGCACCAGAAAAAATACCGCCAGGCCTTCGGGCATTTTCTGGTGGAGGGGGAGCATCTGGTACTGGAATTGGATAAAGCACGTGAGCAGGCCCCTTCCACCTGGGGGCAAGCGCAGCTCTATGTCACCAGCGCCTACGAACACTGGCGCAGCCCCTGGCCGAAACACCTGATCAGCGACCGGCAGATGGCCCTACTGGCCGACACCAAAACGCCTCAAGGTATTCTGGCGGTGGTACCAATGCCGCCGGCGTCAGCGGAAAGCACCGCCCCCGGCGAAAAAGCCGTTTACCTGCACGAAGTCCAGGACCCCGGCAACCTGGGCACCATCTTACGCACTCTGGCCTGGTTCGGTGGCATGCGCTGCCTGCTCAGCCCCGGCAGTGTCGACCCGTTCAACCCGAAAGTGGTCCGCGCCAGCATGGGGGCGATTTTTCATGTGCCGATTGAAACCGAGGTGTCAGTGGACACGCTCGCCAACCGCTATCCTCGCATCGCCTGCCTGGACATTGGCGGCGCCCCCATCGCCAATCCGGCTTTCGCAGAACACGACTGCTACCTGTTCGGCAATGAAGCCCGCGGTGTGCCCTCGGAAGCTTTGAATGAGCTGGCCGCCCAGCGCTTCACCATTCCCGGCGCCGCAAAGATCGAATCCCTGAATCTGGCCTCTGCGGTAAACATGGCGGTTTATGAGCTGAACCGGAGCACCATCGCCAACGTTGCATCCCCCTTCAAGGCAAACCAATGATTCGTAAATACGTGATCGGAACCCTTTCCCTCGGAGTATTTCTGGCCTTTATCCTGGCCATGGTGCTGATGGTGCAACTGCACCGCTACGGCATCGCCGTGGATGTCGCCCGCCTCGAAAACCTGCAAACCTGGGCCGGCGACGATGCCGAACGCCAGGCACAGATGCAGAGATACTTCGAGCAGTGCATCGACAACCACCGGGATGCGGAAGACAAGCGCAGCCCAGAGCACATCCGGTCGCTGTACCAGTGCGCCGAAGAAAATGGTTCTGCGGAGATTGCCCTGATGGTGCGGCAGGCGCCTGAAACGGTGGAAGCCCCCGCGCCCCTGCGCTGGTTCTGGTAATTCAAGTTGGGGTCAGACCCCAGAACATTTGATGGGGTGAAATGTCTTGGGGTCTGACCCCATGCTATTCTGACGGATACGCGAGATAAGGGAGAATTAAAGGTGACAGAGCAAGATGTCCGCTGGCTACAGCGATTCAGCAATTTCAAGAAAGCGTTCGGGCAACTTGATTCAGCTGTGCAACTTTGCCAGACACGAGATCTCTCTGACCTTGAAAAACAGGGCCTGATTCAAGCCTTTGAATACACGTATGAGCTCTCCTGGAACACGATTCGCGATTATTTCCGCTGGCAAGGTAACGCCAATATCGCAGGATCTCGCGATGCAATTCGAGAAGCGTTCGCCAACGGCCTTGTTGAGGATGGTGAGGGCTGGATGCGAATGCTGAAAGACCGGAACCGAACTTCGCATACCTACAATGAAGAAACAGCCCGGGAAATTATTGAAAATATTCTGACCCAATACCACACGCTTTTCGCCACCCTCAACAACAGGATGGACCAAGAGGCAGAAAAGCATGACCTTGCCTGAAACGTCTCCGCAAGCAGACCAATTCGGCTTACCCGCCCACGCTATTGGCTGCCTCAAAGCGCTCTTCGAAAAATACCCTGAAATAGAAAAAGTGACCCTTTATGGCTCCCGCGCCAAGGGCAATTATCGCCATAACTCGGATATCGATTTAATGCTCACCGCGCCAACGCTTTCCTGGCGGAGGTTCAATAACCTGGAACTGGAGATTGATGATCTGCTACTGCCTTGGAAAGTCGATCTGGCTTTGCAACATCAGGTAGAGAACCAAGACCTGCTTGAGCATGTTGAACGGGTGGGCGTGCGTGTTTTGTGAACCCTTCATTCCTTCATGATTCGCACCGCACGCTCATCCATGCAGCTTCGAACGAACGAGTTCATGGACCGTTGGTCACCCGATTCATAAAATTCCAACATGAGCTCGTTGAACTCCAGTTGTCGAGAGGCGGGAATATTAATAGCTGTGAAATTGGGGTCAGACCCCGGAACATTTGATGGGGTGAAATGTCTTGGGGTCTGACCCCAAATTATCAGCCGTGGTATCCTTACCGCCCTGTTTCCAGCACATCCGTTCATCTGCAATTAGTTTAGGTTTTCTTATGCGAATGATTATTCGAGCTTTTTTCCGCCTGCTGCGGCTGGTTCTAACACCGTTTATGTTGCTTTCGGAGAAGCTCAGTACACCGAAGGCCGTCAGCCGTTCGCCTGAGCAGCAAGCAGAGATTGATAAGGCCACCGAAAACCTGGCGCTTTACCAGTTCCGGGCCTGCCCCTTTTGCATCAAAGTTCGTAAAGAGATGGCTCGGCTGGGGCTGAATATCGAACTGCGTGACGCACAACATGACCCAGCGCATCGTGAGGAGCTTTTGAATGGCGGCGGCGCCGTTAAAGTGCCCTGCCTGCTGATCACCAATGACCAGGGTGAGAAGCAATGGATGTATGAATCTGGTGATATTAACGCCTGGCTCAATCGGCAGTTTGGATAAATAAGGGGTAATGACCATGTTAAACGTAAACGAATACTTCGGCGGCAAAGTAAAATCCATTGCCTTCCAAGGTGAGTCTCTGCCTGCAACCGTAGGTGTGATCAGTTCCGGTGAGTACGAGTTCGGGACCAGTAAAAAAGAAGTGATGACCGTTGTCAGCGGCGCATTAACCGTTCAGCTTCCGGGTAGCGATAGCTGGACGCGCTACGGGGCCGGCGATGCCTTTGAAGTAGCGGCCAACACCAGCTTCAAGGTTAAGGCTGACGTAGATACCGCCTATTTCTGCACCTACGAATAACAACATGGGGGTCAGACCCCAGAACATTTGGCGGGGTGAAATGTCTTGGGGTCTGACCCCAAATTCACAAGTTCAGAGCACGGTGCAATTTGCTGGTGTGTAGCTGGCTCGCCATTGGCTAGCGGCTGATTTATCGATAACACAGCGCCATTCGCCGGCCACAGTGCGCTCGAATCGAAGAATGACACCTACAAGGTTCGGGTGTGCATTGCCCCCCATGGTCACTTGCAGGTGACCAGATCCGTCAGCATTCAAGGTGCCTATTTCGGTAGCAATATCGCCTGTGGTCAGGTTTGACGGGCTATAACCAAGAGACTGGTTATTGATACCAGAAGTACCCGTGGTGTTGGCCTCGAATCCTGAGCGATAGGCGCCAAGCTCGCTAACCGCCCGCCCCACCTGGGTTTTAACAACATACCCTTGATACACCGGAATGGCCGCTGCCGCCAAAATGCCGATGATCGCAACAACGATCATTAACTCAATAAGGGTGAAACCTTTGGTGGGCTTTGGCATTGCTCTGTCTCGCTGAATGGTCACTGGGACATGTTCAGCAAGATGGGGGCCATGTTTGACGAGGTTGTGCGAGCCTGTCTATGACCAGGCTTTGCGGTAGATATCAACGCCCACAATCTGGACACAGCCCAAAAATGCAACTAAAATCAGTCGCAAAAGGGGATTTATGGATGTCAAAGCACGGAAAGCTACTGACAAAATTGCTGAACAAGCATTCAACATTTACCTGGCAGGAACTGATAACGCTTCTAAAAAGTCTCGGCTATCGCCAGATCGAAGGTCACGGTAGCCGCATTAAGTTCGACAATGGAGACCCGCAAGCTCTGATTAACCTTCACAAACCGCATCCCGGCAATGAGCTAAAAGCTTATGCAAGGCGCCAGATAATCGAGAACCTTAAATCCGGAGGGCTAATTCAATGAGCAACATGCTGAAATATCGAGGCTACTACGGCTCTATTGAAGTGAGCACGGAAGATAATTGCCTGTTTGGAAAACTGCAGTTCATTCGGGCACTGGTTAATTATGAAGGAGAAACAGTCGCAGAGCTTGAGAAAGCATTCCAGGAAGCGGTTGACGACTATCTGAACACTTGCGCAAACCAGAACATAAAACCCGAAATACCCTGCAAGGGTTCGTTTAATGTGCGAGTTGGCCACGATTTACACTTGGCGGCGAGCGTCGCTGCCCGCCGCCAAAGCATCTCTCTGAACGACCTCACACGCAACGCACTCAGCGAGTATCTGGAGCACCACCCTTGAGTGCGTTGGCCTGGTACATTTGGATTGGGTGACATCTACCAGTGGGGAGGTTAATGCCTGTCCATAATGATTATGCCTATAATGATTTATGGTTTTCAGGCAGCGTGCGGCTGTATCTCCTTAGCAATCTTAGCTTCTTTGCCCATCTGAGCCTGGCGCAGCTCAAACTCAGTTTGCAGGTTCAACCAGAACCGCGCACTGGTGCCAAAGTAACGAGCTAGTCGCAGCGCTGTGTCTGCGGAAACGCCCCGGTTCTCACGAACGATCTCGTTCATCCGCGTCGCAGGAACATTCAAAGCCTTCGAGAGCGCATTTACGCTCATCTCGAGCGGCTCCAGATACTCTTCCCGCAGAATCTCTCCAGGGTGAATGGGACGCATACCATTGCTAATCATTGTGCGACCTCCTCAGTGGTAATCAACAATTTCAACATCTTCCGGACCGTCAGCAGTCCATCGAAAGCACATCCGCCACTGCCGGTTAATGCGGATACTGTGCCGGCCTTCCCGGTCACCGCTCAAGGCTTCAAGCCGGTTACCAGGTGGGGATTTCAGGTCATCCAGCTCTGAAGCTGCTTGCAGCACTATCAACTTACGCTCAGCTGCAGCTTTTATCGCCGAAAACCGCCTGGTTTTTCCAGTCTCAAACAGCGCTTGAGTGTCTTTGCACCGGAAGCTCTTAATCATACCGCTAGCGTATAACGCTTACCGTTAAACGTCAAAAAGCATTTATAACCAGTGCCTCGTGTGGCGACACTCACATTTCCCCTCAGGCGTGCAAGCTATTGCCTGTCCAGCGTGCAAGCTATTGCCTGTCCACGATCTATAGCGAGTGCCCGATCTATAGCGAGTGCCTGTCCATAATGAAGATTATGGCTATCCGGGCAGAGCTTGACGCTCTATGAACTGGCTCGATCGCCCTCAACCACTTCGAGCTTCACCCGAAAGCCAGGGGCTGCCGCATATTTTCTGAGTGTAAAGGCAGCAAATGTTTACCAACAGAAAACTTTAAAGTAAACTCGCCTAATGTACAAATTGACCTACAAAAAGTCAGCTCTGAAGGCCCTGCAAAAAATACCCAAGGCACAGGCTTTAAAAATGCACCAGGAACTGACAGCAATGGCTCAAGCACCATATGCCTATAAAGGCGACTGGAAGCCGATGAAGGGCCAACCATTCTGGAGGCTGAGGCGAGGGAGTTATCGGGCCATATGTAGCATTGATAACGGTGAATTAGTGGTGCTGGTGTTGAAGGTTGGCGCAAGAGGAGACGTTTACAAATGAGCGCTCAAATTATTGAACGAGAAGGCAAACCAGAATATGCGGTGGTGCCCTACAACGAGTATCTCGAGCTGCTGGCACTTGCCGAAGATGCACAGGATGCTGCGGACGCCGAAGCTGCAATGAAGGAGCTGGCCGCAGGCGAGGATGAAACCATTCCGGGAGACATTGCAGAACGCCTGATAACCGGGAAGGAACACCCAGTGAAAGTCTGGCGAGAATACCGCGGACTCACCCAAGAAGCCCTTGGCAAGGCGGCCGGAGTTGGTAAGTCATACATTAGCCAGATTGAGAACATTGGCAAAACTGCTTCCACTAAAGTTCTGAAAGCCATGGCCGAGGCGCTTGATGTTGGGATGGACGATTTGGTTTAGTCAAGTCGGGGTTCAAGCGTTCAGATACCCCCTTCTACCACGTGATTTCCCGCTGCGTGCGCCGCACCTTCCTGTGCGGGCAAGACCGTGCCACCGGTTCAGGCTAGTGCCTGTCCATAATAGCAGGCTGGTTCAGGCTAGCAGGCTAGTGCCTGTCCATAATAGCAGGCTAATAGCCCTTCTCAGGATTTCGGCTGCAGCCTCACCGCCCCCTCCCCCAACGCGTCCCCCAAATGCCGCACCAATACCGCCGACGATCACCGCGCAGGCGACACCGCCAATACCTGCAGAGGTAACTCCAAAGGCCAAGCAACCATACGAGGAAGGATCATACTGCTGCCTGTCCCTAATCAGGCTAGATTGCCCCCAGATACCAACCCGATAAGAAAAACAAAAGCGTAAGAGTTACGCAGGCGGTATAGGGCACGATCACCCAAAGCTTCAATGAACGAGGTAAAGGCTCTTCCTCATCACCCATTCGGGATTCGATACGAGCCCCAATACGCGGAAGCTTCCGGAATACAAAGAAAACATATACATGCGAAACCCTCATCCAGCGACCAATGGGACCATTGCCCCAGATACTGCGGATCCCATCCAATTGCTTACCGGGCGTTGCAATCCGCCGCTCGACTTCCACAGTTTTGCAAAAAAATAGTGTAACCATCAGCAGCATTAGGATGACACCAATCCCCAACGATGCAACCAATGTAACCTCTGCTATCAACTTAAAGTGTTCGTCAGTCATGAATTGCATTTCTCAATATTTCGCCGGCGTGTACCCCGAGGCTCCCGCCCCCAGCACCGCCAGCGGCTGCACCAATGCCACCCTGCTTTGGCATTGCTCTGTCTCGCTGAATGGTCACTAGGACATGTTCAGCAAGATGGGGGCCATGTTTGACGAGGTTGTGCGAGCCGAGCCTGTCTATGACCAGGCTTTAAAAGATCAAACCCACTATTAACAACACTGCAAAGCATCCGTACAAAATTAAAGAAGGCACTACCGCCCACAAAGTCAGTCGAGCAGGCAATGGTGTGGAGACGTCACCGATTTTCTCTGCTGATCGGTTGAGCCGGCTTGACGGAACCGATCTAAGCAAGAGAAACGTAAACACATAGCCGCTTCTCATTAACCTCCCAAGGGGATCATTCCCCCAGATTCTTCTGTGTTCAAGCGCAGAAGTGCCGGGACGTGAAATTTTCTCTTCGATTATGGACACACGAGAAAAAGCAAAGGTGAGGATTATAAATAACGATACCAGCCCTAGCCCCAGAGCCCCAGCACCTACGAATGCAGCAATGATCTGAAAAGAGTCATTCATCGACTGTCACCTCGTAGACGACTTCCATCCCACAACTTGCTGCGCCGTTCTGCTTTGGATAGCAATAACTAATCGAACGCCCCAAGGTACCAACCTGAGAAGAAAAACAAAAAAGTAAGAACCACACACGCTGTAAAGGGCACAACAACCCACAGTTTCAGTGAGAGGGGTAAAGGTTCGTTCTCATCCCCCATCCTCGATTCAATTCGAGGCCCTATTCTTGGAATGTGTCGGAAAACCACGAAAGCATACACGTATACCACCCTCATCCAGCGACCGATGGGCCCGTTTCCCCATATACTGCGAGCTTCATCCAGCTGTTTACCGGGCGTCGCTACTCGACGCTCCACCTCCTCGGTTTTACGAAAAAAAAGCGTGACCATAAGAAACACCAAAACAACACCGAGGAGCATACAAGCGGCCCCTATGATTGCCGCTAATTCAGCCAAGAGCTCTTCACTCATGGATAACCTCTCTCAGCTTTGCTCCGATGGTCTCGCCACCTACCCCGCCAGCATATCCACCGCCTGCTGCCCCTAGGCCGCCCGCGATAACCGCACAGGCCACCCCCCCTATACCAGCTGTCGTAACTCCGAACGATAAGCATGTAGCCCCCGCTAAACCACCTCCAATAACACCGCCCAGCATTGAACCAGTCAATTTACCTCCCTCCTGGTAAGCTACGACCTGACACCCCCTCTCATCACCCGCAGTGCAAGCCTCACGAATCTTCATCGCCGACATGGATACATCCAGGGTGACCGCAAGATATCCCACATTTCGGGCATACTTCGCACCCCGAGCCACCCGCTCATAATGCGTTGCATACCCGGGTATGCCACCAACCCCAGCCGTCTTCCAATTATGCACAATGCTCTTAGATGACAATCCCAACGACCGCTTTAGTTTTGCATCATCATCCAGTGACATCCCCTTACGGGCCACTTTTCCCAGAGCAAAATCCAGCTCTTTGAAAAGCGCCCTCCGTTTCTCGAAGAACTCGGGATGATTGAGATGCCCATGTTTCCGGTAACTGTCCTGATGGAGCCGCTCGATGTTCTTCAAAGTCGACTCAATGCTACTAATCTGCTTGGAAACCATCACGGCGCCTGCACCCAGACCCGCAGAACCTGTCGAGGTGATGGCTTCCAATAAATCGTAGTATTTGACAAGAAACTGCGCTTCATCCTGCTCCAGTGACCTAACCTGGGCATTCATCTGCGCTGCCACCTCCATCAACTCGACTTCTTTTTGAGTGCATTCCATACCCTCAGGGTCACCCAGCACAACCATCTCACCGGGCATCAGCTGCCCGCCCAAGCCTGGATTCAAACGATCAAAATGATCTGGCTTTGCCGAGGCGTCTCCGTACAAAGCGCTCAATAGCTCCGTCTTGCTTATCGGCGTCTGAACGACATGGTAACCCGGCTCTACCGCAGCCTGAGACTGATCCTTTGTTGGGGATGAGATTGGAGTTGATGCCGCCATACTGGATGCAGCCGCCCCACCTGCAGAGGCATTGTTCGTGCCATTACCGACACCGCTGGCACTTTGTGATTCCGGAATAGCGCTGCCAGAGAGATTAGCGCGAGAGGCCGCTTGCGGAGCTGGCTTTGACGGCGCCGGTGAGATACCCGAAAACGGCGTGGGCGTGAAGGTATCACCAATCACAACACTACCACTGCCAATCGTGACGCCCCCGCAGGAAATCGCGCTGCCAGTTACCGCCGCAGGAATACCGTTAATGAGAACAGTTGCCGAACCCGCAGCGATGGCTCTCGGGTGGGGAGGGTGTTTGGGCTTGGAGTGCGGGGCAAGAGGATCACCCACGCGGGCAACAGGTTTGCCGTCAATCAGTACATCGGGGGAGCCGGCAATAACCGGCGTGGGAGGGAATCCTTGGTGTTCTGTACCCAAGTCACCCAGCAACACAACTTTCTTGCTCATTCCTTTGCTCCTTCTTTCCTTGAAGAGTCATCCATCGATTTCAGGGGCCGTCACTGGCACCACACGCCATATGGTAAACAAAGACTCACGAAGACCCAACCAAAAAATTGGCAGGCTATTCAGACTATTTCCTGTCTATAATCAGTTCGAAGACTGATTATGCGGCGGATGCCTTTTCGCTCTGTGTAAACTAAAACAGGCTAGTGCCTGTCCATGCTTGAACATGTCCACGATCTATAGCGAGCGCCCGATCTATAGCGAGTGCCTGTCCATATAGCGAGTGCCTATAGCGAGTGCCTGTCCATAATGAAGATTTAACCCCGAATTGGGCGCATTAAACCGAAAGCCAGTAACGACAAAAGCCCGGGGGGCGAAACCGCCGGGCCTTTGGGGATCTGGTCAGGCTAGTGCCTGTCCATGACCAGTCTTTGAAGTAGCGGCCAATACCAGCTTCAAGGTAAAGGCTGACGTAGACACGGCCTACTTCTGCACCTACTAATAACAACATTGGGGTCAGACCCCAGAACATTTGGCGGGGTGTAATGTCTTGGGGCCTGACCCCAAATTCATAGCACGGAACAATTTGCTGGTGTGTAGCTGGCCCGCCATTGGCCAGCGGCTGTTTTATCGATGACACAACGCCATTCCCCTGCCCCCGTGCGCTCAAATCGCAGTATGACGCCTGCCAAGTTGGGGTGAGCATTGCCCCCCATGGTCACTTGCAGGTGACCAGATCCGTCAGCGTTCAAGGTGCCTATCTCGGTGGCAACATCGCCTGTGGTGAGGTTTGATGGGCTATAACCGAGGGATTGGTTATTGATACCAGAAGTACCTGTTGTGTTGGCCTCAAATCCAGAGCGATAGGCACCAAGTTCGCTAACCGCCCGCCCGACTTGACTTTTCACGACGTATCCCTGATAAACCGGAATAGCCGCTGCCGCCAAGATCCCGATGATCGCAACAACGATCATTAACTCGATAAGGGTGAATCCTTTGGTGTGGTTTGGCATTGCCTTGTCTCGCTGAGTGGTCACTAGGATATATTCAGCAAGATAAGGGCCATGTTTGACGAGGTTGTGCCTGTCCATGAACTAGTACGAAGCCAAAACAGCAAAAGCCCCGAGGCCAGAACCTCCAGGCGCTCAAGGATCAGGCCAGGCTTTGCAGTGCCTGTCCGCAATCAATCAATGATCGGTTAAACCAAAGACAGCCCCCTGTCGATGGAGATTTGTCAAGAAGATCGCGGAAAGTTCCCATGTAACCAGAACCGAGGAAGGGTTCCCTCACCTACCTCTTCAGAGTAGGTTTGTTCGTCCTGCTGCATGTCATCGAAGTATAATCGCACTTCGCTCATCCACAACAACCATAGGACGAGTAAGGCAAAAAATACTATTGCGCCAAGCCCTTTGCGAAAAAATGCCATACGCCTGTGCTCGGCAGGCAACTCGTCAGTAATAGCCTTCGGTATAATCAGCGCCCAAAAAGCAACAAGCACAAATAATCCAATTAACATTGAGCCCGGTGCCATGAATACGGCAGACACCCCCGCATGGAACAGCGCAGCAGATACCGAAGCCGTTAAGCCCACAAGCATGAGAGTCTGCTCATTATTACCTTCGGCAAACAGCTCAGCCCTTTTTATCCAAAAATACCGAATCGCCTGCGCAACAACCAGCCCAAGAAGACCGATCAGAAACCAGCCATACTCTGCAGCCCACATCAGATACATATTGTGTGGGTGGCCGAGATGTTTGCTTTGAGCATAAGCGTCCGTCAATATGTCATGTGTCAGCCAAGACTGGGGCCCCATTCCAAGCGGAAAGTTTTGCAAACTCATCGCCCAAGCTTCAATGAACAATGGCATACGCCCGGAACTGTCCATTTTAATGCTTCTAATCTGAACTTCATCTGCAATTAGTGAAGGGATAAAAACGGATAACAGGGCCCAAATGACTACTCCAGCCAAGATATACGCAACAAACACTTTTAACCAAGACAGCGCCCGCCGCCTAAACAGCAATAGGACAACCAACGCCCCGAAGGCAATTCCAAGTGCCGACCCCCGGGAGGTCGTTAAGATCAGAATCCACCACCATAGGCCCGCACCAAGCAGGACACCCATTCGCCACAACCGATTATCCCTTACAGGCCCAACCAGCACCGCCAGAGGCATCAATGGCAGACACCATGTTGCAATATGACTCCAGTAGCGAATATTGACGAACCCCCAAGGAATAAAATTAACCAAGTTAACCACTCGATCGAATAGGGCAAACAGGTAAACATTAATAGTTGCGAACCCATACATAGCACAGCAGACAACGATGATTAACAGCAAATAACGCATGAAGCCTGCGGCGGAGCCCTCTGCGGCGACCCATGCACCGCCAGTAACCATTGCCAAAAAGAAAAACACATACATCCCCGGCTCAACCCAAGCGTATGGTTTACTGCCATGGACAAAGGAAAGAAATAAAAATCCAACACTCAAGATAATGGTTGGAGCCAAAACAGCAAGCGACATAGGGTAAGGCCGTAACACATAAAAGCCGACCGGTAGAAAAACCAAAAATCCGGAAAGCGCCAGGAGCTCAAAACGCTGATACGCGTAGCCACCAAGTGACGTGGGCAAAAAATCGATGAATAGAACAGTAAAAAAAGCCAGAAACGCGCATGCAACTACGGTCAATAGTGCGAAGTTCTTACTCGTATCCATTTTCTGAATCTTTCAGTTCTAAGAGATAAGTGATTTAAAAGACTTCCTTTTTTCGACAATGAGTTACAATCGCCAGAATCTTGCCAGTCCATGACAACCTCTAACTTGAAACCGACTCACTCATTTGGGAATAGTTTTACCGCCGTTAGCATTTTTTGTGTGCGCAAAGCACTTCAGCGCCTGTCAACTATTAATTGCGCTGGCGATCAGTTTGATTGTTTAAAAGACCGGCACCGTTATGCAATAACATAAAGACGAATTAAGCCTAGCCAGTTCAAGCTAGTTCTCGACTATGAGAATTCATGACAGCGAGAAACGTCAAAAGCCCGGGGGTTAAAACCGCCGGGCCTTTAGATATCGAGTCAGGTTAGTGCCTGTCCGAGACCATTTGTGTCAGATTAGGAGCTCGTGCACTGCGAAGCGAACTGCTCGTCAACGGTCGTTACGCAAGCCCAGTTACCTGTAGCCGCAGTGTAAGTATAAGTGACTGTCTCACTTTGCAAATTCGCGTTCACATCGGAAGCGTTGAAAGTGTAAGTCAAAACATACGTCGCGTCAGAGCCATTGTACGCAGGCGCAGTCATTGTGCCATACTGGCCGGTCAACTGAAGGCCGAGCACGTTGGTAGCGGCGTTTGGCGCACCTGTTGAAGCCGCAAAAGAAGAACCCTGGTCGACTCGCTCTTGAACAGCCGTTCGGGCACCACCTAGCAATGTGTGAGCTTCTGAGAATTGCGATCTGGCGATATAGTTCTGGTATTGCGGGATAGCGACAGCCGCCAAGATACCAATGATCGCCACAACGATCATCAGTTCGATCAGGGTAAAACCATTCTGACCATGATTCATTTTGATTTCTTGCATGTTATCGACCTCTAGAGTTGTCGTTTCTTTTTCAAAGCTCTGACCGTCAGGCATGTTCCCAAACAGCCGCGCTGAGCCTGCGATAAGTTAAGCACCGAGCGTGCCAATTGCAAGATAATGTAAAAAAAAAGCGTGTATTCAGTGCATTGCAGCCATCCGTGACACACATCACACACAGAAACCCTACGACAACCTCGCCCCACCACGTCCAGGAGTGACGTTTTTTGTCATCCTACCCAAGCACAAGTCGACAGGCACATTTCAACGACATGTCTTTGAGAAAGATCAAACCTGAGACCTACCCCGCTTTCCAAACCCCGGCCATGCATCTAAACTCTGTGTTCATAAACGCAAGTTTCAGCCACTTACAAGACTTTCCTCAGAGCATTTATGGCGAGCAACAACCGAAACGTGACACTGACAGGCTTGGCCCGTCGATTTGTAGATGACGGGCTTCTGGAAGAAGATACCGCCAAGGATGCATTCCTTCAGGCTTCCCAGAATCGCATACCACTGATCACCTACCTGACCCAGAACCACCTTGCAGACAGTTCCAAGCTGGCGTTTTCTGCCGCCATGGAGTTTGGCGTCTCGGTGCTGGATCTGGATTCGTTTCTGACGGAGATGATGCCGGAGAAGGTGGTTGACGAGAAGCTGGTACGCAAACACAACGCCCTGCCTCTCTATAAGCGAGGCAACCGGTTGTTCATTGCAGTTTCGGACCCCACAAATATTCAGGCCCTGGATGAGATCAAGTTCAACACCGGCTTGAGCACCGATGCGATTCTGGTGGACGACGCCAAGCTTCGCGCTGCCATCGACAAGTACCTCGAATCCCAGGACACCACCATGGGTGACCTGGACGATGCCGACCTGGAGGGCGTTGAGACCGAGGGTGGTGACCAGGACGACGACGGTGCCGTCAGTGCTACCGAAGTAGATGACGCACCTATTGTTAAGTATGTGAACAAGATGCTGCTGGACGCTATTCGTGGCGGTGCATCCGATATTCACTTTGAGCCCTACGAAAAGATCTACCGGGTCCGCTATCGGACCGATGGCATCCTCAAAGAGATATCCCGCCCATCTATCAAGCTCGCACCGAAGATCTCTGCCCGGGTAAAGATTATGGCGCAACTGGACATATCGGAGCGCCGAATCCCCCAGGATGGCCGGATAAAAATGAAGCTATCCAAAACTAAGGCCATCGATTTCCGGGTAAATACTCTGCCCACACTTTGGGGCGAAAAAATTGTTCTGCGGATTCTGGACCCCAGCCAAGCCAAGCTGGGCATCGACGTGCTTGGTTACGAGGAAGACCAGAAGCAACTGTATATGGATGCCCTGGCTCAGCCCCAAGGTATGATTCTGGTAACTGGGCCGACCGGTTCCGGCAAGACGGTATCGCTCTATACCGGCCTGAATATTCTGAACACTCCAGGCATCAACATTTCCACGGCGGAAGACCCGGCGGAAATTAACCTGGAAGGCATCAACCAGGTTAACGTGAACACCAAAGTGGGCCTTGGATTTGCCGAAGCGCTTCGAGCCTTCCTCCGCCAAGACCCGGATGTGATCATGGTGGGTGAGATCCGGGACCTCGAAACCGCGAACATTGCGATCAAAGCGGCACAAACCGGGCACCTGGTTCTCTCTACCCTGCACACCAACAGCGCCGCCGAAACCCTGACCCGGATGATGAACATGGGCGTACCCGCCTTCAACATCGCCACCTCCGTGAGCCTGATCATCGCTCAGCGACTTGGCCGGCGGTTGTGTAGCTGTAAGCAGCCGGCAGACATCCCGAAAGACGTGCTTTTGAAGGAAGGGTTCACACAAGAACAAATTGATACAGGCTTCACGTTGTACCGCCCCAAGGGCTGTGATAAATGCACTAATGGATACAAAGGCCGCGTCGGTATTTACGAGGTGGTTAAGATTACCGAAGAACTGGCGAGCATGATTATGGAAGAGGCCAGTTCCATAAAAATTGCAAAACAAGCGCAGGCAGAAGGCTTCCGCAACCTGAGGCAATCCGCCCTTCTGAAAGTGATGGAAGGGGTGACCAGCCTTGAGGAAGCCAACCGCGTGACGAAGGATTGAGCATGGCAGAAAAAGCGCAGAAGCTGGAATCGTACGTTTGGGAAGGTAAAGACCGGAAGGGCAACAAGACTAAGGGAGAGCTCACGGGCTCAAACTTGGCTCTTGTTAAAGCCCAGCTACGTAAGCAGGGCATTATCCCGGACAAGGTTAAGAAGAAGCCCAAGCCGTTGTTTGGTGGCAGTAAAAAGATCACGCCGTTTGATATTGCGATGCTGACCCGCCAGCTGGCCACTATGATGAAAGCAGGTGTACCGTTAGTTCAGAGCTTCGATATTGTGGCGGACGGACTTGAGAACAAAGGCTTGCAGGAACTGGTGATGAGTATCCGGAATGATATTTCCTCCGGTACCGGTTTTGCTTCTGCCCTGCGCAAGCACCCAAGACATTTTGACGACCTCTACTGCAACCTGGTGGATTCGGGTGAAAAAGCCGGTGCGCTTGAGCAAATGCTTGATCGCATTGCCACTTATCTTGAGAAGACAGAATTGCTCAAGAAGAAAGTCAAAAAAGCCATGACTTACCCGATTGCGGTTATTGTGGTCGCTATCGTGGTAACCGCAATACTGCTGGTTAAAGTGGTTCCCCAGTTCGAGAGTTTGTTCCAGGGCTTCGGGGCCGACCTGCCGGTGTTTACACAGATGGTAGTAAATATGTCGGAGTGGCTGCAGACCTGGTGGTTTGTTGTGCTTCTTGGCATTGTGGGTACCATTTTCCTATTCAAAGAGTCCAAGCGCCGCTCCCAGAAATTCTCAGACATTGTGGACAAATATGTCCTAAAGCTGCCAGTTGTTGGCGAGATCCTAGATAAATCTGCGGTCGCCAAGTTCGGCCGAGTTCTCTCCACCACCTTCGCCGCCGGTGTTCCACTGGTCGACGCACTGGACTCCGTAGCCGGCGCCACCGGTAACGCGGTTTACCGGGATGCCATTATGAGAATCAAAAACGATGTCTCAAGCGGCACACAACTGCAGGCTACGATGCGCCAGCAGGATATCTTCCCTGTAATGGCGGTGCAGCTCACTGCAATCGGTGAGGAATCCGGTAATCTGGACGAAATGCTGCGTAAAGTCGCCGAGCACTATGAGGCTGTAGTAGATGATATGGTCGACAACCTCACCGCCCTGATGGAGCCAATGATTATGGCGGTTCTGGGTGTTCTTGTAGGCGGCCTGATCATCGCCATGTACCTGCCAATCTTCCAGATGGGTCAAGTTGTCGGCTAAACACCACCCTTTCCTGCTCCCCGCCCTTTCCGGGGAGCAGGCACTCAATCAATCTTATCAATGAGTTTTTGAATGCCCTCTCTAGACCAATTCCTCTCCACCCCCTGGCTCCTATACCTAACCGTCACCCTATTCTCCCTCTGCATCGGCAGCTTCCTGAACGTAGTCATCCTACGCCTGCCAAAAATGATGCAGCAGGAATGGCGTTGCCAGTGTGAAGAGTTTCTGGAGGTACCGGAAAAGCAGCGCAAGCAGGAAACACCCCTTTCCCTCTCCAAACCAGCCTCCACCTGCCCATCCTGTGGTCATAAGATTCGGGCCTGGGAGAATATTCCAGTGATCAGTTGGCTAGTACTGCGGGGCAAGTGCTCCTCTTGTGGAACGTCGATTTCACAGCGCTACCCGATTATTGAAGCCATCACCGCGATCTTCTCAGTGGTGACCATCGCTTTGCTGGGACCAACGGAAGCAGCGCTTTGGGCCTTGCTGCTGGTTTGGGCCCTGGTGGCGCTGACGATGATCGATTTCGACACGCAGTTGCTACCAGATAGCATTACCCTGCCGCTGATGTGGCTCGGCCTGGTGTTGAACTATTTTGGTGTGCTGACAGATTTTAACAGTGCCTTCTGGGGTGCCGTTGCCGGGTACTTGTCGCTTTGGTCGGTGTACTGGCTATTCAAGCTGGTAACTGGCAAAGAAGGTATGGGGCATGGGGATTTCAAGCTGCTGGCGGCCCTGGGGGCCTGGCTGGGGTGGCAGTTGTTGCCGGCGGTGATTTTGCTGTCGTCCCTGGTGGGGGCGGTGGTTGGTATTGCGCTGATGGTGTTCAAAAAGCATGGGCGTGAGGTGCCAATTCCGTTTGGGCCTTATCTGGCGGCAGCCGGGTTGTTGGGGCTTTGGTTTGGGGCGGAGATTCAGGCGGTTTGGTTTGGGTTTTTGGGAGTTTGATGCTTGAAGATTGTTGGGTTAACTGGCGGGATTGGTTCCGGGAAGTCTACGGTGGTGCGTATCTTTGGGGATTTGGGTGTGCACTGGGTGGATGCGGATGATGTGGCGCGGGAGGTGGTTGAGCCTGGAACGGCTGGGTTGGCCGCGATTGCTGAGCATTTTGGCCGCGAGATTCTGCAGGCAGACGGCGCACTGGACCGGGCGGCGCTTCGGCAGCGGGTGTTTGAGAACCCGGAAGAGCGACACTGGCTTGAACGCCTGTTACATCCGGTCATTCGCGAGGAGTTAGTCAGGCAACTGCAATCACCGGACGCCCCCTATAGCCAGCCTTATGTTCTGCTGGTTTCGCCATTATTACTGGAAACCGATCAGCATGAATTGGTGGACCGCATTGTCGTAGTAGATGTACCGGAAGACATTCAGATTGAACGCACCATGGCGCGGGATGATAATAGCCAGGCGCAGGTTGAGCGCATTATGGCTGCGCAGATGGCCAGGGATGAGCGGCGTTCACGGGCAGACGCTGTGATTGATAATAACCGCCCTTTACAGGATGTGGAGCGCCAGGTTTGTGAATTGCATAATCGGTTCCTGTTTGAGTTTCGTTAAGGAGCCCCGGCCGAGACATCTGGCCGCCCCGCTTTTGTTTCATACGTTGCTGGTTTCATCGCTTGCTCATTCAGCAGAGCCAGTGTTTACAGTACGAGATTCCGCCATTCTGGATGTACTGGCACCGGAATCACTCCCATATTCGTTCTACACGTTTGAACCCGATGAATACTGGGCAGAACCAGAGGATTCCTGGTGGATGAGTCTCAGCAACTGGGTGATCCGCCAGGAACGCATTCATGGCACTACGGTCCAGAACTTTGGCGCCTGGGCTGATCGCACTTTGTCCCGATCCTCTCACTCGCTTCCAAACAACGAGAGTTATCTGAGAATCGGGTTTGCGGCAGAATCCGAGTACAGTGATCCGGCGCAATTCAAACCGGAGCTGAGGTTCCGGCTGGATGTTCCCACCACCCAGCAAAAGCTGCGCCTGGTCATTGAGAGCGAAAGCGATGAACTGATCTCGCTGGGTGAACGGGAACGGGATAGGCAACTCACGGAGCCCAACCGTACCGATACGGAAACTACCGGTGCACTGCGTTTCCTTGCACAGGTGGGCGACGCCATCAACCTGTCCACCGATGTGGGCGGCCGCCTGAGGTTGCCACCGGAAATGTTCTGGCGAACCACCGCCAGCAAGGGCTGGCAACTGGATGATGCCTGGGCGCTGAATGTACAGCAGCGGGTATACTACTACCATACCCGGGGATGGGGGGCGCGGTCATGGTTCGGCGCAGACCGGTCACTTGGCAACGGCTGGCATTTCTACACGTCATCGGAGCTCGAGTGGTTGCACCAGGACCGCAAGTTTGAAGCAGCACAAATCTTCAGCACGCGTAAACGGCTCAGCCATCGTTCCGTCCTCACCCCCAGGCTGGGGGCCCTTGGTGAAAGTCAGCCATCGTGGCGAACCACGTCCTACTTTGCCGATCTCACATGGCGTTATCGCTTGTACGAAGATTGGCTGTTTGCGGAACTGATTCCAGCCCTGGAGTTTCCCAGAGAAGAGGGTTTCAAAGATCAGGCCTCGGTGGTGTTCCGTATCGAAATGTACTTTTCAGGCATGATTGACCGACACTGATATGACCAGACCACGCCACAAATCCCGACCGGCAAACGAAGCGCTCACGCTCTCCCCCATTGCCATTACCCGCTCTTGCTTCAAAGACAAGTTCGGGGTGCCACGCCAACCAGGGCTTACGCGCCATGCCCATGCCGAGCTGCTGATCCAGAGCCCGTTTGACCGGGAAGACGCCTTTCGGGGCCTGGAAACCGCCAGTCATCTGTGGCTTACATTTCAGTTCCACGAGGCCATTCGCGCCGAGTGGCGGCCGGTGGTTCGCCCCCCACGGCTAGGCGGTAACAAAAAGATTGGCGTCTTCGCCAGTCGCTCGCCTTTCAGGCCGAACAGCCTTGGTTTGTCCGTGGTCAGGAACGAGGGGTTGATTCGCAAAAACGGGCAGCTGGTTCTGCGCATCAGCGACCACGACCTGATCGAAGGCACGCCAATATTAGATATCAAACCCTATTTGCCGTTTGCCGATTCGGTGCCAGAGGCTTCCCTCGGCTGGGCAGAGTCTGCGCCCACCGAGCGCGCCGACGTGGCATTCAGCCCTGAGGCCTCCGCGCAACTGGCAACCCTGCCAGTAGAGGAATATCCGGATGTGAGGGCGCTGATCGAAGACGTCGTGAGTTATGACCCCAGGCCGTCCTTTCGCCGCGGGCGAGATGAAGAGCGCATTTACGGCGCCAACCTTTATGACCTCAATGTACGTTTCCGGTTTGTGAACGATGATTCAAAGATACGTGTGGAAGTGATATCCGTCTGTTAAACTGCTGCTGGTGATTTTGTAGTCGACACAGGGAACTTGTGCCTTGCTTTCCAACCGGTTTTTAAAGCGTTTAGGTGTTCGTCCGCTGGCTCTCCGCTTGCTGGGGTGGGTGCTGCTCTATAGCCTGATTCTGTCTCTGGTGGCGACCGGCGTGCAGATGATTGGCGAGTTTGATCGCCAGAAAACGGAACTTCAGTCGAGCCAGGAGCGGGCCGTTGAGCTGATATCCGGCAGCATGGGCACCAACCTTTGGGTAATGAACTTCAGCGAGGTGGCTAACAGCCTCGACGATATGCGGGCCATGCCCTCGGTGCAGTATGCCCGCGTAATCACCACCACGGGTGAGGAATTCAGCACTGGCCAATATCCGGAAGGCCGGGTGATTTCCCAGACATTTCCCCTTGAGTTCAATCGATCCACGTTTGACCAGCCCCGCCGGGTCGGGGAACTCACGGTTGTTTCCTCCGTTGAGCAAATCTACGAGAACGTTCTGGACCAGGCCCTGATGAACCTGTTGTTCCAGTCGCTGGTGGTGATGCTGGGCACTCTCGGCCTGTTGTTGATCGTTCGGGTAACCTTGTCCCGGCACCTGGAAACCATGGCTGATTACGCCGCCAAGCTAAACCTCGATGCCCTGGTTGACCCACTTCAGTTACGCCGAAAGCCGCCCCGCCGGCCGGATGAGCTGTCAGAGCTTGAGCAGGCCCTCAACAAGATGCGCCTGCAGATCCTGGAAGACACCCGCTCACTGCGCCAGACCACGATCAAAACCCAGGGCGAGCGCGATGAAGCCATTCGGGCCAACCATGCCAAAAACCAGTTTCTGGCCAATGTCAGCCACGAGTTGCGCATTCCGCTGCAGTCGGTGTTGGGGTACGCCAACCTTCTGACCGACACCCCACTGGATCAGGAACAGCGGGAGTATGTCAGCACACTGCTTAACGCGTCTGAAAGCCTGTCGGCCATTATCAATGACCTGCTGGATATCTCCAGTATGGAAGCCGGTAAGCTGGAACTGGAAGCCATTCCGTTCGATCTCAGGGAAACCCTCAACGATCTGATCCACATGCTGGGTTCCCGGGCCAGGGAAAAAGGCCTGGCTCTTGAAATGCGGGTTGATGAGAACCTGCCCTGGGCGATGATCGGCGACCCGGTGCGGCTGCGGCAGATATTGCTCAATCTGCTCTCCAATGCCATCAAGTTTACCGATTCCGGCCATGTGCTGATCAGCATAGAAGTACTCGGGCGGAAAGAGGGCAATGTTCGCTTACGCCTTGCGGTTGAAGATACCGGCGTTGGCATTAACCCCGAAGACATCCCGCTGGTGTATGAACCCTATGTGCAGCTGGGCCAACGGTTCCAGCGGCAACTGCCCGGTGCGGGATTGGGGTTGACGATCTGCCGCCAGCTTGTTGATCTGATGGGTGGCTCCATGGATCTGGAAAGCCGCCCCGGGCAGGGCTCCACGTTCTGGGTGGAGCTGACCCTGCAGGCGGCCGGAGATGCCTCAACCCGTATTCGGCCAGACTCCCATATGGTCCGGGGGCGAAAGATCCTGGTGGTGGATTCTTACGAACTGTCACGCAAGATCACACTGGAAATGCTGTCCCGCTATGAGGTTCAGATCGAGGCAGTGAAAGCCGCCGGTGAGGCCCTGACGTCGCTACGCCAGGCCTTCGATGCCGGCGACCCATATCACGCCATCATTCTTGATGGTTTTGTGCCCGATATGGACAGCGATTTGTTATGCCGGCAGATTCGCAGTAACCCGCAATGGGCCGACATGCGACTACTGATTCTCTCATCCAATCCTCAGCGCGGTGATGCCGAACATTTTCGGCAGGCCGGGGCGGACGCTTTCCTGAGCAAATCGCTGCGGGAATCGTATCTGATCCCCATCCTCAACCAGCTGTTTCTGGATGTCGAAAAACAGGAACGCCGCTTCCTGACCCGCTTTTCGCTACAGGCAATAACCGATGTCACGGTCAAACAGCGGCAAATTCCCTGCGGGCGGATGCGGGTTCTTCTGGTTGAAGATAACCCGGTGAACCGCACCCTCACACGCCGGCTACTGGAAAAGCTTGGCTGTGAGGTGATGACTGCCAACGACGGCCAGGCGGCGTCGGCCCTTTGGCAATGGCATCAGTTTGATGTGGTATTCATGGATTGCGTTATGCCCCGCATGGATGGCTTTGAAGCCACCAGGCGCTTGCGCCGCTGGGAAGAAGACCATCATCGGGCCCGGGTGCCGGTGGTTGCGCTAACCGCCAGCGCAATGGAAGAGGACGAAGAACGCTGTCGGGCGGCCGGTATGGATGCGTTTGTTGCCAAGCCTGTCAACCTTGAAATGCTACGGGCAGTACTGGAACAATACTGCCAGGCCGCTGCTGAATCCTGAGCACCGGCATGTTACCTACAGCCCGGATTCTGATATGAATGTTGAATGCCCCACTTGCAAAAAGTCTGTCGAATGGACGGAAACCAACCCATTTCGGCCTTTCTGTTCCGAACGATGCAAACTGATTGATCTTGGCGCCTGGGCCAATGAAGAGTACCGGGTACCCGCCGAGAACGTTTCTCCGGATGACCTCGACCAGATCGACGAAGCCACCCGGCACTGAATCAGCAAGGCCACATCAGCCCGACTGACTACCCTTTCCAACGGCTTACGGGCATTTAAGTTGTGATGCGGTTGGCAGGTCGTTACCATCCTCTCAGTCATAACTATCGCTGATGCCGGCAGTTCCGGCCGGTCTGAACTCAAACGACAGCAATAAAGGTGTAAACATGAAAGTAACCCGCATCTCCGCTCTGGCGCTTTCTCTGGCAGCCGCCCCTGTGTTCGCCGCTGATCTGGATCTGAGCCTGACCAATAACTCGGCAAAGGGCCAGGTCAACTTTTTCGGCGCGCAAAACGATATTCAGCTGGGCGCAGGCTACACCTACCGTGACAGCCGCCGCCATATCGGCAACCTCGACTTTCATGCGCAAGGCCGTACGTCCATTGGCAACCTGCCAACTACTGCCGGTGTAGGCCTCAAAGGTGTCTTTTATGATGAACGCCGCCGCAATGTGGATGGCGGCGCCGTTGGTCTTGGCGGTTTTGCCACCGTGAATGTGCCAGACGTACCAGGCCTGTCGTTCAGCGGTAGCCTCCACTACGCCCCAACCATTCTGTCATTCGGCGATTCCGACGACATGACCAGCCTGGAACTGCGCGGAAGCTATCGTGTAATTCGTAATGCTGAGGTGTTTGCCGGTTACCGCTACCTGAACACCGAGCTGGACTTTGCCGGCTCCCCAGACATCAACCTGGATGAAGGTGTGCTGGCCGGCATCAAGATTTTCTTCTAACCGCCTCTCACCGATGCAGAATCCGTTACCCGGCCGACTCGCGGGGTAACGGATTCGTGCTACTCCTCACGCTCTCCCCCGCTTTTTGTTGCTAGGCTTCCCGGATACTTACTCAACGGATTGTCTGGCATGAGATTGAACCTCCCCACCCTTCTGGCCGCCACCCTGATACTCACCGCCTGCAGCGGCGACAGCGCTATTGATGGTGTCAAGGAGATCCCCAACCGGTTCGGCAATGCCGTCAATGCCCTGGACGATTTCAGCCCTGGCAGCACCGGCGACTCCAACAACGCCCGCGGGCTGAGACCGAACGAAGTCCGGGTTACCATGGAAGTGCCGGCCAGCGTTGCCCCGCAGGGTGAACCCACGCGCAGGAATCTGCGGATTGTGGTGCCCGACCGTGTCGAGGTTTACCGTACGGACTATACCCTCAGGAAAGACCTTGGCACGGTGCGTTTTTCAACTGCCACGGACGATGATGGTTACCTGATCATTGCGTTTGAGGATGGGGTCCCCATCGGCCCCGATGTTGTTATCGAAGCCTCCTATCGCGGCACGACGCTCAAGGCCCTGGCCGCCGACTCGGACCGGGATGTGAAGGTAAACCCGTTTTCCCACTATCTGGTTGCGCAGGGGCTGGGGAGCTACGATGCCTTCGACTTCCAGACGGTCATGAATTGTGTTAACAGCAGCCTTTGCCTGAACAAGTACGTCTGGGGCACGGTCGCGGACCAGGTACATGACTTCGAGATCGATATCGGCACCAATGCGAGTATTGCCAGCGCCCTCGACCGGCTGGATAACCGGGCCGACTTCAAAGCCTACGTGGCTGCCATGGCAGATTATGCCCTGCTCGGCCAGGATAACTCAGACACCGTCCGTGCCAGTTCCGCCGATTACAATTCGATCTTCCTGGGGCTGGAGCTTGGCCAGACCTTCCGGGAATCCAATGCGTTCGGTGCCGGCCAATGGGGTGTCCGTACCGCCCAGGAAGAGGCGCTCACCGCCACCGGGAGCGCCTATCTTTACCCAGCGCTCACGCTCACATCCTTTGAAGCGTTCAACATCAATGTCACCTCTTTGGCCACCGACATTCCGTACTATCGGCAAACACTCATTCACGGTACTGACAACGGCGGTTCCCAGACATTCTTCAATCGGAGTTCGGATCTTTGGGCGCGCAACAGCCATTCAAGCGCTCCCGGGGCCGCCACACTCACCCCACCCCGAAGCGATGCCCAGAATGCTGATGCTATCGACCCCGCCCGGTTGCTGGCGGGCCGCGCCCTGTACCAGAGTGTGACTGGCCGCGATAGCAGCAGAATCACGGGTTGGACCCGAAACCCCTATTACCTGGACGCATTCACCTCCGCGCCGGCAGAGCCGGATAGCAGCCCGGACCGCGTGCTCACCAGCTATTTCTCGGCCGGCAAAGCCATTGAGCTGCAGGAAGAGGGAGGCAAACTCAAACGCCAGGACACTTTGGAAGACCACTACCTTTCTGTGTTTGAGTTCCACCTGGAGCGCAGCAGCGATTTCAGTCTGTCCACACTGGCAGAGCAACGCTATAACCTGGTGTATATCGCACCCCGATTCGGCAATGAAGATGACCCACTGGTTTTCGAAACCGGGCACGGCACCTGGGACACCCAAACCCCTGATGGCAACCGGCTGGCAGCTGAGGTGACACTCGATCAGTTTCGGGTTGTCCGGGCCAGTAATGGCCAGGTGCGAGCAGAGGCAAGTTCCGGAACCGGTGACTGGAATCTGGCTAACCGATTGTCTCGCCTGAGCCAGTCAGACCAGTATATGGGCAGGTTGACCCTCTATGAAGACCAGCCCGGCGAAGAGTGTGGAACACCGGACATGGGCCTTGGCGCCACCACCCCGGACGGCTCACTGATGGCCTTCAATCTGGATGACAGTTACCTTGGCGACGGCCTGGTGATTGCCGGCCAGCCTCCCACTGACTCACTGGTGCCGGCCCGCTACAGGCTTCAGGGGGTTATCATCGCCATGACCGATAACACCAGTCGGATGCATCAGATCCACAACGGCTTGCTGGAACTGGACGACGGAGGCGGCGCGACCATTAACGCTGCCGGCTTTGAGATTCACCACGATATCCCATCCAGTAACGTCTCTGAGCCAAGGCAAGCCAGCCTGGCATCCTCACTCGGCGTCACCGCAACGGAAGACGGCGAGATCACTCTTAGCGGCGGCGAACTCACACTCGCGGGATTCTACACAGGAACAGGTGACCAGATATTTCTGACCTTGCGGGATAACACCGGCCCCGAGTTTCAGACCGGGTTACTGATAGCCACGGTGATCCCGGAATCGGACTAACAGAACCAATACTCAGGACGCTCTCGTATAACCTGTTATAATTTCTGTCATATCGCCTGACATACCCATAAAGATGAGAGGTTTTATGACTGCAGTTACCCGGGCGCTGATGCTGTTTGTTCCTTTGACTCTGTTCGCTGTAGCCGGTGCTCTTTACGTTCCACCAGATTATTCTGGTGAAGGTAACGGTGATGATGAAGTGGTTCTGGCATCGCTTCCCCGCCTCCCAGCCTGGGCAGAGGACGACCTTCCCGACTTTTCGGTCTATCGTGATGCCACCGAACGTAAAGTAGCGTTCTTCTCGTTTCTTTACCCACGGATTGTTCTTGCCAACTCCCGCATTCTGCTAGAGCGCGAATACCTTGAGTCGCTTGCCAAAAAAGCCGAGCTCTCAAACCGGGAAGAAAGATGGCTGACCGATCAGGCGCAGAGACTCAGGGTTGACGCCGCAACGGGGAGCGATGAGCAGTTTGCACTGTTACGAAAGCGCCTGGATGTTATTCCGCCATCGCTGATTCTTGCCCAGGCAGCCAATGAATCTGCCTGGGGCACGTCTCGCTTTGCCACTGAGGGTAATAACCTGTTCGGTCAGTGGTGCTTCAGCAAAGGCTGTGGTCTTGTACCCCTGAGCCGTGTTGAAGGGGCCAGCCATGAGGTGGCAAAATTCTCCTCTCCCTATCAGTCCGTTCGCTCGTATATCCAGAACCTGAACCGACACCCCACCTACCAACTGGTCAGAGACCTCCGATTGCAGAACCGCCAGGCGGAACAGCCGCTTTCCGGGCTGGCAATGGCGGAAGGCCTACTTGGCTATTCCGAACGGGGTGAGGAGTATATAAAAGAGATTCGCTCCATGATTCGCTACAACAACCTTGAGTTCTATGATCAGGAATTCAGGAATTTGTTGGGAGAGCGCACCCCCGCCAAGTTCAAACAACTGGCCTCAGTAAAGGCAGATACTGCGCTGCTTCCCGGCGCGGAAGGCGCCTTGGCCAGCCCGTTTGAAGGCTGACATTACAATCTGAACCTACAGAGATAGTGCCCATGCTCAATTTCCTGCCCGCCCCATTGAAAGGGGTTCTGGTGGTTCTGCTTATCCTGCTGAATACCATTGTTTTCCTTCCGTTCCTGCTGCTGTTCGCCATCATCAAACTGGTGATCCCGGTCACGGCCGTGCGTAAGGTCTGCACTGTGATCGTCAATGGCATCGCCTGGTATTGGATAGGCTTCAATAACACACTGGTAAAACTGTTCCACAAAGTTGAATGGGACGTTCGGGGCGCTCAGGAACTCAGCCGCAAGCACTGGTACTTCGTGACCTGTAACCACCAGAGCTGGACAGACATTCCGGCGATTCAGTACGTATTGAACAGCAAGATTCCCCTGCTGAAATTCTTCCTCAAGAAGCAATTGATCTGGGTACCACTGCTAGGCGTCGCCTGGTGGGCGCTGGATTTTCCGTTCATGCATCGCCATACCAAAGAGCAGATCGCCAAGCGTCCGGAACTGAAAGGCAAAGACATTGCAGCTACCCGAGCTGCCTGTGAGAAATTTCGCTACACGCCGGTGACCATCTTCAACTTTATGGAAGGCACCCGCTTTACAACAGAAAAACAGGCCCGCCAGAACTCACCCTATAAAAACCTGCTGAAACCCCGCGCCGGTGGAACAGCTTTCGTGTTTGGCGCCATGGGCGAGATGATTCATACCATGCTTGATGTGACCATTGTCTACCCTAAAGGAACGCCTGGAATCTGGGACTACCTGTGCGGCAGGGTAGACAAAATCATTATCGACATTCGCACCCGGGAGGTACCCGAGCGGTTTCTGGGCATGGATTACGAGGGTAACCGGGAGCTGCGCGTGGACTTCCAGCGCTGGATAAGCGAGATATGGGCAGAGAAAGACGCCCGGATTGAGGAGCTGAAGGCCGGGGGCTAATTACAGCAGACCCAACTCCCGGGCTCGAACAATCGCCTGGGTTCTGGACTTCACTTCCAGCTTGGCGTTGATTCTTCGGGCATGGGTTTTCACGGTATGCAGCGAGATATGCAGCTTGTCTGCGATTTCCTGGTTTGACAGGCCCTTGGCAATCAACTCAAGAACACCCTGCTCCCGGTCACTGATTGGTTCCGCGAGCGCATCGGCAACCACCACCGCGCCCTCGATACCAAACAGTTCGCCCAACGCACTGGTAAAGGGACATTTCTCCAACCCCCTGAAGGTCTTTTCCATGAGGGGGCGTAGCTCCTGCATCAGTTCTGCGAAAGGACTGATGAAGTGTTCCCTGGCGGCCTCCCGAACGACGCTTTCCAGCTGTCGCCTGCCAGCAGGCAGCCCTTTTTCTTCCGTCAGGAGCACCGCATCGAGCAGGCCCGCATGAAGCAGAAGCCCCCAGGGTAAGGTGTCTTCGTACCGGTGATACACAGCAGAGAGATGTTCCCTGGCCCGAATCAGGTCGCCGTTCACCAGATCAATCCGCACCTGCAAACAGTCCAGCAAGCCCGGAATCATCGGGAACAGTTCAGGAACACAGCCGTCCTTACGGAAAGGTGCCAGCTTTGTCATCGCCTGAGAGGCGCTCTCAGGTTGACCGCAGGCCAACCAACAGCTCGCCTTCAGCGCTTCAAGTACCGGCAGGTAAACAGACTCGTCAACCTGCCAGGAATGCATGGTTCGTTCGGCACGGCCAATCCATACAAAAGCGTCATCCATACGGCCCTGAGCCCGACACATCAGAACCCTCAACGCCATAGCCAGCAGCAGCCCCAGATCACGAGTTTGCTCCGCATGCCGGGCACAGCTCACCAACAGGCGATCGGCCTCTTTCAGACGCCCTTTATGCCAGAGCACCAGAACCAGATTCAGTTGTAACCGTGTTTCCCCAATACGGGCGGGCCGACTGAGCTCTTGCATGGCGGTATCCAGCCCGGTTCGCAAAAGCTGTTCTGCATGGCCCAGAGCACCCTTGCCCAGCTCAATCCTGGCGTGAGCATAGACTGCCAGTGCTTCAGAACCAGAGTCGCCAGCTTCCCGAGCCAACTTTGCAGCGGTTCGATTGGCATCCCGCGCTGCCTGAAAGTACCCACCAGCGCATAACGCACTGGACCTGACAATTTGAGTCACCAGTTGCGCCTGGGTAGACAAGCCTCCCGTCGCCAGCGCCTTGTCAGCCATCTCAAGCGCAGGTGCCACAAAGCCCTCACCACGAAGGATAAACGCTTTAAGGGCGTATATTCGGGCTTCCTGTTCTCTTAGATCTGACACACTGAACGATTCGAGCAACTCTCTCGCCTGGCGGAATTGGCCACCAATCGCATGAACCCAGCCGTAGACGATTCGCAGCCTAGCACTCCGCTCCAGCAACTGGGCAGGCAGGCTTCGTCGCAGCGTCAGCAACGACGCCGTGTCTTGCCCCAACAGCAGTGCCTCGGTGCCCTCGGACGCGATGCGTATGACTTCATCATTTTCACCCGCCAGCAAGGCGTACTTTAGCGCCTCCGGAAACTGCTCCCGTTGCCCAAACCAACGGCTTGCCATCAACATACGGGTGGCATAACCGCCCATCATGGGCGCCTGTAACCAGGCTTGGAGCAATGGGTTCAAACGATACCAACGCCCCCTCCCCGGCACCTGCTTTAATGGCAATCCGCGTTCCGCCGCCGACGATGGCGGCATATCCGGCTCTGCGGTGGTGCCCTCCAGTGTCAGGAACAGCTCATCTGAACAGCTTTCGAGTTCCGCCATCACTCGCAAACTGCGAACCTGTGACTGCGCCAACGGCGCAAGCACGGTGCTCTTGATAAACCGTTCCACGGACTCGGTTTCGTGAACCGGCTTTCTTTCATCGCCACGAGCGAGCTCACGAAGGTACAGGGCCAATGGGGTTGGCCAGCCTTCCGTCAGGTTGTACAGGTGGTCGATGGCCACACTGGTAATCAGGCGTTCATCACGTGCTTGCTGAAAAAACTCGAACGTTTCCGACCGGGAGAACTCGAGGCGATCCACAGACAAGTGCTGGTAGACACCCTGCAGATCCAGCGTGTGGCTCTCAAACGGCAGGGGTAAACGTGATGCCATCACCACCGCCAGGTTGCCAGGAATGTTCGTAGCCAGTTGATGGAGTAATCCCACCACAGCCGGGTTCGTCAGATGATGAAGATTATCCAGAACCAGTACATCCCGATTGGACTCCTTCTGTCGGGCTTTGGTGACCAGAAGAACAGAAAGATGATCCTGGAAAGTACCGCCATTTGGCGCTGAGACCTCAGACAGACCAAGGGCCGTGGCCAACAGTGAGAGAAAACGAGAAGGGGCGTTGTCACCGCCGTTAAGTGTAACCCAACGAATACTGGCATCCGGCGCAGCATTGAGCGCGCTGACCAGGGAGTGGGTTTTGCCATAACCACTGGGCGCCTCCAGAAACAACAGATGTCCTGGCGACATAGCGGCCAGGATCTGCTGGTCCAGCTCTGGCCGGATTAGCCTGGAGACAGGAATTGCCGGCATCTGAAGCCTTTGCTCCAGAAGGTCTCGCACAAGCTCTCCATGCGCAAGGCCATTGTTGGCGGACTGAAATTCATCGTTGGCTGCACAGCCATCATTATAGGATTTCACGCACTGCCCCATTTAAAACCGGCTTCCTGCTATCAACAGGCCGGCGTAAAAAGAATCTTCTTTTCACGGATTATGGCTTGGCGTCCTGCATCGGGTACGCCTTTAGTATGAGTTGCTTGGAAGAAGGTTAAACCAAAGGTGGGGTGAGCTGCAAAATTTTGACGTGTAAAAAGTTTGTCAGTGGCGAATTTTTAACACCAAAAGTTCGGTTACGGCCACAAAAAAACGGCGGGCCAAAGGCCCGCCGTTTTCAGTTACTGCCAAACTCGCCTGTTATCGGGTACCTGCACGGCGCAGCGCGGCCGGCGTGTAGTCCCGTGACTGGCGGCTAACACCGAAGCTGTACGGATTGCTCTCTTCGTTGGTCAGACCCAACGCGAGGTAGCGACCAGACAGCAGATCATACAGAACTTCGATGGCGTACCAGGGCACATCCTGATCGTAGAACTGCATGCCATGGGCTTCAGCCACACGCCACAGCTCGCCGCGGCCGTCGTAATGATCAATGACCGACGCCTGCCAGGAGTCTTCGTTCAGGTAGAAGTCACGCTGGGCATACACATGACGCTCACCGTCTTTCAGGGTGGCCCGTACGTGCCACACACGATGCAGCTCATAACGGGTAAGGTCCTGGTTGATGTGACCAGCCTTGATGATGTCGCTATAGCTCAGGTTACGATCAACAAGCTTGTAAGAGTTGTAAGGAATATACATCTCTTTCTTGCCGACCAGTTCCCAGTTGTAACGATCGGGAGCGCCGTTGAACATGTCGAAGTTATCAGAGGTACGCATGCCGTCAGCCGCGGTACCCGGGCCATCGTAAGCCACCTGTGGAGCGCGACGAACACGACGCTGACCGGCGTTGTAGATCCACGCACGGCGAGGCTCTTTCACCTGATCCAGGGTCTCGTGTACCAGCAGAACGTTACCCGCCAGTCGGGCCGGAGCGGTAATGGCCTGCTTGAAATAGAACAGAACGTTGTCGTCTTGCCCTTCCTGATAGTCAGACAGGTAACGGTTCCAGGTCAGCTCGTCCTGGAATTTGACCACAGAAAAAGCACCATTAGTGGTTGGTGTAACCTGGCCAACGTTACGTTGAACAGACCCGCCACGATAACGGGTAATGTGGTTCCAGATCGCCTCAAGGCCGTTCTGCGGGATCGGGAACGGAGTAGCATTGGCATAGTTACCAATACCATTACCATTCTGGATCAGTTCGGAACGAGTAGCGTTCTTTACCGTCTCATCCATGATGTCCTGAGGGTAGACTGCCGTCCGATGCGTGGTGTAAACCGGCATCTTGTAATTCGGGTACTGCCGAATCATGGCAATCTGGCCAGGGGACAGCTTGTCTTCGTATTGACTTATGTTGCTCTGATCAATGACGAACTTTGGCTGCTCGTTCGGGAATGGGTTTACATAAATACCATCACCCTTATAGCCTGCCGGCGGGGTGGTCATGCCACCTGTCCACTCAGGGATGTCGCCACCGTTGCCTGCGCGCTCCGCACCCATCGGTGTCAGAGTATCGCCCAGTTTGGCTGCTTCTTCAGCAGAAACCGCGCCCCAGGCCTGGCCCGCAAAGAGACTTGCAGCCAGTACGCCTGTGGCCAGTAGTTTCTTGTTCAGTTTCATTTAAATTACCTCGTTAAACGAATTCGGTCCGGTTCAGAATGAGTAAGAGACGCTAGCACTCACGAAATCACGGTCGGTCAACTCGTTATACGGCTTGCCACCGAAAAAGTTTGTGTAACCAATGTTACCGGTGATTTTGTTCTGGTAAACCGCTTCCAGAGACAGGCCGATGGATTTGTTGCCCTCGTTAAAGGCTCCACCGGGCTGCGGTGCATAACCTTTCACGTCATGACTCCACGCCAGCTGGGGAGACAGGTTGATGCCTGCAAAAACGTTGGGGTAGTCCCACACCAGGCGGGAACGGTAGCCCCAGGAGAAGGACGTGGTGAACCCTTCGTTGTTACAGTAGTTGGTGTTGATGTTTGCACCAAGCGCACAAAAGTCCGCACCGGAATCCAGCGGGAGAGCGCCAATGCCAAAGGTACCAGAACGACCGTATCGAGCTTCTGATGTATCGGGAAGGTCGTGCACATAGGTTGCACCAAACTCGGTGATCAGAGACATACGGCTTGCGCCCATCACCTGATCAAAGAACTTGATCAGAGTAAACTGTGCCTGAGACACCTTGAAGCGATCATAGCCCTCTACAGGCTTGCCAGCCAGGTTGGCGTTATTGGATTCTGCAAGGCGCTGGCGCTCCAGGCCACTCAGCACTTCGCCATTCGGCCCACGCTGCTGAAGACCACCAAAGATCAACTCAAACGCGTTCCACTGCAGCGGCACATTGTCCCGGAAGCTATACTCAGCGCCCAATGACCAGCCACCCGGAGTGGTAGTGTTCACACTGATACCGTAAAGATTAATGTTCTCAGGGTACTCAATGAAATAACTTGGAAAAGTGGAATTCGGCAGATTCGGATCGTTCTGCTGCGTGGCACTGGGCGACGCCGGGTTGCTCACAAGGCCGCTTACATAGGGCAGGCGACTATTGTACTTGATGTAGTAGAAACCAAATTCAGAGTCGTTCAGTGCTGGTACGTACCAACGCAGCGCCACACCAAACTGGTCTTTGGAATCTGCTTCTTTATCAGCCAGACGCGGTGCAACAAAGCCCTGCGCTAACGCCTGGGAGTCAGGCAGTTGGCCAGCCAACAATACCGGACCGCAACCGTCAGCGGCAAAGTCGTTGGTTGAGAAGAATGTGCCACAGTCATCCGGGCGAACCGGATCCCAGTCAGCCTGAACGAAGGCTTCTACAGTGATAGAATCAGTAAGGCCAGCCGACACATAGAACATTTCTACCGGCAACAGAGCATCTTTCAGCTCGGCGCCCGGGGCGCGGAAGGCAGGAACGTCAATCGGGTTAATGGTATTGATACCACCCTGGATAAACGTACTTTCACCCCAGCTAACCACTTGCTTACCATAACGGGCACTGACAGGCATATTGCCGAAGTACCAATCAGTAAAAATGTAAGCATCCAGAATTTCACCACCAGAGGCATTGGCCTTGGCGCGGTCGTTAAGCTCACGCTGCTGCCCGACATCGTCAGTCGCCCGACCTTCGTCTTTCAATTCGAAGTCATACCAGTAACGGCCACGTACCAGACCACCCACACGAGTCAGCACATTGCTGTCTACAGAGTAATCGAGGAACAGTTCACTGTTACCCTTAACAATCTTTGAGTAGGTATCGCCTTTGTCAAAGTTCAGGTTGCCGTCATCATAGTTGTTGGTAGACGCACCGATGTTCTCGAGCGGCTGCCCCGGAGTATACTCAGGGCCAAGGTTGCCTTGGCCAATCAGGCGCTTATCCTGGCTTTGAGTTCTCCAACCCACACCAGCTGACAACGTGGTATTGAACTGCGCTTCAACATCTCCCACATAAAAGGAGATAGCAGAGGCCGGGGCGGACACGCCGGCGGCTATGGCGACGGCAAGCGGTAACTTGGTCCAACGCTGCCACGGTTGAGTTTTTCTTGTCATTGGAAGGCTACTCCGTTGTTGTTCTGAGTCGCTGCTCGGTTGTTCTGATTTTGGTGTCTTGGCGGCTGTGCATACAGTGCCCTGATGCTTGCACTATAGCTAAGGCCTTTGGGGGCTTTGATCAGTCAAAAGTATGATTTTGCTGTCACTCTCCGTTTAGCCGTGTTTTCGCACTCCCTCACTATAGACAAGATTCGGGAGTGCAACCACTTTGACTGTGTTACAGAACTTCGATGGCCATGGCGGTGGCTTCACCCCCGCCAATACACAGTGCGGCAACGCCTTTTTTCTTGCCGTAGTGCTTCAATGAATGCATCAGCGTGACCAGCAGACGGGAGCCGGTGGAGCCGACCGGATGGCCCTGGGCGCAGGCGCCGCCATGCACATTCACCTTGGCCGGGTCCAGGCCAAGTTCTTTGATCGGCATCATGGCAACCATGGCGAAGGCTTCATTGATTTCGAAAAGATCAACGTCGTCTTTGGTCCAGCCGGTTTTCGCGAACAGGGTTTCAATGGCTCCCACCGGGGCGCAGGTGAACTCGCTCGGGTGCTGGGACTGGGTGCTGTGGGCCACGATACGGGCCATCGGCTTCAAGCCGCGCTTCTGGGCTTCGGATTCACGCATCAGAACCAGAGCGGAGGAGCCGTCAGAAATAGATGAAGCGTTTGCTGCGGTCACGGTACCATCTTTTGCAAATGCCGGGCGCAAGGTCGGGATTTTTTCGATGTTGGCGGCATGGGGTTGCTCGTCGTCTTCCACCACCACCTCGCCTTTGCGGGTTTTTACAGTGACGGGGATGATTTCTTCTTTCAGCAAGCCTTCTTCGATGGCTTTCTTGGCACGAGTCAGGGACTGGATGGCGTACTCATCCATGTCTTCCCGGCTGTAGCCTTTCTTGTCTGCCATTTCCTGGGCGAAGGAACCCATCAGGCGACCGGTTTCCGCATCTTCCAGACCGTCCAGGAACATATGATCCTGCGGAGCCTGCCCGGGCCCCATACGATAGCCCTGGCGGGCTCCAAGCAGCACGTAAGGTGCATTGGACATGCTTTCCATACCACCGGCGACCATGATGTCGTTGGTGCCTGCCTTGATCAGGTCATGGGCCAGCATGGCCGCTTTCATGCCGGAGCCGCACAGCTTGTTGATGGTGGTGGCACCGGTGCTGTCAGGCAAGCCGGCCTTACGCATGGCCTGGCGGGCCGGGCCTTGCTTGAGGCCGGCAGGCAGCACGTTGCCCATGATGACTTCCTGGATATCGGCGGGCTGCAGGCCAGCGCGCTTGACCGCTTCGGCGATGGAGATGGCGCCCAGTTCAGGGGCTGAGACCGGGGCGAGACTGCCCATAAATCCGCCCATGGGAGTGCGTACGCCGCTTACGATGACTACGTTGTCTTGGCTCATGTTGTGACCTCTCTTGGTAACGGGTCTGTCCCCGGGTGGGGACTGGCCCTCTTTTTGGAGTTGGGTTCTAAAATGGGTCAGTCCCCATTCGGGGACAGACCCTGTAACCGCACTGATTTTTGGAGCTGGATTCCAAAATGGGTCAGTCCCCCTCAGGGACAGACCCTCTGACAGACCTCTTTTGTGGAGCTGGAGTCCAAAATGGGTCAGTCCCCGTTCGGGGACAGACCCTTTGACAGACCCTATGGCTTATGGGGCGCTTCCAGGTATTCCCGGGATTGCATTTCGAGCAGGCGGGATTCGGTGCGCTCGAATTCGAAGCTCAGGCGGCCGCCGGTGTAGAGCTCGGTGATCGGGGCAGCGGCTGAGATGATGACCTTGACGTTTCGGTCGTAGAACTCGTCAATCATGTTGATAAATCGGCGCGCCTGGTCGTCATTGTTTTTACCCAGCTGTGGCACGTTGCTGATGATGATGGCGTGGAACTGACGCGCCATTTCGATGTAGTCGTTCTGGCTCCGCGGGCCGTCACACACGGATTTAAAATCGAACCACACCACATCATCTGCGTGGGCCTCGGCCGGAATTTTGCGGCCGTTGATTTCCATGGTTTTGCTGTGCTTGCCCGCCTCGACGGCAAGGGCATCAAAGCTGGTGCGCAGGCTGACATCGGCCTGGTCGTCCAGCGGGCAATGGTAAAGCTCAGCCTGTTCAAGGGTTCTCAACCGGTAGTCCACGCCGCCGTCGACGTTCACCACGTCGGTATGTTTCTTCACCAGCTCGATAGCCGGCAGGAAACGGGCCCGTTGCAAGCCATCCTTATAGAGGCCATCAGGCACGATGTTCGATGTGCATACCAGGGTAACACCGCGACCAAACAGGCCATCCATCAGGGTGGCGAGGATCATCGCATCACCGATATCGGAGACAAAGAACTCATCAAAACAGATAACGCGGGTTTCATCGGCAAACTTTTTGGCCACCCTGTCCAGCGGATTTTTCTCGCCCTTAAGCTGTTTGAGCTCATTGTGAACCCGCTGCATGAAGCGATGAAAATGCACCCGCATCTTGCGGTCAAACGGCAATGCCTCGTAGAAGGTATCCATCAGATAGGTCTTGCCGCGGCCCACACCACCCCAGAAATAGAGCCCCTTGACTGGGTCTTCTTTGCCTTTCTTCAATTTACGGCGCAGTTTTGCCAGACCTTTGTGGCGTTGACTTTCGGCATCGACCAGTTTGTCGTACAGTGCCTGAAGGCGGCGGATGGCATCTTCCTGGGCCGGGTCTTTGTGAAAGTCCGGGCGTTCAAGATCCTTTTGGTAACGTTCCCAAGGGCTCAGGTTCGCGACGGTTTCAGAAGACATGGCTGCTGTCATCAGGGTTTCCCGGGATTGTAATGGTGTTGGATTTTCGGCGCGGTATTGTCGCTTATTTCGCACTGTTTCGCCACGCCGGGCGGGTGCTGGCGTCCCGTCTGGCTTATTCCTTAGCCAGACGGGACGCCAGGGCAATACGACGATTCGCTCAGTGCCTGGCCATGGGCTCAATCAGTCAGGGGAGTTATACTCTTTGAATGAGGAATAGCTCACTCGCATGCAACGAAAGGACGTTATTATATGACAAACCTGATTCTGGCGGCGGTAGCCGCGTTGGTGGTTGGCATTGTCATCGGGATTCTGGTGGGCCGTTCAGGCCAGGGAGCAACGCTCCGGCAGCGCCGGGCAGAGCAGCAAATTGAAGAATTGCGCAGTGAGTTTACTCGCTATCAGGCACAGGTTAATGAGCATTTCATGGAGTCTGCGCATCTGCTGCGCCGGTTTAATGATGCTTATCGCGATGTAAATCAGCATATGGCGCGCGGCGCAAACCGGCTTTGCAATGATGAGGACTGGCTGGAGGAGCTTGGACAGGACGGCTCTGGCCGGTTGGAGCACGGCAGTGATGAAAACTCAGAGCCACCACGGGATTATGCCCCAAAAGCCGACCCTGAAGACAAGGGTACCTTGGCCGAGGACTATGGCCTGAATGCGGATGGTACCAAGAGGTCTGCTTGATCACCGAGGTCTTCAAGTACGGTACAAGCCATCTGCCAGCGGAGTTTGGTTGGGCTGGGGATGGCTTTCCAAAAACCGCTACGAGCACATCCATGTGCGCTTCTCTCAGGCCATCCATGGCCTTCGAAATTTTTGGAAAGCCATCCCCAGCCCAACCACCAGATCCCTCAGCGAGCCTCTACCCTGCTTACGATGACTCTGCTCTCCATTGAAGAAGCCAAGAAACTAGACAGGATTATCACAGTCAATAAACTGGTGTTTCACTTCAAACTCCCTGGCCAACGCCTCTCCCAGCGCTTGGACACCATAGCGCTCTGTGGCGTGGTGGCCCGCTGCAAAGTAATGGATTCCGCACTCTCTGGCAGCGTGAGTGGTCGGCTCTGAAATTTCCCCGCTGATGTAAGCATCAACCCCTGCATTCAGCGCTGCATTAATAAACCCCTGGGCAGCACCGGTGCACCAGGCTACGGTTTTGATTTTTTCGGGGCCACTACCAACATGAAGGGGCTGCCGGTGAAGGGCTCTGGCGATGTGGAGACCGAACGCTTCCGGAGTCATTGGTTCAGAAAGCTCGCCCTGCCAAACCAGTCCGCCGATCGGCGTGGGGTTCTGAATATTCAGGACATTGGCGAGTTGGCGGTTATTGCCGTATTCAGGGTGGTCATCGAGCGGCAAGTGGTAGGCCACCAGGTTGATGTCGTTATCCAGCAGCTGCTTGATGCGGTTCTTTTTCATGCCGCGGATGGTCTGATCTTCACCTTTCCAGAAGTAGCCGTGGTGAACCAAAATCATATCGGCGTTTTGTTTCACCGCTTCGTCGATCAACGCCTGCGATGCTGTCACTCCGGAAACGATGGTCGCTACGTTCTCATTACCCTCTACTTGCAGGCCGTTCGGGGCGTAGTCCTGAAAGTTCTCCGGCTGTAGCCATTCATCAATCTTCTTTAGGATGTCTATACGGGTTGCCATAATATTGAACCTCCATGATTCGGAGTTTTCGGTATCGGCGCTTCAGGCCTTATTGCAAAGCAAGGGGCCGGAGGGGCTTTCCAAAAAACGCCTCGAGACATCCATGTGCGGCTTGGGCTCCGCCATCCGTGGCTCCGCACATTTTTGGAAAGCCCCTCCGGCCCCTCGCTCCAGACTTTATGCGCGCCGATTCCTCGTTCAGCCCCGGCGAAAGCCTAGAGGAAATCCAGCCCCTTGATCAAAGCATTGTTTTGTTCAGCGGTGCCAATAGTAATTCGCAGGAAGTCGCCAATGCGCAGCTTGTTGAAGTGACGAACGATAATACCTTGCTCTCTGAGCTTGGAGGCGATATCGGCACCTTCGTGACTCGGGTGACGGGCGAAGACGAAGTTTGCTTTTGAGGGCAGAACTTCAAAGCCAAGGCGCTCCAGTTCAGAGGTTACGCGTTCACGCTCCTCAATCACACCGCCACAACATTTCTCAAACCACTCTAGGTCCTCAAATGCGGCGATCGCGCCAACCAGAGCAAGGCGATCGAGCGGGTATGAGTTGAAGCTGTCTTTTACCCGATTCAACGCTTCGATCAACTCCTCATTACCCACGGCAAAGCCTACCCGAAGACCAGCCAGAGAGCGGGCCTTGGACAAGGTTTGGCTGACTAACAGATTCGGATACTGGTTAACCAGTGAAATAGCCGTCTGCCCACCGAAGTCTACGTATGCTTCATCTACCACAACCACGCTGTCCGGATTGGACTTAAGGATATCTTCGACGTGCTCCAGGCCCAGGTAACGGCCAGTCGGAGCATTTGGGTTCGGGAAGATGATGCCGCCGTTGGGGCGTTTGTAATCGTCCGGGTTGATTTCGAAGCTTTCAGTCAATGGGATGACATCGCTTTCGATCTGATACAGGCCGCAGTACACCGGGTAGAAACTATAGGTGATGTCCGGAAACAGGATGGGCTTATCGTGTTTGAGCAGGCCCTGAAAGATGTGTGCCAGAACCTCATCGGAACCGTTACCCACGAACACCTGCTTGGCGGAAATACCGTAATCCGAATGATAAGCTGCAATCGCTTCTTTCAGCGCCTGCCCTTCCGGGTCCGGGTACAAGCGGAGGTTGTCATTCAGCTCAGACTGAATGGCGGCAATCACCTTCGGGGATGGCCCGAAGGGATTTTCGTTGGTGTTCAGCTTGACCAGGTTGGCCATTTTCGGCTGTTCACCCGGCACATACGGCTGCAATTCGCTGACCAGCGCGCTCCAGAACTTACTCATTGATACGGTACTCCGCTGAACGGGCGTGAGCAGTCAGGCCCTCACCGCGCGCCAGCACAGAGGCGACCCGCCCCATCCGGTCGGCACCCTCGGGGCTGAAGCCGATCAGGGAGGAGCGTTTCTGGAAATCGTAAACGCCCAGCGGCGAGCTGAACCTTGCCGTACCGCTGGTAGGCAGCACGTGGTTCGGGCCGGCGCAGTAGTCACCAAGGGCTTCAGCGGTGTAACGGCCCATAAAAATGGCGCCGGCGTGGCGAATGTCGTCCAACATCGCCTGCGGATCTTCCACCGACAGTTCCAGGTGTTCCGGAGCAATCCGATTGGAGACTTCCGCCGCTTCCTTCAAATCGGCCACGTGAATCAGCGCACCACGGCCAATCATGGACGTGCGAATAATCTCCTCCCGCTCCATGGTCGGCAGCAGCTTGTTGATGCTGGCTTCCACCGCATCCAGAAAAGCCGCATCCGGGCTGATCAGAATACTCTGGGCCTGCTCGTCGTGCTCGGCCTGGGAAAACAGATCCATAGCGATCCAGTCCGGGTCTGTCTTGCCATCGCAAATCACCAGAATCTCGGACGGGCCGGCAATCATATCGATACCCACAACCCCGAACACTTCCCGCTTGGCCGTAGCCACAAAAATATTGCCAGGGCCGACAATCTTGTCCACTGCCGGCACAGTCTCAGTACCGTAGGCCAACGCCGCCACAGCCTGCGCGCCCCCGAGCGTAAACACCCGATCAACTCCGGCAATCGCGGCCGCCGCGAGAACCATGTCGTTCACCACACCATCCGGCGTCGGCACCACCATGATCAACTCACCGACACCCGCCACCTTCGCCGGAATGGCATTCATCAGCACCGAAGACGGATACGCTGCCTTACCGCCGGGCACATAAAGCCCCGCCCGATCCAGCGGCGTCACCTTCTGCCCCAGAATCGTCCCGTCCTCGTCTTCATACTGCCAGGACTTCTGATCCTGCCGCTCATGGTAATCCCGAACCCGCTCAGCGGCCTTCTCCAGAGCCACCCGCTGATCCTGAGGAATCCGCTCCAACGCTTCCTGAAGACGGCTCTTGTCCATCTCCAGCTCGGCCATGGAGCCGACCTTCAACCGGTCAAACTTCTCGGTAAACTCCAGAACCGCCGCATCGCCGCGGGTTTTCACCTCACGCAGGATATGCCGAACCGATTCATTCACCTGATGGTCAACACTGTCATCCCACGCCAACAGCTTGGCCAGCGCACTGTCAAAGTCGCTCTGGGTTGTCGTCAGTCTGGTGATTCTGTCGTTCATCTCGTTAATCCTGCGTTGGATTGAATACTGATTTCTGCCGGATTACCCGCCAGCAGTTCGGGGTATTTTCAACGATGTTTGGGGCTTCCGAACTCAAAAGTATGCGGAAGACCACAGGGAAGGCCTTCCAAAACTGTGCGGAGCCATGGATGGCGGAGCCCAAGCGTCACAGGGATGTGCCGAAGGAGCGTGTTTTGGAAGGCCTTCCCTGTGGGCTGACATACTCCCAAAAAGAAGGAAGCCTTACTCCGAACCCGAACCCGAACCACGACGGCGATCCACCGCAACCGCCATCTTCTCTATGATGGGATTAATCTGCCCATGCTTCATCTTCATAGAAGCCCGATTAACCACCAACCGCGAACTGATATGATCAATCAGCTCCCGAGGCTCCAGCCCATTGGCCTTCAGAGTATTGCCCGTATCCACAATATCGACAATCTCATCCGCCAGATCCAGAATCGGCGCCAGCTCCATCGCCCCATAGAGCTTGATGATATCCGCCTGCCGCCCCTGAGCCGCATAATAACGCCGCGCAAGATTGACGAACTTGGTGGCCACCCGGATTCGCCCGGCCGGCGGCTGCTCACCCTTCTTGCCCGCAGTCATCAGCTTGCAGCGGGAAATGTTCAGATCCAGCGGCTCATACAGGCCTTCCCCGCCGTGCTCCATCAGCACATCCTTGCCCGTGACTCCAAGATCGGCCCCGCCATACTGCACATAAGTGGGCACATCGGTGGCACGGATAATCAGAATCCGCACGTTCGGGTCTGTGGTCGGGAACACCAGCTTGCGGGACTTCTTCACGTCATCGACCAGCTCAATACCGGCCTCAGCCAGCAGCGGCAAGGTCTCTTCGAGAATTCGTCCCTTTGACAAGGCGATGGTGATGGAATCTGTCATGGGTCTTTCCGGGTCCCGTTGGTTCATTATGCCGGCAAACGGCGAATACTTGCGCCCAGCAGCTGCAGTTTTTCCTCAATACATTCATAGCCACGGTCTATGTGGTAAATGCGGTCTACGATGGTGTCGCCATCGGCCACCAGGCCAGCGATAACCAGGCTGGCCGAGGCTCGCAGATCCGTGGCCATAACCGGCGCGCCCGTCAGATGCCCCACACCTTTAATGATGGCGGCATTACCTTCCAGAGTGATATCCGCGCCCATGCGAATAAGCTCCTGCAGGTGCATAAAGCGGTTTTCAAAGACCGTCTCTACAATCGTCCCCGTGCCCTCGGCCACGGCGTTCATCGCCGCAAACTGGGCTTGCATATCCGTCGGAAAAGCGGGGTATGGCGCCGTGCGCAGGTTAACCGCCTTCGGGCGCTTACCCTTCATATCCAGCTCAATCCAGTCCGGCCCGGTGGTGATATGGGCACCTGCTTCTTCCAGCTTCAGTAATACCGCCTCAAGCAGGTCTTCGCGGGTATCTTTAAGCTTCACCCGGCCGCCCGTGGCGGCCGCAGCCACCAGATAGGTACCGGTTTCAATCCGATCCGGCAGCACGTTGTAGTGGCAACCGTGCAGTCGCTCTACGCCATTGATCTCGATCGTGGCGGTGCCATGGCCCTTGATGTCAGCGCCCATGGCAATCAGGCACTCGGCCAGGTCAACCACTTCCGGTTCACGGGCGGCGTTTTCAAGGATGGTTTTACCCTCAGCCAGGGTTGCAGCCATCAGCAGGTTTTCGGTGCCGGTTACCGTCACCGTATCCATAAAGATATGGGCACCTTTCAGACGGCCGTTGGTCTTGGCCTTGATGTAACCATTCTCAACCTTGATATCCGCGCCCATCAGTTCCAGGCCGTGGATGTGCAGGTTGACCGGGCGGGTACCGATGGCACAACCGCCAGGCAGGGAAACTTCTGCCTCACCAAAATGCGCCACCAACGGGCCCAGCACCAGAATAGAGGCGCGCATGGTTTTCACCAGCTCATAGGGCGCATGAAAATGCTTGATGGTGTTGGCGTGAACCTCAACACTCATCTTCTCGTCTATCAGCAGCTCGACACCCATCCGGCCAAGCAGTTCGATCATCGTTGTGATGTCGTTCAGGTGCGGCAGGTTGCCAACGGTCACCGGCTCATCCGCCAGCAGGGTGGCTGCCAGAATCGGCAGCGCCGCGTTCTTGGCACCGGAGATGCGAATCTCGCCATCCAGAGGCTTGCGCCCCCTGATCAGAAGTTTATCCACAATATCTGTCCTGTTCGGTTCAGGCGTTGGCCTGCCGCTCGGCCCACTCGCTCGGGGTGTAGGCCTTCGGGTGAAGGGCGTGAATGGTGCCGTCCATGATGTGCTGGAACAGTACCTTGTTAATCATTTGCTGCCGTTTGATGGTTGGCAGGCCTTCGAATACCTCACCCACCGCGACCACGAGGTAATGGTTGCCATCAACCTGCACCTGCACCTCGCAATCGGGCAGTGCTTGTTTTACTAGATCGGTAACCTGGGCGGCGTCCATAGGGATTCCTCGGCTGTATTGAAATCAGGGGCGGAATTGTAACCAATTCCCGGGCGCCGGTCAGCTGTGTGAGGCAAATCCGGGAATCTGATCTTTAAGATTGCTGAGCGCAGCCAGCGACAATAGGCGGTCGCTGGCGCCTTCAAAGGTAAGGGATACTTGCCGACTGAGCGCCAGCCGATGCCAGCAAAGGAGCATAGAGAGCACCACGCTGTGGGCGGTGCCCAGCCCGGCAAGGTCGACCGTAAGCAAGCTCTGGGCGCCGTTGATTAGCTGTTCACCCTGTTTGCGCAACGGAATCACCGAATCGGCATCAACCGATCCGGTTACCCGCAAAGTAACGCCATCCAAAATGACCGCAGGCGCGTCACTGGTCATGACTGGTCAATTTCCTCGTCCAGGTTCAGCGATTCCACCGCGTCGCTCCAACCATCGATGACCAGTTGAATCTGGCCCCGATTAGCCTCCATTTCCTGGGCAAAGCGGTCGCGGAAAGCCAGGCCGATATTGATACCCTCAACGATGACGTTTTCCATCATCCACCGACCTTCGGCATTGCGGTACATGGAATAAGTGACGGGATAGCGATTACCGGAGGAGGTGACGACTTCCATCTGCACGGTTGCGCGATCGTTGTTCTGGGCCATGATGGACGCCTCTTTCACCTGGATAGTGAAATCATCGGCCGACACCAACGCCTGGGCATAACTGTCAAACAGGCTGCGCTTGAACTTCTCGACAAAGTCATCGCGCTGCTCTGGCGTCGACTGCCGGGCGTAGCGGCCCATTACCCGAGCCGCAATGCGACGGAAATCCACAAACTGGTCAAGGGTTTCATCCATGCTCGCGTAAAAGGCTTCCGGGTCAGATGCGTAGAGCCCCTTCTCCGCCTGAAGCTTTTTTACCAACTTCTGGGTATTGTCATCCACATACTGCCTGAGCTCTTCTTCCGGCCCTGCCCAGGCCTGGCCAAGCCCTACTGCAAACAGGGCAAATATCAGTATAAGGCGTTGTTTCAAAACAAGCATTGCAGTCTCCTGTGCGTTTATTCCCATTGCCTCAACGGCCCGAGGCAAAATTGCTGATCATCCGTTCCAGATTCATGGCAGATTGGGTGGAATAGAAAGTATCGCCTTCTTTCAAGGACTCAAGATCCCCACCAATGGAGATATCAATGTACTGCTCCCCCAGAATTCCGGATGTACGTATTACTGCTGCACTGTCCGCCGGGATGTTATCCACGTCTTTGTGGATAGACATGGTCACCCTGGCCTGAAAGGTTTCCCGGTCCAGAGTGATCGACTCAATGGTGCCTACCGTCACACCCGCCATGGATATCCGGCCCCGGGGCGCCAGCCCACCGATATCGTTAAAGTTTGCGTGGAGCTTGTAGGTAGCGCCAGCGGCCTTGGGGGACAGGCCACTGACCTGCAACGCCAGGAACAGCAAGGCTGCCAGCCCGGCGATAATAAACAGACCGACGATGATTTCTGTTGTTCGTTGTGCCATGAGAGGCTCCCGGAATACCTGTTAGAAATTTCCAAACATGACAGCGGTCAGCACGAAATCCAGACCCAGTACCGCCAAAGATGAATACACCACCGTTTTGGTAGTGGCCGAACTGATCCCTGCTGAGGTGGGCACACAGTCATAACCCTGGTACACCGCAATCCAGGCACAGACAAAACCGAACACCACACTCTTGATCAGCCCGTTGAGAACGTCATCCACAAAGTCCACTGAGGCCTGCATATTGCCCCAATATGAGCCTTCGTATACGCCTAACCATTCAACACCCACCAACATGCCACCCCAGACGCCAACCACCGCGAATATCATGGCCAGAATAGGCAGTGAAATAAAACCCGCCCACAACCTTGGGGCGATCACCCGGCGCAACGGGTCGACCCCCATCATTTCCATACTGGAGAGCTGCTCGGTCGCTTTCATCAAACCGATTTCGGCGGTTAACGCAGAACCAGCACGGCCAGCAAACAACAATGCCGCCACCACTGGCGCCAGTTCACGCACCAGGGTCAATGCGATCATCTGGCCGATGGCCGCCTCCGAACCAAAATCGCTGAGAATAGTGTACCCCTGAAGACCAAGCACCATGCCGATGAACAAACCCGACACCACCACAATGGCCAGCGACAGCACACCGACTGCATATAACTGCTTTACCAGGAGCGGAAAACCTACAGAGGGCTTCGGTACGCCCCCGACAACGCCCACCAGAAACTGACAGGCCCGCCCCAGTGACGCAATAACATCAAGACCCGCTCGCCCCAGGGCAGCTATGCGATCCATCATGCACCACCCCCGCAGATACCGAAATCAGACGCTGCATCGCTGTTCGGGTAATGGAACGGCACCGGGCCGTCGGGCTGGCCTTTGAGGAACTGTTGAACCCGCTCGGAGGGGTGCGCCCTGAGTTCATCCGGAGTTCCCTCACCAATGACCTTGCCATCCGCAATAATGCACGCGTAGTGGCAGATACTCAGGGATTCCGGCACGTCATGGGACACCAGCACGCTGGTCAGGCCCATGGAGCTGTTCAGATCGCGGATCAACTTGACCAGAACCCCCATGGCAATGGGATCCTGCCCGGCGAAAGGCTCGTCGTACATGATCAGCTCCGGGTCCAGCGCGATACTGCGGGCCAGCGCCACCCGACGAGTCATTCCGCCGGACAGTTCAGAAGGCATCAATCTGCGGGCACCACGCAGGCCCACCGCTTCGAGCTTCATCAGCACGATGTCCCGAATCATATCTTCCGGCAGGCGGGTGTGAACCCGCAAAGGAAAGGCAACGTTCTCATACACACTGAGGTCGGTGAACAGGGCACCGCTCTGAAAAAGCATGCCCATCTTTTCCCGCAGCACGTACAATTCCTTGCGCTTGAGCTTTGGCACCTCACGGCCTGCCACCACCACCTGACCGGAGTCGGGACGCAGCTGGCCGCCAATCAGTCGCAACAGCGTGGTCTTACCGGTGCCACTGGGGCCCATGATCGCGGTGATCCGCCCCTTCGGAATATCCAGCGAGACACCATCGAATATGCGCCGGCCGGAGCGGGAAAACACCACGTCGTTAAGGCTTATGTATGCAGATGACGCCATAATCCATCCTGATTAAAGAGCGCCTACATTATGACATGCGCCGCTTCAGCTCAATGAAAAGCCGGTTAAAGCTACGTAAAATGTCTTGATGGCAATGATCAGTTTCCCTGAACGTTGGCTGCCACGCGTCTCAACAATGATATACTCACGATTCAGTCGCCCGATCACCGACGTTTGGCCGGGCAAACCAGACCGACCGAGCAGACTATCCGCCGAGATGACAGATTCACACGCTCCAGACACCCCCGACTACCGCTCCTCAGCAGTTCGAGCCATCCGCATCGAGCGGGAAGCGATCGAAGCCCTGGAAGGCCGTATCAACGGCGACTTCACCAGAGCCTGCGACGTTATCATGGCCTGCAAAGGCCGGGTAGTGGTCACCGGCATGGGTAAATCCGGCCATATCGGCAACAAGATTGCAGCCACATTGGCAAGCACCGGCACGCCCTCCTTTTTTGTTCACCCGGGTGAAGCCAGCCACGGCGATATGGGCATGATCACCCCGCAAGATGTGGTGGTTGCCATCTCCAACAGTGGCAGCACCAGCGAGGTGGTGACCATTCTGCCGCTGATCAAACGCATGGGGGCACCGCTGATCAGCATGACCGGCAACCCGAACTCTGTGCTGGCTCAGGAAGCGGTCGCCAATCTGGATGTCAGCGTTGCCCTGGAGGCCTGCCCGCTTGGCCTGGCACCCACATCCAGCACCACAGCAACCCTGGTTATGGGCGATGCGTTGGCCGTAGCCCTGCTGGAAGCCCGAGGCTTCAGTGCCGAAGACTTTGCCTTCTCTCACCCGGGCGGCAGCCTGGGACGGCGCTTGCTGCTGCGGGTTTCTGACATCATGCATACCGGCGACCAGATTCCCAAAGTTCTTGAAACTACCACCCTCAGCGGCGCCCTGCTGGAGATCAGCCGTAAAGGGCTGGGCATGACCACCATCGTGGACGCCCAGGGGCATCTGACCGGCATATTTACCGATGGCGACCTGCGCCGGACCCTGGACAAATCCGTCGACGTTCACACTACTCCGATCCGGGACGTCATGACCCGCCACGGCAAAACCATTCAGGCTGACCACCTGGCGGCCGAGGCACTGAACATCATGGAAGAGATGAAGATCAATGCCCTGCCCGTCACCGACGACGACGGCAACCTGGTTGGCGCCATCAACATGCATGACCTGCTGCGTGCGGGGGTGATTTAATGAGTGACTTCGCACCGCCTATGCACACCGGCTGGGACGACACGCTCAAGGCAAAAGCCGCCAGAATTCGCCTGATCGCCCTGGACGTAGACGGCATCATGAGCGACGGCCGGTTGTATTTCAGCGCTGCCGGCGACGAACTCAAAGCGTTCAATATACTGGACGGTCTGGGCCTGAAACAGTTGATGAAGGCTGGAATTACCGTGGCAGTCATTACCGGGCGCCGGTCACCACTGACAGAAAAACGGATGACCGACCTCGGCATCCCGCACCTGATGCAGGGCCGGGAAGACAAAAAAGTTGCGTTACAGGAACTGGTTGCAGGCATGGATATCGCTCCGGACCAGATTGCCTATATGGGCGATGATCTGCCAGATCTGCCCGCCCTGACATTCGCCGGCCTGGGCATCAGTGTACCCAACGGCTACTGGCTGGTGCGTCAGCAAGCCGACTATTGCACCCAGGCCCCGGGGGGGCACGGCGCCGTGCGTGAAGCATGTGACCTGATACTCTGGGCGCAGAACCGGCTGGACGCTACTCTGGCCCCCTATCTGGGCAAGCCGTCATGATCCCGGGGGCCCTGTCGGACATCGTTCGCAAACCCTGGGTTCGAACCCTGGCGCTGGCAGCCACGGTTCTCGCGACCGTCTTCCTGATGTGGCAGAACGAGGAAGGCGACAGTGTGCGGGGCGATGCCGCAGAACTCAGGGGCCCGTCGGAACCCGACAGTTTTATCATCGAGGGCCGCTACACAACCTGGGACGAACACGGCAACCTGAAGATGTCGATCTCCAGCCCCCGAATTGAGCAGTTTGAAGACACCAACTACGCCACCATGAATGCTCCAAGGGCCAGGATTTTCAGCGAACAGGCTACCCCACCATGGATAATCGAAGCGGATGAAGGTAGCCTCCGGCAAGACGATGATCAGTTGACCTTGACGGGCAACGTCGTCGTACTCCGGCAAACCGGCGACTCTGAAGCCACCCTGAAAACCGACTCACTGACCCTGGATAACCGCCAGGGCACGGTATACACCGATCAACCGGTCACCATTACCGAACCGTTCGGCGTTACCCAGGCCAATGGCATGAAAGCCTGGGTAAACGAACGCATACTGGAACTCAACTCCCGGGTGGAAGGGCAATATGAAACCATCAGGTAAGCGCACACACCGACTGCCGGTCATGCTGGCCGCACTGATGCTGGCCAGCCCGGCAACCGCGTTTGATCTGGATTCCGACACCCCCATCAAGGTCAGCGCTGATTCCGCCCGCCTGGACGATACCGAAGGGACCGCCATCTACACCGGTGACGTTGAACTGGTCCAGGGGGCCACCCAGCTGAACGCAGAGCGGGTGGTGCTGTACCGAAGCCCCGAAGGTCTCAGCCGGATTGAGGCGAGCGGCGAACCCGCCCGATATCGCCAGCCGGCACGGGAAGGTGAAGCCATGACAGACGCCCGGGCGCGGACCATCACCTGGTCAGCGGCGGAAAACCGGCTGACGTTCGAGCGCCAGGCAGTGATTGAACAAGGCAACAATGTGTTCCGGGGCGACGTCATCCAATACGACACCGTGCGCAGGGTGGTCACGGCAGAAGGCGGCACGCCTTCGGAAGAAAGCTCTGGCCGGGTGGAAATGGTGATTCAGCCTCGCGGCTCCAGCAACCTCACAGACGAATAGGTTACTGATGGCAGTTCTCAGGGCCAGCAACCTGGCAAAAAGCTACAAACAGAAAAAAGTGGTTCTGGATGTGTCTCTGGAAATCCGGTCCGGAGAAATCGTAGGCCTGCTCGGCCCCAACGGAGCAGGGAAAACTACCTGTTTTTACATGATTGTCGGGCTTGTACCCTCCGACCGCGGCCGAATCACCATTGACAGCCAGGACATCACGCCCCTGCCCATGCATGGCCGGGCACGCAAAGGCATCGGCTACCTGCCCCAGGAAGCCTCGGTATTCCGCAAACTAACCGTGCGCGACAACATCATGGCCATTCTGGAAACCCGAAAAGGCATGAAACGGCCGGAGCGGGAAGCCAAACTTGAGGAACTGCTCGAGGAATTTCACATCACCCATATCCGGGACAGCCTGGGTATGGCGTTGTCCGGTGGTGAACGGCGGCGCGTCGAAATCGCCAGAGCGCTGGCCATGGAACCTGCGTTTATTCTGCTGGATGAGCCCTTCGCCGGGGTAGACCCGATTTCAGTCAGTGACATCAAGCACATCATTCGGCATTTGCGGGACAAGGGCATTGGCGTGCTGATCACCGATCACAACGTGCGGGAAACCCTCGATATTTGTGAAAACGCCTACATTGTCTCCGGCGGCCATATCATCGCCTCCGGCAATGCGGAAGCCATCCTGGCCAACCAGCAGGTCAAGGAAGTCTACCTGGGTGATGAGTTCCACCTGTGAGCGGAAGAAAACCCCTCGACGACCGAGGTCTGATTGTTTTGATGATCTGTAGCAAGTAAACTCGGCAAAGAACTTGCTTATACTGATACCAGTGAGCGGCAAGTAACCAGCGTATAACAATTTTTTTGCCTGACAGCAGGCAACGTCACTACCGGGACACCCTTGATTTATGGATCTTGAGCCATGGTTATGAAAGCCTCATTACAGCTTAAGATGGGCCAGAGTCTGACCATGACGCCCCAGCTGCAACAGGCCATTCGCCTGCTTCAGCTTTCCACCCTCGACCTCCAGCAGGAAATCCAGCAGGCACTGGAATCCAACCCCATGCTGGAAACCTCCGAGGATGACGATCAGTCTGACACCCCCGATACGGATGACGATACCCGGGACGAACATAAAGACCGGGATTCCGACCACGATGAACCAGCCACTGAGGCTGCCTCTGACTGGGATGAAAACGAAAATGGCCCGGACTGGGCTTCCGAAAACGACATCCCGGATAACATCCCCGACGACCTGCCCGTAGACACCGCCTGGGACGATATCTACCAGTCTGCACCGGCGCCAGCCAGCAAAGGGGACGACGAGAACGAATCGGATTTCGAAACCCGCAATTCACCGGCCGAAACCCTTCAGGACCACCTGGAATGGCAGCTCAACCTGACCCCCATGAGCGAGCGTGACCAGGCAATCGCCCACGCCCTGATGGACGCTGTGGATGAGCGCGGTTACCTGACCTCACCGATTGAGGAAATCCATTCCGGCCTGCAGGACGAAACCGAAGAGGACCCCCTGGAACTGGACGAGGTAGAGGCGGTTTTGCACCGGCTACAGCACTTCGATCCGCCCGGCGTGTTCGCCCGGGATCTGCAGGAATGCCTGCTTATTCAGCTCAACCAGTTGCCGCCAGATACCCCCTGGCTTCGACAGGCCCGCTTGGTGGTTACCCAGTTCCTGCATCTGCTGGGCAACCGGGATTACGCGCAACTGCTGCGCCGCAGCCGACTCAAGGAAGATCAGCTGCGCGAGGTTCTGGCCCTGATTACCAGTCTCAACCCTCGCCCGGGTGACGTGGTTGACCGCGCCGAACCGGATTACGTGATACCGGACGTCATCGTCCGAAAACACGAAGGCCGGTGGCGAGTTGAGCTCAACCCGGAGATCGCCCCGAGGATTCGGGTCAATGCCAGCTACGCATCGCTGATCCGTCGCGCCGATAGCAGTGCTGATAACACCTACCTGCGGGATCAACTGCAAGAGGCCAAGTGGTTCATTAAAAGCCTGCAAAGCCGGAATGAAACCCTGCTGAAAGTCGCCACCCGGATTGTTGAGCACCAACAGGGTTTCCTGGACCAGGGGGAAGAAGCGATGAAACCGCTGATCCTCTCGGACATCGCCCAGGCCGTGGAAATGCACGAATCCACCATTTCACGGGTAACCACGCAAAAGTATATGCACACACCCCGCGGCATTTTCGAGCTGAAGTACTTTTTCTCCAGCCACGTCAGTACCGCTGAGGGCGGAGAATGTTCCTCCACCGCTATTCGTGCGATGATCAAGAAACTGATTTCAGAAGAAACTCCAAAAAAGCCGTTGAGCGATAGCAAGATTGCAGCCATGCTTGGAGAACAGGGCATCAATGTGGCCCGGCGCACCGTTGCCAAATACCGGGAGGCCATGCACATTCCTCCTTCAAACGAGCGCAAACGACTGGTTTAATGTTTTCTCCGGTGCATGAAGCACCGGACACGCAGCCCGGTGGCAACACCGGCATGATGACAACAGGAGACGCCTATGCAACTCAACATTTCAGGCCATCACGTAGAACTGACCCCTGCACTGAAGGATTACGTCAACACCAAGTTTGAGAAGCTGGAGCGTCACTTTGACCACATAAGTAACTGTCAGGTGACGCTGGAAGTTGAGAAGGTACGTCAGATGGCCGAAGCCACCCTGCATGTCATCGGTGGCGAGATCCACGCAAAGGCAGAGAATGAGGACATGTACGCCGCGATTGATTCGCTGGTGGACAAGCTGGACCGCCAGATCCTCAAGCACAAAGAAAAGAATGTAGACCGGATGCACGGCAACGGCTGAGCGCGCTCATCGCGCCACCGTACCGGGTGTTTCAATGATACGAGCTGCGGCGGGGCATACCGGCCGCAGCCTTTTTTTTACGGAATCACAGTCGATCCATGAGCGATACATCCCTGACCATCGACAACATTCTGGCTCCCGAACTGACGCTGTGCCGAGTGCCAGCCTCCAGTAAAAAGCGGGTACTGGAAACCATCGCAGAGCAAATTCATCATCAGGATGAAATCCTCAGCGATACCGAGATCTTCAGCAACCTGGTTTCTCGCGAGCGGCTTGGCAGCACTGGTATCGGGCAGGGTATCGCCATACCCCATTGCCGCCTGGAAGGTCTCGACCGTGTGATCGGCGTGCTTATGACACTGGAAGAGAGCATCGACTTCGATGCTATCGACAATCAGCCGGTCGACCTGGTGTTTGCCTTGATCGTGCCCAAAGAAGCCACCAGTGAACATCTGGAGCTGCTAAGCCAGTTGGCCGAGAAATTCAACGACAACGGGTTCTGTGAACAGCTTCGCCAGTGCCAGGATGCAGCCTCCCTTTACCAGCGCATGACCGCGGCATCCTGATAAGCAGTAGCACCAACAGAAGCAGGCAGGAGCGTCCATCATGAAACTGATCATCGTCAGTGGCCGATCCGGGTCCGGTAAGAGTACCGCGTTGCATGTGCTCGAAGATCTGGGTTTTTATTGCATTGATAACCTTCCCATCGGACTGCTGTTCCCGCTGACCCGGGAAGCGGCACAACAGGAAGCGCCGGGGCGGCTCCGGAAAATGGCCGTCAGCATCGACGCCCGCAACCTGTCTGCCGAACTGGCCAACTTCGAACAGATCTATCGCCAGCTTCACGATGCGGGAGTCGTTGTCGAGATTATCTTTCTGGATGCCGATGAACAGTCCCTGCTGCAGCGGTTCCACGCCACACGCCGGAAGCACCCCCTGAGCGATGACCGCACCTCCCTCCGAGAAGCCATCACCAACGAAAAGTCACTGCTGGAACCCCTGTCCAAACTGGCAGACCTGTACATCAACACCACCGGCATGTCGATGTATGAACTGCGGGACATGGTCAAACAGCGGGTGGTCGGCCGGAAGGATCAAGAGCTTGCACTGCTGTTCCAGTCATTCGGTTTCAAGCACGGCGTACCGGTCGATTCCGATTACGTCTTCGATGTGCGCTGCCTGCCGAATCCCTACTGGGACACCAGCCTTCGCAAATATGTCGGTACCGATCAGCCGGTTATCGAGTTTCTCGAGCGGGAACCTCTCACCGGGCAAATGGTGGACGATCTGACCCGCTTCCTGGATACCTGGTTACCTTCGTTCGCCGACAGCAACCGCAGCTACATGACCATTTCTATTGGCTGTACCGGTGGCCAGCACCGTTCCGTCTATGTCTGCGAGCAACTGGGCCAGCACTTCCGCACCCGATACAACAATGTACAGGTTCGTCATACGGAACTTCCCCACCTCCAGGCCCGAGGGGAGATCTGATCCAACATGATCTGCCGCCCTGTCACCATCATCAACAAACTGGGCCTGCACGCCCGAGCCACCGCCAAGCTGGTGGCCACCGCCTCCGGCTTTGACAGCCAGGTACGTATACGCGGCAAGGGCCGGGACGTGGATGCCAAGAACATCATGCAGGTGATGATGCTGGCCGCCAGCCAGGGCACCGACATCGAGCTGGTCGCTGACGGCCCCGATGAGCAGGAAGCCATTGATGCGCTCATCGAACTGATTGATGATTATTTCGGCGAAGGGGGTTGAGCCAACCCGGGTTCGTTATTCACCTATAATCCTTTCTCACCTGGAGTCACTAACTCCGCTATAATGCGACAGTTTTCTGATCGCAGGTGGTTTCATGACCGATATTCTGGAAAAAAGTCAGGCCCGCCAGCGCCTTCGCTCCCTCAGTGAGGCCCTGGACAGTGGCGCGCTCAAACAGGTTGCCCGCATCCTTAACGGCGGCCTGAGCCCCAGCGATATCGCACACCTCCTGGAATCCTCCCCGCCTCGCCAACGCGCCCTGCTGTGGAACCTGGTCGATAAGCAACTGGAAGGGGAAGTACTCCAATATCTCGGTGACGACATCCGGGCCTACTTCCTGAGCCAGCTGAACGCTCAGGAACTGGCAGATATCATTGAGGATTTTGAATCCGACGACCTGGCCGACCTGCTCCAGCAGCTGCCAGATACGGTGATCCAGGAAGTCCTGGACACCATGGACGAGCAAGACCGGCAACGGGTAGAGGAAGTGCTCTCCTACCCGGAAGACACCGCCGGCGGCTTGATGAATACCGACACCATTACGGTAAGGCCGGATATCAGTATTGACGTGGTGCTGCGGTACCTGCGCCGCCACCGCAGCCTGCCGCCCATGACCGACAGCCTGATTGTGGTCAGCCGGCGGGACGAATTCATTGGCATGTTGTCCATCACCCGCATGCTGGTGTCCAACCCGGCTTCCACGGTGCGGGAAGTCATGGACACCGATATCGAGCCGATTCCGGTCACCCTGTCCGACACCAAGGTGGCCACCCTGTTCGAGCGCTACGACCTGATCTCTGCTCCGGTGGTGGGTGACGACAATAAGCTCCTGGGCAGGATCACCATTGATGACGTGGTCGACGTTATCCGGGAAGACGCTGATCACTCCCTGATGAGTATGGCCGGTCTTGACGAAGACGAAGATACCTTCGCACCCGTAATGAAAACCACGCGCCGGCGTGCGGTCTGGCTTGGCATTAACCTTATTACAGCCTTTACCGCCTCCGCAGTGATCGGGTTATTCGAGGAGACCATCGCCAAAGTAGTCGCCCTGGCGGTGCTGATGCCCATTGTCGCCAGCATGGGTGGCATCGCTGGAAGTCAAACCCTGACGCTGGTCATCCGTGGCATGGCTGTGGGGCAGATCAGCGGTGCGAACGTTGGCTGGCTGCTCAACCGGGAGTTTCTGTCCAGTGTACTGAATGGACTGTTGTGGGCTCTCGTGGTGGCTGCCGCCGCTATAGCCTGGTTTCAGGACTGGCTCATTGGCGCCGTGATTGCTGCGGCACTGATCATAAATCTGGTGGCCGCCGCACTGGTAGGCACAGTGCTGCCTATGTTCCTCAAGTCAAGGAATATTGATCCTGCTCTGGCGGGTAGCGTCATCCTGACCACGGTTACCGACGTTGTCGGCTTTATGGCCTTTCTCGGACTGGCCACCATTTTCTACGCTTGAGGAGCCCACCATGAGCCAATCCGATAACCGCCCGCACCACGAGGAGCTCGAAGAAGATTTCGGCCCGAGCAAATCCCAGATCAAGCGGGAAATGCATGCGCTCCAGGACCTGGGTAAACAGATGCTGGATCTCAATGACGAGCAATTGGCGTCACTGGACATCAGCGACACCCTGAAGGCTGCCATCGTGGAATCACGGCGCATTAATCAGCGCGAAGCACGCCGCCGACACCTGCAATACATTGGCAAGATCATCCGGCAGGAGGATGACCCGGAAGCACTGGCTCGTGCCATCGGTGCATTCAATGCCGGCAGTGAGGAGCACACCCGCCGGCATCACCTGGCCGAGCGCTGGCGCGACAGGATGATCTCCGAAGGCGACAAGGTGGTGGGGGAGTTCATCGATTATTGCCCGGCGGCGGACGTGCAGCACCTGCGCAACCTGGTTCGAAATGCCCGCAAGGAAGTGGAGAAACAGAAAAATACCGGTCAGGCCCGAAAACTGTTCCGGGCCCTCCGGGAATGGATTGACGACGCAGAGCAGTAAAGCAACCCGCTGAGCGGAGTTCTAAGTTAAAGACGGCGGTGCTCCCAGACCGGCATTCTGGCCCGAACCTGGTTCAGTTTTTCCATATCCAGGTCTGCCACAACCAGGCCTGGGCCCTCATCCAGTTCCGTCACCACCCTGCCCCAGGGGTCACAGATCAAACTGTGGCCATAAGTCTTGCGTCGCTCACTGTTTTGCCCCCCCTGGCCGGGGGCAACCACCCAAACCTGGTTCTCGATGGCCCTGGCTTTAATCAGTGGGTGCCAATGGGCGTCTCCAGTTTGCCAGGTAAAGGCGCTGGGCAGGCACACCCACTCGGCACCCTGTTCCCGCAGCGCCCTGAACAGTTCAGGAAACCGCAAGTCGTAGCACACAGCCATCCCCAGCCGGCCGGCGGGAGTATCCACGGTAACCACCTGGTCACCTGGCTCGAAGGTATCCGACTCCCGGTATTGGCCATGGGAATCCTCTACCATGGCGTCAAACAGGTGAATTTTGTCGTAACGGGCAACTTCCTCGCCCTGATCGTTGTAGACAATGCAGCTTGCACGCACCCTGTCGGGAACATCAGAACCATCGGGTCGTGTTGCCAGTGGCATGGAACCACCTACAATCCATAGCCCCAACCTCTCGGCCTGTTCTGAAAGAAAGCGGCGGATCACCGATTCACCGCCACTTTCCTGCCGACCGCACTCGCGCATCTGAGCAGTGGCCAGAACCGCAAAATTCTCAGGTAATACTGCCACTTTCGCACCTTGGGCGGCAGCATCACGCAACAGGGCCTCAGCCTCGGCCAGGTTACCGGCCAGGTTGTGACTGCTCACCATCTGAATCGCTGCAACTTGGGTCATGCTCAGACTCCTCTACTCACCCGTATCGAAAACCCGGCGAAGATCCACTTTGGGCTCGCTCCAGCTACCGGTGACACTGTAGGTGGCGCTGGTCAGCTTGCTCAATGGGTCACCCAGAATTTTGTCCAGTACAAAGAGTGCGCCGCCAATGGGCGCACTTGCTCCCATCAGTATGGCAGCCAGAGGCAGGTTCTGGGTAACCGGAAGCACCAGCACCAACCGCATATCCAGGCTCTCATCGGCCATATTGGTTGACCCACTCATCTTGAAAGCCCCCGAAGGCCCCACCAGTTGCAGCTCTGGGTCCAGGGTAACCAGCCCGTTTACAATGACAGCCTTGCCTGAAATAGCATCAAACGCAATGCCGCGCTCATAAAGATCCGAGAAGTCCAGGCGCAGCCGGCGCCAGAGCGTGTCGGTGTTGAGCAGATTGAAGATTCGGAACAACTGGGCTGAGCCACTTTGCTCCATAATGACTCCGTCATCCAGGCGAACACTGACCTGGCCACTGAGCTGTTCCAAGGCAAACTCATCCGGACGGCCGGGCCAGTCCAGATCCAGGTCAACCTGAGTCTGCTCATTATTCATTGGAATTGGCGCACCGGTCAGTGCCTCAAGTTCCCGGAGGCGACCGCCTGAGAGCGTCCCGACAAATCGGCTGGTTTCGCGATCATCAACCACACTCCAACTCATCCTGCCAGTGAGCGCCAGTGTGTCCAGTTGCCCTTCAATTTCCTCGATGTTCAGGCGGAACGGCTGCGGCCGCATGGCGAACTGCCAGCGGCCGGCAGACTCATCGCCCAGCCTGAGGTCCGCGATGGTCACATCAATATCGGGCCAACTCCCCACGTCCAGAGCCCGAAATGCTTCCAGTTGCTCCTCCAGGGTCAATACCTGCCGGTCTCTCTGGTCTTCACCGACCGTATCTGAGCGCATCAGGCTGAGGCGTTGCAGATCCGCTTCAATCGTTCCCTGCGAGGGCACCATCACCCTACCCTGAACCCGATCAGATTCCGTGTTGAACACCCAGCGATCTCCCAGGTCCAGCGCATTGATCTGTATATTTCTGAGATTATGCCCCGCCAGGTTCAGCTCACTGAGCCCCAGGTCAAAACCTGACGATTTCCACAGCAGATCGAAGGCCAACCGATCCTGCCAGTCACCCGTCACACGAACACCTTCACTGTCCGTGGGGTCTATAAGCGCCTGCAACCGGGCCTGATCCGACTCCGTCTTGCCCAGAGGCTGCGGCCAGTCCAGTGCAAGGCCTTGAAGATCGGAAGTTACCGTTATCCGGGAGGCGCGCTCAGCCGCCGCGCTCAGCTGGGCCGAGTAATCCAGGCTACCAGACATCCCGAGTGCAGAGCCCTCCGGCAGCCCGAACTGATGCAAAAACGACGGCAAAGGAACCCGGCCGGTCTGGCGAATAGACGAGGCCGTGCCCTTGCCCGACGGGCCCTGCGCTGTTTGTTCGAACTCGACCGTCACCGGTTGCCCGAAGAACTCTGCCAGAAGTGGCTCACCGGAAAATCCCCGACGTGTATCGTAGCGGACCTCGCCCTCGATTCCTGTCCAGACCAGTCCTGCCGCCGGGTAAGAGACCGTGGCTCCTGACGTGGCCACCATGGCATTCACCGCCGTCTCCTCACCTTCTGCCAGCGGCAGGTCAATGTTCAGTGCCAACCGATAAAGCCCCTGAAAATCCAGCTCGTCGGCCGCCATTCCCGTCATATCCCCAAGCGGCGTCTCAGTCATCCAGAACGGCACGCTCTCACCTGGCACATCGGCTTGTGCATCAACCCTTACCCGAGTCGGCTCCTCTCCATCTCCCGGCACAACCCTTACGACACCTGAGCGCAGTTCCAGCCCGCCAGTCAGGCCCTGTTCCAGAGTAACCAGAGTGTCTGCATTCTGAACCTCAACCCGGCCGCGGGCGCTCTGCACTTCCGGCCAACGCTCGTCGTAACGGACAACGCCATTGTCGAACTCGTACCACATGGATGAGACAAACGATCCCCGGGGTGCCTCGGAATCGATACGGCCGTGACCGTAATACTCACCGGCGGTGATATCGGCTTCCATAATGGCGGTTGTTAACCACTGATAGAGCCCGGGGTTCACCACCTTGGCCGGGACAAAATCTGCGAGCATGGACGCATCACCGTTCTCAACGCCAACGCGCAAGCCCAGGTTGTCTTCGCCAAACCGATCCAGCCTTAAATCAAACGCACCGGTGAGTGTTGTACGGTCGGCGTAGGTAAATCGGAGATCGTCGGCAAACACACGGGTTATCGGGCCCGCCAGCTCCCAGGATACCGTGCCGGCCATCGAATCCAGTCTCCAGCCAGCACCATAGAGCTTTGGGAAGCCCAGGTAGGCGGGCCCGGTGGTATCCAGGGTTACGTGGCCGGAACGGGCGGTCATCAGGATATGGCCATCAAGCCCGCGGGCAGCCGGTGCCCCTTGCGCAGCCTCGACCGACACCTGCCGCAATCGCCCGGACAGCTGGAAGCCGGCCGGATCTTCCGGCAGGGAAAGGATCACGTCGTCAAGGTAGCCGGATGGTCGGTACTGCTCCAGTGCACGATTGGCCACGGCTGGAAGCAACGGGAGGTTCTGAACAAGCCGCCGGATCGGTGCCAGCGGCACGCCATCGGCAATCAGGATATTACCTCCGGAATCGGGTTCAAGGCGCAATCCAAACGGTTGAACGTCATGGTCCAGCCACTGCCACTGTAGTTGCTGAAGCTGCAAGGGACCATCCCGGCGCCAGCCGAAACGCGCCTGGATATTCTCCAGCGGAGCCAACGACTCCATGTTGACCCCAAGCTGCAAATAGGGCGTTCGCACCATCCCCTGAACCTGCTCCAGCTCACCGCGTTCAAAGGTCAGCCAGGCGCGCCCGCCCAGGTCTGCCCCCTCGACACGAAGACCTCGCCAACTCAGGTCGTCTACAAGGCCATCAAACAGCCGCCCGGAATCGACATCCAGGTATAGCTGGCCGGTAAACTCGCCCCGAAAAAAGTGCTGCCCCACAAGGGCGAAACTTGCGAGTTGGGTGGTGGTTCCCGGCTGCATGGCCCTGCCTGAGGCCTGAAACAAACCACGGCGGTAGACCAGGTCCAGCTGGGGAATATCGAAATGCCGGGTATTGCCTGAACCGTCGTCAATGCCAAGGCTGATCCGGGTCATGGTCAGCCGCGGATCGGATAGCCAACGCCCGGCCAGCCTGAGCCAGGTTTGCAGGTCGTGGCCACCGGGGCGGGTCAGGTCGGTCAGTTCATCCGGCGGCTCGAGCAGGTCCAGGCCGGACCGTCGGGCCAGGCTCACGGTTAAGCCATCGGCCTCGAAGTCCTCGAACACCAAACGGAATCGCAGTACCGATGACAGAAAATCCAGACGCAGTCGCAAGTGCTCAAGCTCAGCAATGGCTTGGCCAGTTTCAGGATGGTGAACGGTCAGATCAGAGGCGGTCACCGCCGGGTCAAGCCAATGCCAACGGGAGGAAAGATGACCAACGCGGACATCCAGCCCGGTACGATCAGAGAGTTGCCCGGAAAGCTCGCCGGTGAAACGATCAATATTACTGGTCAGCTGTCTCCCCAATCCAACGTAAAGGGCAAACACCACCAGCAAGGCGAAGATAAACCACCAGACTCCGTTTGCCAGGTGCTCCAGTAACTGCGCCAGCTTGCCGGCGCCCTGGCGCTGCTGGTGAGCGTGCTCCTGTTCACGGCCTTGCATCGTAATGGATACTCCTTCGACAGCCCGGTTCAGCGGGCGTCAGAGCAGGACCACATCGTACTGTTCCTGACTGTAGAAGGGTTCTACCTGGAAGCGTATGGTCTTACTGATAAAGGTCTCGAGGTCTGCGACATTGTCGGACTCCTCGTCGAGCAGACGATCAACCACTTTCTGTGACGCCATCACCAGATAGTTCTCAGCTTCATAGGCCCGGTTAACCCGGAGAATCTCGCGGAAAATCTCATAGCAGACGGTCTCTGCCGTTTTCAGAAAGCCCCGTCCATCGCAGATCGGGCAAGGCTCGCACAGCACCTGCCCAAGGCTTTCTGTGGTGCGTTTTCGGGTCATCTCCACCAGGCCAAGTTCCGAGACACCGGTGATCTTGGTTTTGGCATGATCGCGCTCGAGCATCTTCTCCAGCATCCTGTGTACCTGGCGCTGGTGCTCCGGATCGTCCATATCGATAAAGTCTATGATGATGATGCCACCGAGGTTTCTGAGCCTCAGCTGCCGGCTGATGGCACGGGCGGCCTCCAGGTTGGTCTTGAAGATGGTTTCTTCCAGATTCCGGTGGCCGACAAACGCGCCGGTATTGATATCAATGGTGGTCATCGCTTCGGTCTGGTCGATGATGACGTAACCACCGGATTTCAGCTGCACCTTGCGGCTAAGGGCCTTCTGGATCTCATCCTCGACCGAATACAGATCAAAAATCGGCCGCTCACCGGGATAGTATTCAACCTTGTCGGCGAATTCCGTGACGAACTCCTGCACAAACTCTATTACCCGCTGGTAGCTTTCCCGGCTGTCGATGCGCACTTTTTCTGTCTGCGGCCGGATTAGATCCCGAATGGTGCGAATGAACAATGGCAGGTCCTGGTAGACCACTGACGGTGCGGGCGCGCTACCAATCCGATCCTGTATGGACTGGCTAAGCCGATGCAGGTAGGCCATATCGGCGATCAGGTCTTCAGCCGCCGCCGCTTCCGCTGCCGTGCGGATAATATAGCCACCCTGAACGTCGTCGCTCTGTTCAGCCGCCTCTTCAATCAGGGTCTTCAGCCGAGTGCGCTCGTTGTCGTCCTCAATCCGCTGGGAAATACCAATATGGCTGACCCCCGGCATAAACACCAGGTACCGGGAAGGAATAGAAAGCTGGGTCGTCAACCTGGCTCCCTTGGTGCCGATGGGGTCCTTGGTGACCTGAACCACGAGCGATTGCCCCTCACGCAACAGGGTGCGGATATCCGGCACGGTTTTCGGGCCATCCGAAGGCTCCTCCGGCCCGGACTGACTGCAGGCAACATCCGAAGCGTGTATGAATGCGGCCCGCTCCAGGCCAATATCCACAAACGCCGCTTCCATGCCCGGCAACACTCGAACCACCTTACCCTTGTAGATATTGCCAACAATACCCTTGCGGCTGGTCCGCTCGATGTAAGCTTCCTGAAGCATGCCGTTTTCGACCAACGCCACCCGGGTTTCCACCGGCGTAACGTTGATGAGAATTTCTTCGCTCATGTTTGGCTCTCCTTACAACTCGGCCAGTTCTGCCAGACCGGAAAACCGGCCTCTGCCAACAACCCGGCGGTTTCCAGGAGGGGCAAACCCACCACCGCGCTATAGCTGCCCTGCAATTCCTGGACAAAGATACCACCCAGGCCCTGAATGCCGTAGCTACCGGCCTTATCCATGGGCTCGCCACTATCAACGTAGGCCCGGATCTCGGCCTCGGACAGGCTTCGAAAGGTCACGTTAGTGACCGACAGGTGCGATTGGCAGACCTCTCCCCGCGCCAGCGCCACCGCCGTCATCACCTGGTGCTGCTGGCCAGACAACCGGGCCAGTGTGGCTTTTGCCTCCGCCGCATCGACCGGTTTCCCCAGAATCTTACCTTGCAAGACCACCGAGGTATCCGAGCCCAGAACCAGTGCGTCAAGATTCTCACCGGCCACTCTTAACGCCTTCTCACGAGCCAGGCGTTCCACATAATGCTCCGCCGACTCACCCTCGGCCACGGTTTCATCAATATCCGCGGGCTGCACCCGGAACGTCAGCCCGATTTGCTGTAGCAGCTCAGCCCGGCGAGGAGAGGCGGATGCAAGAATCAGTGTCTTCATGGTGCTAGCCCAGCTTCCGGTTCAGGCGGTCCAGCAGGCCACTGACAAAGGGCCAGGCGACCGCACTGGTTAATGCCGGCCACAGGTAACTGAACCCCACCGTATCTGCGCCCAGCAGTTGTTTGATGAAGTGCACCAGCATCTGATTGATGCCCAACAACAGGAAGACCATAAGGCACTGTTGCGGTAACGGGTACATTCTCAAGCGCTGATGGATGGTCAGCACCAGGAAAGCAATGAGTGCCATACCCAACGCGTTGGTGCCCAGGGGGGTGGCCTCAAGCACATCCAGTAATAGCCCGAGACACCAGGCCATCAGAATCCCAAACTGCGCCGGTGCACGGAAGGTCCAGTAAAAAACCACCAAACCCAGCCATTCCGGACGGAATTCAAACCAGCCTACCGGGAACAGGGATATACTCAACACCAGCGCAAGCACAACGGTCACGAAAAACAGCGGGTAGCTAATGACCGACAGCATCAGTTGGCCTCCTCTTCCGTGGTCTGCGGTTCCGCAGACTCGCGGCGCTCCCGGGACTCAGGCTGAAACACCACCAGCACAAGCCGGCTCTGGTTCAGTCTGGCCATGGGCCTGGCCCGAATCGTCACGAAGGGTTCCCCTGGTTCCTTGGTGATCTGGCTGACCTCAGCCACCGGATAGCCCCGGGGGAAACGGCCACCAAGGCCGGAGCTGACCAGGGTATCGCCTTCCCGTATATCGGCAGTATCCGGCACATGCACCAGATCCAGCTGATTGACTTCACCATTGCCCAATAACACCGAACGCAAGCCATTTCTGACCACTTCGACGGGCACCGCATGGCTACTGTCCGACACCAGCAACACACGGGAGGTGAACTGGCTGGTCTGCACTATCTGCCCCATCAAACCTTCGGCATCCAGTACAGCCTGCCCGGTGGTCACACCGTCGCTATGGCCTTTGTTGATGATGATCTCGTGGGAAAACGGATCGGGCGAGACACCCACCACTTCGCCCACGATCACCCGGTCATCCAACACTTCAGAGGAGTTAAGCAGCCGGCGCAACTCGTTATTCTCTGACGCCAACGCCGCATATTTCAGCGCACGCCGCTCGAGTATCAGCATTCGGGCCTTGAGTTCTTCGTTTTCACTCTGGAGGTCTTCACGGCTGACAAAGAGCCCGGAGAACCAGTCACTGAATCGGTAGGGGGCATTACCCAGCCAGTATACCGGAGCCAGGCCGGTGGCGAGAGTACTGCGAACAGGTGTGAGCTTGTCAAAACGGGCATCGGCAGCGATCAACACTGCCGATACCAGAATCACAAGAAAGAGTCTGAAGCCGGGTACCGGCCCCTGGACAAAGATGGTTTTAATGGCTTAGCCCTCCCACGGGATTAACCCTCCTGGGAGAACATTCCGATGCCACCGCGATCAATGACTTCCAGCGCCTTGCCGCCACCACGGGCAACACAGGTCAGGGGGTCTTCGGCGATGATCACCGGCAGACCGGTTTCTTCACTGATAAGTTTGTCGAGGCCTCGCAGAAGTGCACCACCACCGGTAAGCACGATTCCGCGCTCAGCGATATCAGACGCCAGCTCAGGTGGAGACTGCTCAAGCGCGCTTTTGACGGTTTGCACGATCTGGGCAAGTGATTCCTGCAACGCGTCGAGAATCTCTTCGCTGTTCAGGGTGAACGCACGGGGCACACCTTCTGCCAGGTTGCGACCACGCACATCAATCTCGCGGATATCCAGGCCTTCATAGGCGCAACCGATTTCATGTTTGATCCGCTCGGCGGTGGAATCGCCGATCAGGCTGCCATAGTTGCGGCGCACATAGGTAACGATGGCTTCGTCGAACTTGTCGCCGCCAACCCGCACCGATTCAGCGTAAACGATGCCGTTCAGGGAAATAATGGCGATTTCCGTAGTCCCACCACCGATATCGACAATCATGGAGCCGCTGGCTTCTTCAACCGGCAGGCCTGCACCAATGGCCGCGGCCATGGGCTCTTCAATCAGGAACACTTCACGAGCACCCGCGCCCAGGGCAGACTCACGGATGGCCTTGCGCTCCACCTGTGTGGACTTGCTGGGCACACACACCAGTACGCGGGGGCTGGGAGTAATAAAACTGTTTTCGTGCACTTTATGAATGAAGTGCTGGAGCATTTTTTCGGTAACAACGAAATCCGCAATCACACCGTCTTTCATTGGGCGGATGGCGGTTATGTTGCCGGGGGTACGGCCGAGCATGCGCTTGGCTTCGGAACCCACAGCAGCCACCATTTTCTGGGAGCCGCTGGTGCGGATGGCAACAACGGAGGGTTCGTTGAGTACGATTCCGCGTTCACGCACGTAGATTAGGGTGTTGGCGGTGCCCAGGTCGATGGACAGGTCGCTTGAGAAGATGCCTCGGAGTCTTTTGATTAACATTCGTGTTGTTTCAACCTGAGAGTTGCGGTTGCGGATGTAGAAGAATCACGCAACTTTAGCAGTGAGGCCATTCTCAGGCAAGGCAACATCAGGGCTCTCAGCTTACCATTCTCACATTTTCGGTACTGTTTCGGGGCCAATCTTGGTTGTGATTCTGCTAATATGTCGGGCTTGTTTTCTCTGGGTGCAAGGATGCCTTGGGGAGGGGCTTTCCAAAAAACGCTCCTTTGGCACATCCCTGTGGCGCTTCGGCTCCGCCATCCATGGCTCCGCAGATTTTTGGAAAGCCCCTCCCCAAGGCATCCCCGGACAGCTGAAAAGCGCCAAAATCAGCCAGTTAGAGTCGTTCGGGCTCTTTAGGATTAAATTGTTTTCACACACGCTTTAATGGAGGCAACGTGAGCATTTCCCGCGAGGACATCGAGAAAGTTGCCGTGCTCGCCCGCATCAAGGTGGACGGCGAGCAGGTTTCGGCTCTGGAGAAGGATCTGGGCAATATCCTGGATCTGGTGGATCAGTTGAGTGCAGCGGATACCGATTCCGTGGAGCCGATGGCGCATCCACTGGATGCCGTACAGAAGCTGCGGCCGGATGTGGTTACCGAGACCAATCAGCGGGAGGCGTTTCAGGCAATTGCGCCGGCGACCGAGGATGGGTTGTACCTGGTACCCAAGGTCATTGAGTGAGTTTTCGGGCCACTGACATTTCCGTGTAACCGGCAGGTTGTCTGACGATCACATATTTCGGGATTGATGATGCATAACAAATCCGTAGCAGAACTTTCCAGGGAACTGGAGAGCGGCAAGATTTCCAGTGTGGAGCTGACTCAGCAGTTCCTCGACCGTCTGAAACAGGAAGACGGCAAGTACAACAGCTTTATTACCATCTCCGACGAGCATGCATTGGCCGAGGCGAAAGCGGCGGATGAGATGCGGGCGGCGGGTAAGGCCACGGTGTGGACCGGGGTGCCCTTTGCTCACAAGGATATTTTCTGTACTAACGGCATTCGCACTACCTGCGGCTCAAGGATGCTGGAGAACTTTGTGCCACCCTACGACGCCACAGTGACGGCGAACTTCAAGGCGGCCGGTGCGGTGTGTCTGGGCAAGACCAATATGGATGAGTTCGCCATGGGCTCGTCTAACGAGTCCAGTTTCTACGGCGCGGTGACCAACCCCTGGGGCCTGGCCAGCGGTGACAAACGGGTGCCGGGTGGTTCTTCCGGTGGTTCTGCCGCTGCCGTGGCGGCGCGGCTGGTGCCGGCGGCGACGGGTACGGATACCGGTGGTTCTATCCGCCAGCCGGCGGCCCTGTGCGGCATTACTGGCCTGAAGCCGACTTACGGCCGGGTGTCTCGCTATGGAATGATTGCCTTTGCTTCCTCTCTGGACCAGGGCGGGCCGATGGCGCGCACCGCCGAAGATGCGGCGCTGATGTTGAATGTGATGGCGGGGCACGATCCGAAGGATTCCACCGGCATCGACCGGGAAGTTCCGGATTACACCGCTACCCTGAACGAGCCGCTGAAAGGCCTGAAGATTGGCCTGCCGAAGGAATACTTCAGCGACCAGCTGTCTCCGGCCATGGAAGAGCAGGTTCGCAACGCGATTCGCGAGTATGAAAAGCTGGGCGCGACGGTAAAAGAAGTGTCACTGCCCAACGCGAGGCTGGCCATTGCTGCTTATTATGTGATCGCTCCGGCGGAGGCTTCTGCCAACCTGTCCCGGTTTGACGGTGTGCGTTATGGCTACCGCTGCGACGATCCGAAAGACCTGATGGATATGTACACCCGCACCCGGGCGGAAGGTTTCGGGAATGAGGTGAAGCGCCGGATTCTGGTGGGGACCTACGCCCTGTCCGCTGGTTACTTTGATGCCTATTACCTGAAGGCCCAGAAGGTTCGCCGTCTGATCCAGCAGGACTTCATCAATGCGTTTAAGGAAGTGGACGTGCTGATGAGCCCGGTGTCTCCGACACCTGCGTTCAGGCAGGGCGAGAAGAACACCGACCCGGTGTCCATGTACCTGGAAGACGTGTTCACCATCGCCATCAACCTGGCAGGCATTCCGGCCATGTCGGTTCCGGCGGGGTTTGTCGACGGCTTACCGGTGGGGCTGCAGATCATCGGGGATTACTTCTCTGAGGCCCGTTTGCTGAATGCTGCCCATCAGTTCCAGCAGGTGACCGACTGGCACCAGCGTGAACCCCAATAAGCCCGGATTAGGAGACGAACACATGCAGTGGGATATCGTGATCGGGCTGGAAATTCACGTTCAGCTCGCCACCCAGACCAAGATTTTCTCCGGCTCCAGCACCGCCTACGGTGCCGAGCCCAACACCCAGGCCAACGCCGTTGACCTGGCCATGCCCGGTACCCTGCCGGTACCCAATGAACAGGCCTTCCGTTATGCGGTGATGTTCGGCCTGGCCACCAACGCCGAAATCGGCCGCCGCTCGGTCTTCGAGCGCAAAAACTACTTCTACCCGGATCTGCCAAAGGGCTACCAGACCACCCAGCTGGCCCAGCCGATTGTCGGCCCCGGCTATGTGGACATCGACCTGGCCGACGGCAGCACCAAACGGGTACGCATTCACCACGCGCACCTGGAAGAAGACGCCGGTAAATCCCTGCACGAGGATTACCACGGCATGTCCGGCATTGACCTGAACCGGGCCGGCACGCCGCTGATCGAGGTGGTGACAGAGCCTGACATGAACAGCGCCGACGAAGCCGTAGCCTTCGCCAAGAAGCTCCATAGCCTGGTGACTTCGCTGGGGATCTGTGATGGCGATATGTCTCAGGGCTCCATGCGCTTTGATGTGAACATCTCCCTGAAGCCGAAAGGCTCTGACACCCTGGGCACCCGCACGGAAACCAAGAACCTGAACTCCTTCCGGTTCATGGAGCAGGCCATCGCCCATGAAGTAGAGCGGCAGATGGATATCCTGGAGGATGGCGGCCGCATTGTGCAGGAAACCCGCCTGTACAATGGCGACCGGGACGAGTCCCGGTCCATGCGCACCAAGGAAGAAGCCAACGACTACCGCTACTTCCCCTGCCCTGACCTGTTGCCGGTAGAAATTGACGACGCCTTCATCGAAGACGCCCGCGCCCGCCTGCCGGAACTGCCCGATGCCCGCAAGGCCCGCTTCAAGGAGCAATACGGCCTGAACGACTACGATGCCGGCGTGCTGTCTGGCGACGCGAAGTTGTCTGCGTTTTTCGAGGAAACCGTGGAACACGGCAAAGACGCCAAGCTGGCTGCCAACTGGATTCAGGGCGAATTCTCCGCCCGCCTGAATGCCGATGAGAAATCTGTGGCCGAAGCTCCGATTTCAGGCGCACAACTGGGCGCACTGGTCACCCGCATTGCCGACAACACGGTTTCCTCTGCCGGGGCGAAGAAGGTCTTTGAAGCCTTGTGGTCAGGTGAGAACGACGACGTAGATGCGATCATCGACGCCAAGGGGCTGAAGCAGGTCTCCGATACAGGCGCTCTGGAAGCCATGGTCGACGAGGTGCTGGACGGTATGCCAGATCAGGTGGCCCAATATCAGGGCGAGGAAGATCCTAAGAAGCGCAAGAAGATGCTTGGCGGTTTCATGGGGCCTTTGATGAAAGCGTCCAAGGGCCAAGGCAATCCCAAACTGTTCAACGAGATTCTTGTTCGCAAGCTTGGTGGTTAAGTTTTGGCTTTGGTGTGGGCCATTTTGTTTCGGCCCTAGCCTTCGGGATTGGGAGGAACTGCCTTGGCGGGTAGAACCTCCCAAAAAACGCCCGTGAATACGTCCCTGTAGGGCTTCGTCGCGCCATCCCTGGCGCTCCAGATTTTTGGGAGGTTCTACCCGCCAAGGCACCCCAACTGCGGAGGTGTCATCGTGAAGACACACAATCTGCCTGCGACCGCCCCCAAGACAGCAAAAGCACTTCTAGACTATACCCGCCAAGGCTGGGAGGGCGTGTTTGGTGGCCCTTCCCAAAAATCTCGGAGGCCATGGATGGCCGGAGCGAAGCGCACATGGATGTGCTCGTAGCGTTTTTTGGGAAGGGCCACCAAACACGTCCTGCTCCCAAACTGGCAGGCTAGGGCCGAAGCCCAAAAACCGCGACAGAAGTCAGACCAAGCGAGCCCAAAGGTCATGTTCGTCGGCGTGCTCTACAACAGCCTGCACAATCTGGCCAGGGACCAGGTCGGTTTCGTCGTTCAGGTAAACCATGCCATCAATCTCCGGCGCATCCGCCTTCGAACGACCAATCGCACCCTCTTCATCAATCTCGTCGATGAGCACGTCAATCGTCCTGCCGATTTTCGCCTGCAAGCGGGCAGCTGAGATCTCGGCCTGTTTCGCCATAAAGCGGGCCAGCCGCTCTTCCTTGACCTCTTCCGGTACGGCACCTTCCAGCTCATTGGCCCTGGCGCCTTCAACCGGGCTGTAGGTAAAGGCACCCACGCGGTCCAATTGCGCCTCGTCCAGCCAATCCAGCAGATACTGGAAATCTTCCTCAGTTTCACCGGGGAAGCCGACAATAAAGGTCGAGCGAATGGTCAGTTCCGGACAGATTTCACGCCATGTCTTGATGCGCTCCAGGGTCTTGCTGTCGTGGGCCGGGCGCTTCATGGCCTTGAGCACTTTCGGGCTGGCGTGCTGGAACGGGATGTCCAGGTACGGCAGGATCTTGCCTTCAGCCATCAGCGGGATGATGTCGTCCACATGGGGGTACGGATAGACGTAGTGCAAGCGAACCCATACGCCCATCTCACCCAGAGCCTCACATAGGGACTGCATCTTGGTTTTCACCGGGCGGCCCTGCCAGAAACCGGTGCGGTATTTGATATCCACACCGTAGGCGGAGGTGTCCTGGGAGATCACCAGCAGCTCTTTAACGCCAGCGTCTACCAGTCGTTTCGCCTCATCCATCACATCACCGATCGGGCGACTAACCAGTTTGCCGCGCATGTCCGGGATGATGCAGAAGGTACAGCTGTGGTTACAGCCTTCGGATATCTTCAGGTAGGCATAGTGCCTTGGCGTAAGCTTGATGCCCTGCGGGGGTACCAGATCCACGAATGGGTCGTGGTCTTTCTTCGGCGGTACATACTGGTGTACCGCTCCCACAACTTCTTCATAGGCCTGAGGACCAGAGACCGCCAGCACACCTGGATGGGTCTCGCGAATCTTCTCCGCTTCCACGCCCATACAACCGGTCACAATCACCTTGCCGTTTTCGCTGATGGCTTCGCCGATGGCATCCAGGGATTCCTGCTTGGCCGCATCGATAAAACCACAGGTGTTAACCACCACAATGTCGGCATCGTTGTAGGTGGGCACGACCTCGTAACCATCCAGCCGCAATTGAGTCAGGATACGCTCTGAGTCTACCAGGGCTTTGGGGCACCCCAGGCTGATAAAGCCAACTTTTCCGCCCTGAGCAGTGTCTTGTATTTTCTCGGTCATAAAGTTCCGCAGGAATCCCGGAGCCTGGCTCCAAATGTGTGTAGGCGGCGATTTTAACTCACTGGGATATCATCTGCAGCTCTGCACTTCCCACATATGCCACCAAAAAACACGTACAAACGCGAAATGACGCACCAAAATGTGACGCCGTGTTCAGAAAGTTTTAATAAAGCTGCAACAATATACGCACTTACCTTGCTGATCACTTTTTAAGCAGCTACAATTTCAAGCGCTTAAGCGTTCTTCTGGAAGGCAATTATGGGAAAGGCAACGTCGTTCGATACTACTCGCGCCAGAAAAATTAAAATGAAACCTGCACCCGCTAAACAGAATCTCAGAAATCAGCAGCGAGTCGATGTGTCGACCGAGATTACTGTTGAGAAAAGCGACGGCTGCTGCCTGACCTGCAAGGTCTCTAACCTGTCACGTGCCGGTGTTATGATTTCCTGTGATCAGGACGTTGTTCAACAGCTCATTCCCGGCATGCGTGCGCCGGCCCCCGGTCACTGGATTGGCGTGAAAACCCGTTTCACCGTGCCTGTGCTTCCAACGCAACCAGTCACTGTGCTTGCAGATGGCAATATCGTGCATATGCGGCGCATCTCCCGAAATGAATTCCAGATAGGTATCCAGTTCAGTGAATTTGAGGGCAACGGGTTTGATTACATCGACCGCTATGTTGCCAAACTGCTGTCTGACGCCCGAACAGCGAATTACGACACCCACTGAAACCACCGACACCGGCTCAGCACGCCCGGAGTCCCCGGCACGTTGGGTTCGGCGCCATATTATTAGAACTTAAAATTCTTACCAGAAATCTTCTTATACCCTGCCGCCGCCTGATATAGTTGGTCAACCGATTTACAGCCATCACACAGCCCCTGCGGCAATGGATGACCATGACCACATACAACCTCACTCATCTCAAACAGCTGGAAGCCGAAAGCATCCACATAATCCGGGAAGTGGCGGCCGAGTTCGACAACCCGGTCATGCTCTATTCTATCGGCAAAGATTCTGCCGTGATGCTGCACCTTGCCCTGAAGGCCTTCTACCCTGGGAAGCTGCCTTTTCCGTTACTGCATGTTGATACCACATGGAAATTCCGAGAGATGATTTCGTTCCGGGACAACGTGGCGGAGAAGTTTGACCTCGACCTGATTGTGCACATCAACGAAGAAGGCGTGAAGCAGGGTGTCGGACCCTTCACCCACGGCAGCGCCAAGCACACCGACATCATGAAAACCCAGTCCCTGAAGCAGGCCCTGAACAAGTACAAGTTCGACGCCGCATTCGGGGGCGCCCGCCGGGATGAGGAAAAATCCCGCGCCAAGGAGCGGGTATACTCCTTCCGCGACGAGCACCACCGGTGGGACCCGAAGAACCAGCGCCCGGAGCTCTGGAACATCTACAACGGCAAGGTTAACAAAGGCGAGAGCATTCGTGTGTTCCCGCTCTCCAACTGGACCGAGCTGGATATCTGGCAGTACATCTACCTTGAAAACATCGATATCGTACCGCTGTATTACGCGGCGGTGAGACCAGTGGTAGAACGCGATGGCACCCTGATTATGGTGGACGACGACCGCATGCCGCTGAAAGAAGGCGAGAAGCCTATGATGAAGTCAGTGCGCTTCCGTACGCTGGGCTGCTACCCGCTGACCGGCGCCATTGAATCCGAGGCCAACACCCTGCCCGACATCATCCAGGAAATGCTGCTGGCCACCAGCTCAGAGCGGCAAGGAAGGGTCATTGACCACGATTCAGCCGGCTCCATGGAACAGAAAAAGCGGGAAGGGTACTTCTGATATGTCACACCAGTCTGATTTGATCGCCGATGATATTCTGGCTTACCTGAAGCAGCACGAGAACAAGGAACTCCTGCGCCTGCTCACCTGCGGCAGCGTGGATGACGGCAAGAGCACACTGATTGGCCGGCTGCTGCACGACACCAAGATGATCTACGAAGATCATATGGCAAGCCTGAAGACTGACAGCGCCAAGATGGGCACCACCGGTGAGAAGCTGGACCTGGCCCTGCTGGTGGACGGCCTGCAGGCCGAACGGGAACAGGGCATCACCATTGACGTGGCGTACCGCTATTTCAGCACCGACAAGCGCAAATTCATCATCGCCGACACCCCGGGCCATGAGCAGTACACCCGTAACATGGCCACCGGCGCCTCCACCGCGCAACTGGCGATCCTGATGATTGATGCCCGCCACGGCGTGATGACCCAGACCCGCCGGCACTCCTTCATCGCCTCCTTGCTGGGCATTCGCCACATTGTGGTAGCGGTAAACAAGATGGACCTGGTGGACTTCAGTGAAGATCGCTTTAACGAGATCCGTGAAGACTACCTGGCGTTCGCCAACAAATTGGGCCTGAAAGATATCCGTTTTGTGCCGATTTCCGCCCTGGATGGCGACAACGTGGTGAACAAGAGCGACAACACGCCCTGGTTTACCGGCCAGCCGCTGATGGAAATCCTGGAAACTGTGGAAGTTTCCCGGGACAAGAACCTGGAACACTTCCGCTTCCCTGTGCAATATGTCACCCGCCCCAACCTGAACTTCCGGGGCTTCTGTGGCACTATCGCCTCGGGCGTTATTCGCCCGGGCGACACGGTGATGGCCCTGCCCTCACGCCGCACCAGTAAGGTCAAGGAAATCGTCACCTTCGACGGCAACCTGAGCGAGGCCTACATCGACCAGGCGGTCACCCTGACCCTGGAAGATGAAATCGACATCAGTCGCGGGGATATGCTGGTAAAGGCAGAAGACGAGCCCGAGGTGCACAACCGGTTCAATGCCAACATTGTGTGGATGACCGACGCGCCGCTGGAAACCGGCCGCCTCTACGACATCAAGCTGGGGCCCACGTTTACCTCTGGTACGGTGAAGAGCATTCATCACCAAACCGACGTAAACACCCTGGAGCAGAACCCGAACCCAAGCCAGCTTCAGCTGAATGAAATCGGCCTGTGCGAGCTGACCCTGAACCAGCCCATCGCGTTTGACGCCTACCAGCGCAACCACGCCACTGGCAGCTTCATCGTCATCGACCGGCTGACCAACGTAACCGTTGGCGCCGGCATGATTGCAGGCCTGACCGATGGCCTGGATTCCCTGGACCCGGTTACAGTGGAAGAGCGCGAGCGCCGCCTGGCGCAGAAGCCGGCGATCATCGCCTGCACCGGCAAGCAGGCCCCGCAACTGGCCCTGGCCGTGGAGCGGGCGCTGTTTGACCAAGGCAAGACGGCGGTCGTGGTGACTGAAGAAAACACCGGTGACGCCGACGAACGCCGCCGCGTAGCCCAGCTGCTGACCTCCCACGGCCTGGTGGCTGTGGCCGTAAACCTCGGGTCTGACATTGCCAATGCCAGCGTTTCAGCTGATTCGGAGGCGGATATTCCGGCTGCCGTTGCGGGGCTTCTGCAGGAGTTGGCTCGGAGTCAGCGGGTCTGAGGTCTGAGATTGGCCGCTTGCACTGATTCCCCTACCTTGGCGGGCGGGCTTGCCGGGGTGGGGGAGAATTTTTCTTTGGAAAAACAACTCGCTTCGCTCAGACATCTTTTTCCGGCAGAAAAACCCTCCCCCACCCCGGCGCCGACAGAGATTTGGAGTGGTACACTGAAAGATAGTTTTCAGGTATGGAGCGGAAGGATGGCTGCTATTAATCAGATGACCGACCTTGAGAAGGTTCAGGCTATGGAACAGCTTTGGCAATCTTTGACGGTAAACAACTGCATGCCCGAGCCGCCCGAATGGCATGGCAGGGTACTCGCAGAACGCGCCCAAGCCGTTGAAGAAAGTAAAACTCAATACACCTCGCTTGCAGCCTTGAAGGAACGTGGTCCACGGCGATGAAACACAGGGAAGTAAGGCTCACGGACGGAGCACTTCAGGACATCGACAACGCTGTAAGCTTCTACAACCAAATTGAGTACGGACTCGGCAGATATTTCTTCGATTCAATCCTTACTGATATAGAGTCACTCGAATTCTTTGGTGGACTCCATCAGCGGCATTTTGGCCACTACGCGAGCCCCGCAAAACGCTTCCCTTTTGTTATTTATTACAAAGTTGACGAAACATTCGTCGATGTTCGCGCCGTTCTCGACACACGAAAAAATCCTGCAAATACAGCCCAACACCTCAAAAGATAGCCATCGAAACCAGGACAAGGATATGCCGGTCGCGGGGTGGTGGTTTATTTTTCTGCCGGAAAAAGATGTCTGAGCGAAGCGAGTTGTTTTTCCAAAGAAAAATAAACCACCACCCCGCGACCTGCCCCCAATCTGGAAAGCTAAAAATGAATCCCACACCAATCCATGGCAAAATCCCCCGCCACCAGAGTTAACCACAGGAGCTGAACACCATGGCCATCAAACACCTGCGCACCGCCTTCGCCAGCCAGTACCAGCCGGGCCAGCCCGCCCGCCTTGTTGCCGGCGAAGCCCTGCAGGAGCCCGGTGGCGATTACGAAGCCCTGCACAAACAGATGAAGCGCCTGTTCAACAGCAAACCCGGCAAGAAATACGGCCGCTTCTCGGACGACATCGGCGAATGCCCCTTCAGCGCCTGGCTCAAAGACTACCTGGAAGACAAACAAACCTTCGCCGCCATGACCGACCGCCTGTTCGGCCAATGGCAGGAACTACTCAACGGCAGCCAGGAGGAATTCGACGGCCACCTGATGGTGGTGCATGACGCCCTGGCAGATTCGGAAGTGGTGTACCTGTTCATCCTCGAAACCGACGGCGCCATGCGTTTTGACGGCAGCCAGAAACTGGACTCAACGGACGTGTTGAGCCTGTCACGCCTGAACCTGGCGGTTCGAATCGAGCTGGATGAGTGGCGCAACGAGAACACCAGCGATAACTACATGACCGTGGTCCATGCCCGCGGCACCGGAGACCCCGGCGAGCTATTCCTTCGCCTTTGCGCCTTCACCAACAGCGTGGATGTGGAAAAGGAAACCATGACCTTCCTGGACGCGGTGGAAGCCTTCGCCAAATCCAGCGAACCGGAAAAAGCCGGTGAAGTCCGTGCCAAAGCCTACGAGTTCTGCAAAGACCAGCATGCCCTGGGCGAGCCTGTGGCCATCGAGGCCCTGTCCAACTACCTGGACGAAAGCCAGCCCGAGCGTTTCAAGGAATTCGCCAGCAAGAACGCGGAAATGCCCGAAACCGGCGTGCTGCACCCGGACCATCGCAAGGTCAAGAAACTGGTGCGTATTGCCGGCTCTGGTGGAGGTATGAGTGTGTCATTCTCTTCAGATCTGGTGAACCAGGCGGTGTACTACGACCGTGACAAAGATGCCTTGACCATCACCCGACTGCCCAAGGCTTTGCGGGAGCAGTTGCAGCGGTATCTGGAGGCTCGCGAGGACTGAGGAGTTGGCATCGTTTTCGTAGCCTGCCGGTTATGGGGGCGGGTCGCGGGGTGGGTGAAGCTTTTTTCTTTGGAAAAACAACTCGCTTCGCTCAGACATCTTTTTCCGGCAGAAAAAAGCTTCACCCACCCCGCACCGGCATTGCTCCATTCTGAACGCTTAGGTTTCGGCTTCTATGTGGAACACTACGAAGATGGTCAGTCTGATCGGGAAAGTCTATGCTTGTCTCCATGATTAGATATTGACGGAGTTAACAAGGGGCGCATCACGGTGAGGTTAACGTCTGAAGAAGTACTTGTTATCAAGGCCTCGGTCAGGGAGATTTTTGGCCCGGACGCCAGAGTGACCCTGTTTGGATCGCGCGCCGATGACACAGCCAGAGGGGGCGACATCGACCTGCTGGTCACTATCGACGAAGTCGCAGACCACCCTGCCTGGTATGTGGCCAGACTTCAGGCGAAAATCATCAAACAGCTAGGTGACCGAAAGATTGATGTTCTATTGGATGCTCCAAATCTTGAGCGAGCCGTAATTCACCAGATTGCCCGGGCACAAGGAATTGCTCTGTGAAAGTATCACCAGAAACACAGGAAAGGCTCCGATTTTTGAGCCGAGTAATTGAAAAGGAAATCAAGCACCTGAACTACGCTGCGCAACAGGTCTTTGATCCGGGCTTACCCTTTCAATCTGTTGAAAAGCTGGACTCAAACCCGGAGCTGGCCATGAAGGTCGAAGCCTTCACCAGCCGCTTTTGCCGTCTGCAAGACACTCTGGGAGATAAACTACTTCCCGCGTTGTTGATTGCCCTGGGCGAACCAAAACAGGCACTGCTATTCAACCTCGAAAAAGCTGAGAAGTATGGCTGGCTTGGATCTTCTGAACAGTGGATTGCAATCCGGCAATTGCGCAACCAAATGATCCACGAGTACATCGAGAACGCTCAGACATTATTTGATGCACTGACCACGGCGCACTCCAAGATCAGCGTGCTGACACAACTTGCCAGCGAGCTCGAGAAGCAAGTCGGAGTATTGGTCCATAAACACTAGCTGGCGTCAATATTCTCCGGTTGGTCATCCCACCGGGGTCGATTTGCTCTCAGCTTTCTGACTTCCTGCATCCACCCTACCCCGTCGATCAGTTCGCCGGTTTCGTGGTCGATTGGCGGATACGGCAGATTGCGGTCGTCGCAGTAGCGCTTAACCGTCGGCTGGCACCAGCAGAACAGCAGGCGGTTGTATTCCTCATCCGGCATCCGCCGCTGGTCAAACATACCCGCCAGCTTCCGCTGACGCTGGGCCTCGGAAAGGATAATCGAACAGGCTGAAGACACATTCAGCGACTCCACCATCCCCATCATCGGAATCACAATATGCTCATCCGCCTGCTCGGCGGTCACCGGGTTCACACCATCCACTTCGTTACCCATGATAATGGTGCACGGCACGGTGTAATCCACCTCCCGAAAATCCACCGCCCGGTCTGACAACTGCGCGGCATAGAGCTTGTGGCCCTGCGCTTTGAGCTCGGTGACGGCATTATCCATGGTGGGATGGGTGTGGGTTGTTACCCAATGAAAGCTGCCACCGGCTGTCTTACGAAATGCCCGAAAACCCTCCTTGGGCCAGACCACGTGCATATTGGCCAGGCCAAAGGCATCGCAGGACCGGATGATGGCCGACAGGTTTCTGGGTTTGTGCACCTGATCCGTCAACACCCGCAGGTCGGGTTGGCGGGTGTTGAGGACTTGTTTGATTCGGGCGAGGCGTTCGGGGGTCATCGTTTCGTTCACTCTATTGCGATTTCGCCAGACCCACACCATGTCTCACTTTGCGTGGAATCCAGCACTTATGTTCGGGGAGGGTTGTGGCAGTGGCTTTCCAAAACCTTGCGGAGCCATGGATGGCGGAGCAGAGCGTACAGGGAAGTATTCACAGCGTGTTTTGGAAAGCCACTGCCACAACCCTTCTTTCACCCGAACAAAAAGGGCGAAGATGATAACACAGCAAAACCCGAGACAACGGTGGTTGATGTTTAAGCACCCCGTTATAATGTGCAGTCCATTTTTGTCAGCGCCCCACACCACCCCGGCGCCAACACACCAAACTACGTGAGACCCATGGCCAAGAAGCTGTTCATCAAAACCCACGGCTGCCAAATGAACGAGTACGACTCTGCCCGCATGGCAGACCTGCTCAAAACCGGCGAAGCGGTTGAAATGACCGACACCCCGGATGACGCCGACATCCTGCTGCTGAACACCTGCTCCATCCGCGAAAAAGCCCAGGAGAAAGTGTTCCACCAGCTCGGCCGCTGGAAACGTCTCAAAAGCAAAAAGCCCGATATGATCATCGGCGTCGGCGGCTGCGTCGCCAGCCAGGAAGGCCAGGCCATCCTCGACCGGGCCCCTTACGTAGACATGGTCTTCGGCCCGCAAACCCTGCACCGCCTGCCAGACATGATCACCGAAGTGCGCACCAAGGGTAACGGCGTAGGCGTGGTCGACGTCAGCTTCCCGGAAATCGAGAAGTTCGACAACCTGCCCGAGCCCGGCGCCGACGGCCCCTCTGCGTTTGTCTCCATCATGGAAGGCTGCAGCAAGTACTGCACCTTCTGCGTGGTGCCCTACACCCGCGGCGAAGAAGTCAGCCGCCCGGTGGACGATGTCATCGCCGAAGTGGCCCATCTGGCCGCCCAGGGCGTTCGGGAAGTGAACCTGCTGGGCCAGAACGTCAACGCCTACCGCGGCGACACCCACGACGGCGACCAGATGGACCTGGCAGAACTGATCGAAGTGATCGCCACCATCGACGGCATCGACCGCATCCGCTACACCACCTCCCATCCGGTGGAGTTCAGCGACGCCCTGATCGAAGTCTACGAGCGGGTACCGGAACTGGTCAGCCACCTGCACCTGCCGGTACAGAGCGGCTCCGACCGCATCCTCGCGGCCATGAAGCGCGGCCATACAGCGCTGGAGTACAAATCCAAACTCCGCCGCCTGCGCAAGATCCGCCCGGACATCAGCTTCTCCTCCGACTTCATCATCGGCTTCCCGGGTGAAACCGATAAGGATTTTGAGGACACCATGAAGCTGATCAACGACATCGGCTTCGACATGTCCTTCAGCTTCATCTACAGCGCCCGTCCGGGTACGCCGGCCTCTGACCTGCCGGACGATACGCCGATGGAGGTCAAGAAACAGCGCCTGAGCATTCTGCAGGATCGACTGAACCAGAACGTCATGGATATCAGCCGCAAGATGGTGGGCTCTACCCAGCGGATTCTGGTGACCGGACTGTCCAAGAAAGACCCTGGCGAGTACGCTGGCCGCACCGAGAACAACCGCATCGTTAACTTCCGCCACGAGAATCCTGAGGTGGTTGGGCATTTCATCGACGTGGAAATCGTCGAGGCCTACGCCAACTCACTTCGCGGTGTGCCTGTTGGTTCTGAGTTTTACTGAGCTTTGGCTCCCATGGTTTCTGGTTTTGGGGGCTTGGTGACAGGGTGAGGGTGCCTCCCAAAAAACGCCCCGCAAGTACGTCCGTGTAGGGCTTCGTCGCGCCTTCCCTGGCGCTCCAGATTTTTGGGAGGCAACCTCACCCTGTCACCGGCAAACTTCTCGATGGCATGCCGGATAAATGACTATCCACTCCCGATTTTTGTGGGGAACACCTGACTACTCACTTGCTGGCCTTGGCAGTAGCATGCGAACCATTGCTAGTGACTTCCTGGCGCCCTGGCCAAACTTCTTGGGCTACACACTCTTGTTTTTCACACAGCCGGCCTGCACATTAGTCAGACAGGCGAAGGGCTGGTGAGGCTTTCCAAAAATCTGGAGCGCCAGGGACGGCGCGACGAAGCCCTACACGGATGTACTTGCGGGCGTTTTTTGGAAAGCCTCACCAGCCCTTCAGCCAAACACCAGAATCAAGCAGCGAACTCCCCCGAATTCAGCTCCCAAATGAGCGGGGAAGATCCAACGAAACGGAGCAAGATTGAACACTCACGATACCAGACAATTTGACCTGCACCCGGTAAACCAGCGTCGGCTGGCGACCCTGTGCGGCCAGTTTGACGAACACCTGAAGATGATTGAAAAGCGCCTGCAGGTAAAAGTCGGCCGGCGTGGACACCACTTCCGGGTGGAAGGTCACACCGAAAACGTCGCCGCCGCCACCGAAGTCATCCGGCACCTGTACCGGGAAACCGAAGCCAGCGAAGATATTCCACCGGATACCGTGCACCTGTTTATCCGCGAAACCGGCCTGGAGCGCCTGCCGGATGACGTGCCCTACGACGAAGGCCAGATAACGGTTATCAAAACCCCGAAGCTGACCGCCAAACCCCGTGGTCAGAATCAGCAAAAGTATGTGCATAACATCCGCACCCACGATATCAATTTCGGCATTGGGCCGGCAGGTACCGGCAAGACCTGGCTGGCCGTAGCCTGTGCGGTAGAGGCACTGAAAGACGAACAGGTGAAACGCATCCTGCTGGTACGCCCGGCGGTGGAAGCCGGCGAGAAACTGGGCTTTCTGCCCGGCGACCTGGCCCAGAAAGTGGACCCTTACCTTCGGCCTCTGTACGACGCGCTCTATGAAATGCTCGGCTTTGACCAGGTAACCCGACTGATCGAGAAAAGCGTGATCGAGATTGCACCACTGGCGTTCATGCGTGGCCGTACCCTGAATAACTCGTTCATCATTCTGGACGAAAGCCAGAATACCACCCGGGAGCAGATGAAAATGTTCCTCACCCGGATTGGCTTTGGCTCCACGGCGGTGATTACCGGCGACACCACCCAGGTGGACCTGCCGCGCGGGCAGAACTCCGGGCTGATTCATGCCGCCAGCGTGCTCAGCAAGGTCCCCGGTATTGGCTTTACCCGCTTTGAATCAAATGATGTGGTTCGCCATCCGCTGGTTCAGCGCATTGTGGAAGCCTACGACTCGTTCGGTGACGGGGGCTCAACCAACCCATGAGCAAACTGACCGTGGATTTCCAGGTAGCTTATGAAAGCACCGGTGTACCCGACGAAACACAGTTCCAGGTCTGGGCTGAAAAGGCATGGCTGGGCGAGGATCCGTCTGAAGTGACGATCCGTATTGTTGGTAACGAGGAAAGTCAGGACCTGAATCACCAGTACCGGGGCAAGGACAAGCCCACCAATGTTTTGTCCTTCCCATTTGAAGCACCACCGGGTATAACGGTGCCATTGGCCGGAGATCTGGTGATTTGCGCGCCGGTTGTTGAAAAGGAAGCGCAGGAACAGCATAAAGAACCTGTCGCCCACTGGGCCCATATGGTGGTGCACGGTATGTTGCACCTTCAGGGCTACGATCATATTGAAGATAACGAAGCCGAGGCCATGGAAGCCCTCGAAGTCCGGCTGCTTGCGCAGCTTGGATTTGCTAACCCTTATGAAGCAGAGGAAACGGAACCAGACTCATGAGCGACGATCAGTCGAGTCGCAGCCAGGGCGGCAAGTCCTGGCTGGAGCGTATATCACAGGCCTTCTCCAGCGGGCCTGAGTCCGTTGAGGACGTGCTGGAGATACTTCGGGACGCAGAGTCCCAGGAAATTATTGACGTCGATTCCATGAGCATCATCGAAGGTGCCATGCAGGTCATCGACATGCGGGTGGATGAGATCATGATCCCCCGTTCCCAGATGATCACCGTCAAAGCCTCCCAGGATCCGAAAGAATTCCTGCCGGAAATCATGTCATCCGCCCACAGCCGTTTCCCGGTCATCGGCGAAAGCCAGGACGACGTGATTGGCGTACTGCTGGCGAAAGATCTTCTGCCGCTTGCCATCAATAACGAGCTGAACTGGACCAGTATCCGGGAGATCCTGCGGCCACCCACGTTTGTGCCCGAAAGCAAACGGTTGAACCAGTTGCTCAAAGAGTTCAAGGAAAACCGCAACCACATGGCCATTGTGGTGGATGAGTATGGCGGCACCGCCGGCCTGATCACCATCGAGGACGTGCTGGAGCAGATCGTGGGCGAGATCGAAGACGAACACGACTTCGACGAAGAAACCCACATCAAAGCCCGTGGCGACGGCACCTACGCCGTGAAAGCCGTCACACCGATTGAAGACTTCAACGAATTTTTCGAGACCGTAATGGATGAAGAAGAGTTCGACACCATCGGCGGTCTGGTACTCAAAGAGTTTGGTCACCTGCCCAGACGGGGAGAAACGGTTGAATTCGGCGGCTTGCAGTTTACTATTGCCAACGCCGATAACCGAGTCATCCGTTTGTTGCAGGTAACACGAAGTGAATCATGAATCCGGCCTTCGCCACCCCCTGAGCCTCCGATTTATCGACCACCCCTGGTTTGGCCCGACAATCCTGGTGATTGCCGGCGCACTCCAGACCCTCACCTTTTCGCCTTTTCATTTGTGGTGGCTTGGCCCCCTCTCTGTTTTTCTGATTGTCCTGGTAACACTCCACCAGGCCTCAGAAAAACTGTTTCGCGCCGGATGGTTTATCGGCCTTGGCCTGTTCGGTTCGGGCGCAAGCTGGATTTACATCAGCATCAGCGAGCACGGGAACACCTCAGTGCCAGTGGCTGTCCTGCTGATGGTCCTGTTTATAGCAGGGCTGGCGCTGTTCCACGGCCTTGCCTTCTGGTTCTGGGGCAAACTGGCCAAAGAAAGCATGATCCGGCGCCTGCTCCTGTTTCCGGCCATCTGGGTTCTGGGAGACTGGCTACGGGGCTGGTTACTTACAGGCTTTCCCTGGCTATACCTCGGCACTGCCCATACGGACGGACCACTTGGCGGTCTGGCCCCCCTCACAGGCGTACATGGCATCACCTTCTGGATCGCAGTCACGGGTGCGTCTGCCTATGCCATCTGGTGGCTTGTGCTGTCCGGGCACCGCAAATCAGCAGCGGCCACCGCAGTACTCACTCTGCTGCCCTGGTTCCTCGCGCCGGCCATGAAACAAGCCGACTGGACTGACCTGAGCGAACAGCCGGTCACCTTTGCCGCCATGCAAGGCAACATTCCCCAACAGATCAAATGGGACCCGGATTTCCTGCGGGACCAGATTGTGGCGTACCTGGGCATGACCGAGGCCCACTGGCAGCGCGATCTTATTTTATGGCCGGAAACCGCGATACCGATCCCCCAGGACCAGGCAGGCAAGGTGCTTGATCACATCCACGAAGAGCTCGGCGATGAAAGCACGCTGATCACCGGCATTCCCTGGTACGGCTACAGCGATCGTATCGACGACTTCACCTTCCACAACAGCATCATGGCCATTGGCGGCGGTGAAGGCATCTACCACAAGCAGAAGCTGGTGCCATTTGGCGAATACGTACCGCTTCAGGGAATCCTGCGTGGGTTGATTGGCTTTTTCGATCTGCCCATGAGCAGCTTCACCCCCGGGCCAAAATACCAGTCTCCACTGGTGGCCAACGGCATCAACATCATGCCGTACATCTGCTACGAAGTAGCCTATCCGGACTTTGTCGCCTTCAATGCCCGTAACTCCGGCTTGTTGTTAACCATCAGCAACGATGGCTGGTTCGGTGATTCCATTGGCCCGTTGCAACACCTTCAACTGGCCCGTATGCGCGCCCTGGAAACCGGCCGCTATATGCTCAGGGGCACGAATAACGGCGTTACCGCGATCATCAACGAAAAGGGCGAGATCACCGAACGGATTCCGCAGTTCCAACGGGCAGTACTGACCGGTGAGGTCTTCCCCGCCACCGGCAGCACGCCCTACATGCAGACCGGTTCTTGGCCGGTGCTGACCCTGGCGGTGATCCTGATCGTGTTTGTGCGGGAACGGGTAATCCCGAAAAATCCTACTCCTTAGGTGGCCAGCGGCTGGTTACCCGCTCGAAGTAATGGGAACCGCAAGCCTCGCAAGGGTGCAAATGGCTGGTTTTGGTCAGGCACACCATGTGGTTGCAATTCATGCACCGGAACATACCGGCGGTGGCCACTTCGCCCGAGATATAGTGGCTTATGTCCTGGTTCTCCAGTTTCTGTTTGAGTTCCAGGGTGTCCACCAGGGTTTTGTCGGCCACCGAAAGCAGTCGATCCGCCAGGGTGTGCTCCAGTAACGAGATATCCAGCTGCAACCATTCTTTCAGCCCCTCACCGGTTTCCTCGACAAAGTTCAGCAGGTGCTCCAGGTCCCGCTCGAGGTAGGCGCCGAGCAGGTCGGCTTCCTCACGGGTCATTTCCTCCAGTTCGTATTCAAACTCAACCGCTTTCTGAACTTCTTCCTCCAGGGTCTGAAGTGAGGTTTCCTGAAGCTCATGCAAACGGGTTTGTACCCGCTCCAGCATTCTGTCGTAAGCCTCAAGAGCTTTGCCTGAAAGGTGATTGCGTTCTGGTTCTGTCATATTCGTCCCGCCTGTTTTCCAGTTGTGGTGCAAGGGTCAGGATGTGGCATGGATGCTGCGCTCAAGCCCCCAGGGATGGGTTTACGGCGTGTCCCGGGAAGCCATCCCCGGCAGCAACCTGCACCAAACCCACGAATAACCTCCATACCGGAAGTCTGGCACAAGTCTGCGAAATTGGCAGACTACCTGTTAAGCCTTGGGTGCGTTAGAATGTTCGGCCCTTTCGAACCTCATTTTCACACAGGGTACTTTTGGTAATGGCAGGAATGGACGAACAATACAACCCACGTGATGTAGAGCAGACCGCCCGCGACTTCTGGGAAACCAACGAAACCTTCAAAGTGAAGGAAGAGCCCGGCAAGCCCAAGTACTACTGCCTGTCCATGTTCCCCTACCCCAGCGGCAAACTGCACATGGGCCACGTTCGCAACTACACCATCGGCGACGTGATTTCCCGCTACCAGCGCATGCAAGGCAAAAACGTCATGCAACCCATGGGCTGGGACGCCTTCGGCCTGCCCGCCGAGAACGCCGCCATTGCCAACAAATCCGCCCCCGCCAAGTGGACCCGGGCGAACATCGAATACATGAAGAAACAGCTCAAGCAACTGGGCTTTGGTTACGACTGGGGCCGCGAGCTGGCCACCTGCGATCCCGAATACTACCGCTGGGAACAGTGGTTCTTTGCCCGTCTTTACGAAAAGGGCCTGGTGTACAAGAAAATGTCCACCGTAAATTGGGACCCCGTCGATCAGACGGTTCTGGCAAACGAGCAGGTGGTGGATGGCCGCGGCTGGCGCTCCGGCGCCCTGGTTGAGCAGAAGAAGATTCCCCAGTGGTTTATCCGCATTACCGATTACGCCGAGGAACTGCTGAACGACCTGGACCAGCTGGAAGACTGGCCCGAGCAGGTCAAGACCATGCAGCGGAACTGGATCGGCAAGTCTGTAGGTACTGAGCTGACCTTCCCGCTGAAAGACCGGGAAGACGGCCTGACCGTTTACACCACCCGTCCGGATACCCTGATGGGCGTCAGTTACATGGCGGTGGCAGCAGAACACCCGCTGGCCAAGGCTGCGGCTGAACGGCACAGGGATGTCGCTGAGTTTGTCGAGCAGTGCCGCAACAGCAAAGTGGCCGAAGCAGAACTGGCCACCATGGAAAAGAAGGGCATCGACACCGGGTTCAAAGCCATTCATCCGCTGACCCAGGAAGAGGTACCGGTGTGGGTCGCCAACTTTGTACTGATGGACTACGGCACAGGCGCACTGATGGCCGTTCCCGGCCACGATGATCGTGACCACGAGTTTGCCCTGAAGTACAAGCTGGCGATCAAACAAGTGATTGCGCCCAATGACAGCCGCGACATCGATGTACAGGAAAATGCCTTTACCGAGAAAGGTGTGCTTGTATCGTCCGGCAAATACAGTGGACTGACCAGCGAGGAAGCCTTCGACGAGATCGCGAAATACCTTGAAGACAACGGTATCGGCAAGCGCACCGTGAACTACCGCCTGCGTGACTGGGGTGTGTCGCGTCAACGGTACTGGGGCGCGCCCATTCCGATGATGACGCTGGAAGACGGCACGGAGATGCCGGTGCCGGATGACCAGCTACCGGTTCGCCTGCCGGAAGATGTCGAAATGGACGGCGTTCAGTCACCGATCAAGGCCGACCCGGAGTGGTGCAAAACCGAATATAACGGTCAGGCGGCCACCCTGGAGACCGATACCTTCGACACCTTCATGGAGTCGTCCTGGTATTACGCGCGCTTCTGCAGCCCCAACTACGACAAGGGCATGCTGGACCCGGCTGCGGCCAACTACTGGCTGCCGGTGGATCAGTACATCGGTGGTATCGAGCACGCCATCCTGCACCTGTTGTACGCCCGCTTCTTCCACAAACTGCTGCGGGACGTTGGCCTGGTAGACAGCTCGGAGCCGTTCAATCGCCTGCTCTGTCAGGGCATGGTGCTGGCTGAGACCTACTATCGGGAAGATGATTCCGGCAAGATTACCTGGATTGCCCCGGCCGATGTCACGGTCGAACGGGACAACAAAGGACAAGTGGTGAAGGCGGTCCACAATGAAGACGGCCAGCCAGTTCAGATCGGCGGCGTCACCAAGATGTCCAAGTCCAAGAACAACGGCATCGACCCTCAGGCCATCATTGACCAGCATGGCGCCGACACCGTTCGTCTGTTCATGATGTTTGCTGCGCCGCCAGAGCAGTCCCTCGAATGGTCTGACAGCGGCGTGGAAGGCGCACACCGCTTCCTCAAGCGGCTGTGGCGCCTGGTCAATGAGCAAACCGCTGGTGGTGAAGTACCCGCCCTTGAGACTGGCAGCCTGAACAGCGCCCAGAAGGATCTGCGTCGCAAGACCCACGAAACCATTGCCAAGGTCAGTGACGACATCAGTCGTCGCCTTACCTTCAATACGGCGATCGCCGCTGTGATGGAACTGCTGAACGAAGTCAGCCGACTGACAGACAACGAGCCCCAGAGCCTCGCCGTTCGCCAGGAAGCACTGGAGGTGGCGGTTCTGGTGCTGTCGCCCATCGTGCCACACATCAGCCATACTCTCTGGCAGGCCCTTGGCCACTCAGAACCCGTGGTTGATGCCAGCTGGCCGGTTGCCGATGAGAGCGCCATGGTCCGCAGTGAGATTGAGGTTGTGCTGCAGGTCAACGGTAAAGTACGGGCAAAAGAAAGCGTGCCCGCAGACATCGGCAAGGCGGACCTGGAAAAACTGGCGCTGGAGAACGAAAACGTCATGCGCTTCACCGATGGCAAAACCGTGCGCAAAGTCATCGTTGTACCCGGCAAGCTGGTTAACGTGGTGGCTAACTGATATGCCTTCGGTGCCCTTTTTTCTGAAAGCCCTCCGACTTCCGTTACTGGCAATGCTGGCAACCGCCACGCTTGCCGGGTGCGGTTTTCAGTTACGGGGCACCTCACCGGTGCCGGCCTCCCTCCAGCCACTGGCGGTAGACTGCCCCGATTCGCTGCCCGGACGGTTCTGCCAGTCGGTGCGGGATCAACTCAGGCTGGGGGGCATTGATCTGCAGGATGCCTCATCGGCGGACTACGTGCTTCGGCTGAGAAGCTACCAGCAGGACCGCCGGGCATCCGCCATTACCGCTCAGGCCGCCGCGGCAGAGTACATACTGCGACATCAAGTCACTATGGAGTTGCTGACCGCAGACCGGATCCCGCTGATCGCGGCAACCGATCTGACCACCAGCGAGACCTATCGTTACGATGAAACCAATGTGCTGGCCAAGCAACGGGAAGAAGAAGAACTCCGGCAACAGCTCGGGGATCGACTGGCACAACAGGTACTCTTCCGGTTGGCGCCGATGAGCCAGGAGCGGATTGACGCGGCCATCGCAGAGTACGAAACAAGCCAGAAGCAAGCCGACGCGCCATGAAGACCCAGCCCGGCCAGCTCCCCCAGTTGCTCAAGAAAGGTCTGGCTCCGGTCTACCTGATTTCCGGTGACGAGCCCCTGCTGGTGCAGGAATGCTGTGACCTGATTCGAAAGACGGCCCGGGACGCCGGGTATCAGGATCGCCTGACCTACCACGCCGATCATCAACTGGACTGGAATGCCGTTGCCGATGAATGCAACGCCCTGTCCCTGTTTGCTGAAAAGCGGCGCATTGAAATTCACCTGCCAACGGGCAAGCTGGGTGATGGCCGAAAGGTTCTTGAACAGGTTCTTGAGGCACCGCCTGAAGACGTTATCCTGCTACTCATCAGCGCCAAACTCGACGCCGCAGAAACCAAACGCAAGTGGTACAAGGCTCTGCAAGGCTGCGGTGTCCATGTACCGGTCTGGCCGGTTGAGCCCGATAAATTTGCCGGCTGGCTGCAACAGCGGGCCAGCGGACAAGGCCTGAGCCTTACCCGCGGGGCCCTGGGGATGCTCACGGAGCGGCTTGAGGGGAATCTTCTGGCTGCCAGCCAGGAACTGGACAGGTTGGCGTTACTGACGGCTGGCAAAACCATCGACGAAGAGACTATCGAGCAAGCGGTCCAGGACAGCGCCCGCTTCAATGGCTTTGAGTTGGTCACCGAGTTACTCGCCGGTAAAGCCGCCCATGCGGGAAAGATCATCGGAATCCTGCAGCAGGAAGGTGAAAACCCACTGGGTTTGTTGAGTGTGCTGGTGCGAGACCTGCACATCATCATCGAACTGAAAACTGCCCTGCCCCCGGGCGACAATCCTTCGGGCTTCCTGAAAAAACGCGGGGTGTTCCAGCCCCGGCGAGCGTCTGCTATCCAGCAGGCAGCCCGCCGGCTGAATATGCGTCAACTGCACGGCGCCATCAGCCTGTGCAACGCCACAGACCGATCTGCCAAGGGGTTTGATGGTCTTACCCCCTGGCATCACCTCAGGGATTTGTCGGCGGTTCTTGCCGGTGCTCACCCTAACTGATCCAGGTCAATCCAGTGCGAACCTGCGCAAAACCCTGACTTTCACCCTCTTGACAGTTTTTTACATTCCGGCGCATTGTAGACTTCCCAACTCATCAGGGAAGGAGAATCGCTATGAGTCTGCAAGACGAATTCAACAAACTGTCGGAAAAAATCAAGCAGTACCGTGACGAAGCCCGTGTGCAACTGCACCTGGCCAAGGAAGATGTAAAAGATGAATGGGACGACCTTGAACAGGACTGGGATCGCTTCCGCCAGAAACTGGATCAGGTTGTCCATGACGCGGAGAATGCCAGCCATGAGGCGAGAGACACGGCTCGCCAATGGGGAGAAGATCTCAAGACCCGCTATCAGGACATCCGCAACAAAATGAAATAGATTGTTAACGCGTTAACAATTTACAACATGAACGATCCGCACAGGGGCTTCTCTATTTGAGCCTCTGTGCCATACTTCACAGAAAAGAGTGAACACTCCGTCATACTTTTGTCAGATTGTTCATTTTGCCATCAATCACTCGTCGCGATGGCCACGGTATGCGCCGTGCAATGTGAGGTATAACGGCCCTATGAAAAAAATAACGTTAGTTCCCATCACGCTTATACTCGCCCTCTCAACAACCTTGGTTATTGGCCAGAATACCCGTTTCAGTGATCCAGAGACGGTCGTGAAAGATCAGTTCTGGGGCAATCTCTATGCAAACGGCGGAACGTCGTTTTTCTGTGAAGCGCCGTTCACCAGCAAGGGGTTTGTGATGACGGATGGCTATGTCTATCCGCCGGCTGATATCCGCAGCGCGCTGAATTGCGGCACCACAAGCCAATGCAAGCAGGATAATCAATACCGTCAGATTACGTCGGATCTTCACAATATGGTGCCGGTTCGTTCGCGGGTCGAGATGCGGAGGCGGAATGCCCGCTATGAGAATCTGGGCGATGCGACGCGGGCGGATGACTGTGGTATTCGGGAGAGTGCACAATTCTTTGAGCCGCCGGAGCATGTGAAGGGGGATGTTGCCCGCACGATGGCTTACATGGTGGATACTTATGGGCTGCCTTGGCTTGGGGCGACGTCGGTGTTCCAGGAGTGGAATGAGCTGGATCCGCCGGATGATCGGGAGTTGGCGCGGCATCAGCGTATTGCCGAGATTCAGGGTAATGAGAATCCGTTTGTGGTTAATCCTGGGTTGATTAATCGCCTCTAAACTCTCAAAAAGTGCAAGCGCTGGTCAGGGTGGAGCTTTCCGAAACACGCTGTGAATACGTCCTTGTACGCTCTGCTCCGCCATCCCTGGCTCCGCAAGGTTTCGGAAAGCCCCACCCTGACCACCGCCCGGACTCTTGCGATCAGCTGAGCAAGGTTTCAGAAGGGCCTCCCCACATGCCAGCCGATAGACTTCAGTTCGCTATCAACAAAAAAGCAGGCCACTTGGGCCTGCTTTTTTGCTATCTGGAGTAACGAATCTGAATCAGATTTCGTTAGCCGCCAGAGCCATCATTGCATCGCTACCACTGCGGATGCCTTCGGCCAGAGACACGGTCTTTGGCAGCAGGCGGTCGAAGTAGAAGCGGGCTGTTTTCAGCTTGCCGGTGTAGAAGCCGGAGGTATCGCCCTCGGCTTTCGGGGCGGCGGCTTTGACGGTTTTGGCCCACATGTAAGCCAGGGCGGTGTAGCCGAACATGTCGAGGTAGTCGACGGCGGCGGCGCCGATGGCGTTGGGGTTGTCGCCGGCTTGTTTGATGACGTGTTCGGTGACGTCAGACAAGCGCTCCAGAGAGGCTGCCAACGGCTCCAGGTAGGGCTTCAGGGCGGCATCGCCAGTGTTCTCTTCGATGAACGAGGCGACGTCCTGCACGAACAGTTCGTACAGCTTGCCCTGGCTGGCAACCACTTTACGACCCATCAGGTCCATGGCCTGGATCCCGTTGGTGCCTTCGTAGATCTGGGTGATGCGGCAGTCGCGTACCAACTGCTCCTGGCCCCATTCGCGGATGAAGCCGTGGCCACCAAAGACCTGCTGGCCGATGATGGTGGTGTCCAGGCCCCGGTCGGTCAGGAAGGCTTTGGCGACGGGAGTCAGCAGGGCAACCATGCCTTCGGCGTGCTTGCGCTGTTCGTCGTTGTCGGAGTACTTGGAGATGTCCAGCCACTGGGCTACGTAGGTGGAGAAGGCACGGCCACCCTCTACGTAGCTCTTCATGGTCAGCAGCATGCGGCGCACGTCTGGGTGTACCAGGATCGGGTCAGCGGCTTTTTCGGGCTGCTGGGCACCAGTGGGAGCGCGGCTCTGGATACGCTCGTTGGCGTATTCACGGGCGCTCTGCAGGGAGGCTTCGGCGGCGCCGATGCCCTGAATGCCAACGCCCAGGCGCTCGTAGTTCATCATGGTGAACATGGCGGCCAGGCCTTTGTTCTCTTCACCAACCAGCCAGCCTTTGGCGCCGTCGAAGTTCATCACACAGGTAGCGGAGGCCTTGATACCCATCTTTTTCTCGATGGAACCACAGCTGAACTGGTTGCGCTCGCCCAGGGAACCATCATCGTTCACTATGAACTTGGGCACCAGGAACAGGGAGATGCCTTTCGGGCCCTTCGGCGCGTCCGGAAGCTTGGCCAGCACCAGATGGATGATGTTCTCAGCCATGTCGTGCTCGCCCCAGGTAATGAAGATCTTGGTGCCAGTCACGTTGAAGGAGCCATCGTCGTTCGGCTCGGCCTTGGTACGGATAATGCCCAGGTCGGTGCCAGCGTGCGGTTCGGTCAGGTCCATGGCGCCAGACCATACGCCAGAGTACATGTTCGGCAGGTATTTCTCTTTCAGCTCCTGGCTGCCGTGAGCATCCAGGGCCAGGCAGGCACCGGCGGTCAGCATCGGAGCCAGGCCGAAGGCCATGTTGGCGCCCTGCATCATTTCTTCAAACTGGGCCACCAGCGTTTTCGGCATGCCCATACCGCCGAAATCGGGGTTGCCGCCAAGGCCGTTCCAGCCACCTTCCACGATGGTCTGGTAGGCTTCTTTGAAACCTTCCGGAGTGGAAACTTCGCCTTCGTTCCACTTACAGCCCTGCTCGTCCGCTTCGCGGTTCAGGGGTGCCAACACGCCACTGGTGATCTTGCCCGCTTCCTCAAGGATCGCGTCTGCGGTGTCGGGATCTACGTTTTCTGCAATCTTGGGCAGTGATGCCCAAAGCGCTGGGGCATCAAATACTTCGTTCAGAACGAAACGCATGTCACGAAGGGGTGCCTGATAATCAGCCATGTAAAACTCTCCAGAAATTCAGTCAGTCACTTGGGGGACATGGAAAACGCCTTCTCGATGAAGGTCTGATAATCCCCCGCTCGGCTATGTGTCCGAAACAAGGTTGTTGTTCTATGGCGCGCTATTCTACCTCAAAACGCGCCCGGGACTCATGAAAAAAGCCCGCCTCCGGACGGAGAACGGGCTTTTTCAGTGCCATCAACCAGATAGCAACCCCGCCTTAGATGGCGAAGGCTTCTTCCGGCATATCCAGCAGGCTGTCAGAGCCGGCCAGCATGGTTTCTGCGTGGGTCTTGGTACGCGGCAGCAGACGCTTGAAGTAGAAGCGTGCAGACTGAACCTTGGCGTTGTAGAACATCTCCTCGGAGGTGCCGTCAGCCATCTTGTCCAGTGCGACCTTGGCCATACGGGCCCACAGGTAAGCGAAGACCGCGTAACCGGAGTACATCAGGTAGTCCACCGCAGCGGCACCGACTTCTTCACGGTTCTTCATGGCGGTCATACCAACCTTCATGGTCAGATCGCCCCACTCCTTGTTGATCGCAGCCAGCGGCTCGATGAACTCTTTCAACTGCTCGTTGTCGGCGTTCTCTTTGCAGAATACGTGAACCTGCTTGGTGAACACTTTCAGAGCTTCGCCCTGAGTCATCAGAACCTTACGGCCCAGCAGATCCAGCGCCTGGATACCGGTAGTACCCTCGTAGATCATGCCGATGCGGGAGTCACGTACGTTCTGCTCCATGCCCCACTCAGTGATGAAGCCGTGGCCACCGAATACCTGCATACCCAGGTTGGCAGACTCGTAACCGATTTCGGTCAGGAATGCCTTGGCGATCGGGGTCAGGAAGCCCAGCAGCGCGTCAGCGTGCTTACGCTCTTCTTCAGTTTTGCCGCTGTGAACCACGTCCACTTGCTGGCCCGCCAGGTAGATCAGGGCGCGGGCGCCTTCAGCGACAACCTTCTGGGTCAGCAGCATGCGGCGCACGTCCGGGTGCACGATGATCGGATCTGCGATGCCGTCCGGGTTCTTCGGACCGCTCAGGGAGCGCATGGCCAGACGATCCTTGGCGTAGGCCAGGGAACCCTGGAAGCCAAGTTCAGCGGCACCCAAACCCTGGATAGCGGTACCGATACGGGCCGTGTTCATAAAGGTGAACATACAGTTCAGGCCCTTGTTCTCAGGCCCGATCAGCCAGCCCTTGGCGCCGTCGAAGTTCATCACACAGGTAGCGTTACCATGGATACCCATCTTGTGCTCCAGGGAACCACAGGATACCGCGTTACGCTCTCCGGCAGAGCCGTCTTCGTTCGGCAGCTGCTTGGGAACGATGAACAGGGAGATGCCCTTGGTGCCTTCCGGTGCGCCCGGCAGACGTGCCAGTACGATGTGGACGATGTTCTCGGCCATGTCGTGCTCGCCGGCAGAGATAAAGATCTTGGTGCCAGTGATGCTGTAGGTGCCGTCTGCGTTCGGCTCGGCCTTGGTGCGCAGGGTGCCCAGGTCAGAACCACAGTGCGGCTCGGTCAGACACATGGTGCCGGTCCACTCGCCGCTGATCAGCTTGGTCAGATACGTCTGCTTCTGCTCTTCGGTGCCGTGCTCTTCGATGGTGTTGGTGGCACCGTGGCTCAGGCCAGGATACATGCCCCAGGACCAGTTGGAAGTCCCTACCATCTCACTGACCACAAGGCCAATAGAGTGCGGCAAGCCCTGACCACCGTAGTTGGGGTCAGCCGTCATGGACGGCCAGCCGCCTTCAACATATTGCTGGTAGGCTTCTTTAAAGCCGGTCGGGGTTTTTACACCGTCTTCGCTCCAGGTACAGCCTTCCTGGTCACCCACCTGGTTCAGCGGAGACAATACCTGCTCACAGAACTTTGCACCTTCCTGGATGATGGCATCGACCATATCCGGAGTTGCATCTTCGGCACCTTCCAGATTGGCGTAGTGCTGCTCGCTGTTCAGCAGCTCGTTCATTACGAATTTGATATCACGCAGGGGCGCTTTGTACTCAGGCATGGAATCCACCTCGGTTTTCGGACTCGGCTGAAACAGATAACAGCCATTGGCCTTGGGTTTGCTCAGACACTGCGACACATCGCATCACAGCCTTAATTAAACACTTGTTTGAAACATACGTTTTGCGACACAGAATTGTCAATAGCCTTGGCTAAAAATTGTGTTGCATTGTGTGTTCACCAAAGCGGAAAACACCGCCACAACAACGATGGGAACCCCCCGGAGCTGACGGGTTGAGAGATGGAACAGTCAGGTAATTCAGGCAAATAAAGACGTTGGCTCGCCGAACACGCCTTCGGCACCCTGCATGGCAGAAACGCTGCGGTAGGTTTCGTCGGCCTGGCGGGCAATGCCAGACTGGCCTTGGGCTGCCTCGTCCCGAGCCGATTCGGAACCAGGCGTTGGCTCACGCTCGCCTTCACCGGCCGCCAGCTCAGACTGCGCCTGTAACATGGTCTGCATGGCCTGGGCCGCCACCGCACGATCCTGCGCTGAGGGTTGTGCCGGCGCCATGGCGGCCGCTCGCACCACACGCATTTTCTCGATAGTTGCCTGCGGATCGCCGGCGACCGGGGAGACATCGATGGGGACTTCACCGCCCACGGCGTACTGGGCACCGTCAGGGCCGCGCTGATAGGTAAACGACATAGCTCCGGCGTACTGACCGCCGACCGCCTGGTGCGCCGCCTCATGGGCCCGAACTTCCCGGTCCCTGGCTTTCAGCTCGCTCAGCTGTTTAAGCTCGGCCTCCGTGAGCCCCTGCAGGTCGGCCTTTGCATCCGCGTCACCATCGACAAATCGGGAGGCTGATCTGGCGTCGGAGGACTGCTCAACACCCCGGGTACGATCATCAGCATCGGTAGAGAAGCCTTCACCGGGCGTTGTCGAGGAAACACCACTCGGCGGAATGCTGCCAGTCGCCGACGCGTCACCGGAAACCACCGGATAAACAGGGGGAATCGAGGAAAGGATATTCACGGCTCAGTAGTCAGGGTCAGGCGCGGATGTCCAGGAGTGTTCCCAGAGTTTCGTCAGCCGTCTTCACAACCTGTGCGGACGCCTCGACACTGCGCTCGTAGAGCGTCATTTCAATCAGTGGCTCAGCCAGATTACCCACACCCTCAGCAGAACCCTGAGGGCCGTCAACACCGCCACGGGCAATCTTCCGGGCCGCATTTTCCATGCCCGCCATGCCATCCTGGATACCTTGGATACCAAGAGAAAGGGTGTTGTTGATCATGTCCAGGCCACCTATGACAACAGATTGACTTATTTACTCACAGATTTGGTCAAATTTCAATCAACGGGCGAATATTCAGGAATCTTGCCAGGACTTTCGGCAACTGGTCAGCCGGAGTGCCATCCAACCACGGCAAAACACCCAGGCATGGTGCCCCGAGGTGCGTTGTCAGATAGTTAAGGGTGTCCTGCTCACAACTCATGACATTCTCTTCGGGATGATTGGCTACCCAGCCTGCCACGAACAGACCATCGGCCCTGATGGCCTCCGCGGTGAGCATGGCGTGGTTAATACAGCCAAGTTTCAGGGGCACGACCATTACCACATCCAGCCCCAGCTCCCGGGGCACCGCTGCGTAGGTTTCCCGATCGTTGAGGGGAACCCGCCAGCCACCAGCACCCTCAATCAGCATCAGGTCAGCGGGCCGAATCTGCAGGCCACGGCAAAAGCCCACAAGGCGCTGGGCCGTGATGTTCTTGCCCGCCTGTTGCGCCGCAACGTGGGGGGCAATGGCCGGCTCCAGTGCTATGGGGTTGAGGGCATCGTAGGGAAGCTCTTCGGTAATGGCGGCTTGCAACATCAGGGCGTCTTCATTACGCAGTCCATCTGGGGTCTGCTCGCACCCTGAGGCAATGGGTTTCATCGCCAGCGTGCGCTTTCCCAGCTGCCGCGCGGCCTCCAGAATGGCAGCAGCAGCGATCGTTTTACCCACGCCAGTGTCGGTGCCTGTTACGAAGTAGGTTTTTTTTGCCATTTTCTGGGGTTCCTGCTGCATCTGTTTGGGGTGCCAGGTGAGGGTGTGGTGCGTCTTTCCTAACCGACACTTTGGTGCTTGGCTGAGGGTGTGAGTACGGCTTTCCGGGACACGCTCAAGACCCCTACGGGGCCCGGCCAGCAATCAAAGATTGCTGTCGTTCGGCTGCGCATGAAGCTTTGCTTCATAAACGCTTGCCTCACCCATGTGCGCTTAGCTTTCGCCATCCATGGCGAAAGATAGTCCCGGAAAGCCGCACCCACGCCCTCACCTCAAACTTTTGTGTTTGCCGTCTTAATCTTGTCCCGTTTCTTTCCTTTCTAACGAGAGGTTTTAGTCCAGTACAGCCAGCCTGCGTGATAGCTGGCGAAGACCAGGCCGTCTTCCGTGCTCGGATAAGCAGCACACATCGCCTTGAATCGTCCCGGGGCGGTGATGGTTCTGCGGCGCTCTTCGCCCTTGAACACGGCACCGAGGTGTTTGAGCTCCCGGTTCAGGGCCATGGGGGAGTCATAGGGCAAAGCCAGGGTTGCCGTGTCCAAGGTGGAACCAGGGAGCTGCTGGCCGGTTAATCGCTTCCAGTCCGCATAGCGGGTAAAACGGTTTACATGGGGCTGGCCGGGGTCGGCGTAGGCCCAGGCTTGCTTGAGTTCTTCGAGGGTGCCTTCCAGCAAGGTGGAGATGGCGAGGATGCCGCCGGGTTTGAGGATTCTTTGGCATTCGGCCAGGACGGCTTCCGGTCGGGTGCTCCACTGGATCATCAGGTTGCTGTAGATCAGGTCGGTGCTGTTGTCTGGCAGCGGGAGCTGTTCGGCGTCTGCGTTGAGCCAGCGGATGGTCTCGGAGCTGCAGGCTTTAGCCTGCTGCAACATGCCGGGGGCCAGGTCTGCGCCGGTGATGGCGGCGTTCGGGTATTGGCTTGCCAGTTTGCGGGTGAACCAGCCGGTACCGCAGCCGAGATCCAGGATAGTTGCCGGCTTCAGGTTCTCCGGTATGTTGGCGAGCATGGTGTCGCCCATGGCTTTTTGCAGGCGGGAGGCGCTGTCGTAGGTCTGGCTGGCGCCGCCGAACCCCTGGGCAATGCAGGCTTTACTGCCGGTTCCGCCTTCGGCACGGGTTATTGCCGTCAGATCGCTGTAGGCGCTCATACCGCAACAGGCTCCTGAGCAGTCTGCTCCGGCAACAGGGAGCGGCACTGGGCCAAAGCTTGCAGCAATCGATCGAGTTGCTCTTCAGAATGCGCGGCGCTCAGGGTTACCCGCAACCGGGCCTCGCCTTCCGGCACCGTGGGCGGGCGGATGGCCGTGACCAGTATGCCCTGTTCCTCCAGTGCCCGGCTCAATGCCAAAGCTGCATGGTTATCCCCCACCATAATGGGCTGGATGGGCGTGTGCGACGGCATCAGTTGATAACCCAGCTGCTGCGCCCCGGAACGGAACCGGGCAATCAGTGCCTGCAAATGGGCGCGGCGAGCATTATCCTGCTCAATCAAATCAATACTGGCACAGCTTGCCAGCGCCACCGCCGGCGGCATGGCGGTGGTGTAGATGTAGGTTCGGGCCTTCTGCACCAGATAATCCATCAACACCTCCGGCCCGGCCACAAACGCACCGCTAGTACCCACCGCCTTGCCAAGAGTGCCAATCAAAACCGGCACCTCATCCTCAGACAACCCGGCCTCAAGCACACTGCCCCGCCCCTGGGGTCCAAGCACACCCAAACCATGGGCATCATCCACCACCAACAGGGCATCGTGGGCCTTACACACCCGGGCAAGTTCCTTCAGCGGCGCGATATCACCGTCCATACTGAACACACCATCGGTCACCACCAGCTTGTGCCCCGACGTCTCCGCCAACATCCGCTCCAACGCCGCCACATCCCCGTGCCCATAACGCCGAACACGAGCCCGGCTAAGGATGCAGCCATCAATAATCGACGCATGATTCAAACGGTCAGAAAAAATCGTATCCCCACGCCCTGCGAGTGCAGAAATCACACCCATGTTCGCCATGTAACCGGTGGAAAAAAACAGCGCCGAACTACGCCGGGTAAACGCCGCCAGCCGCTGCTCCAGCTGATGATGGGCATCATGGTGCCCGCACACCAGATGAGAAGCTGCCCCACCCAACCCGGTCTCGGCCAACGCGTCACGCAGCGTGGCGATATTGCCAGGGTGATTAGCCAGCCCAAGATAATCGTTGTTACAGAACGACAACAGCTCAACCCCGTCCGCCACCAACTCCGGCTTCTGCGGCCCGGAAACCAGGCGACGGGACCGGTACAAACCGTCCCGTTTACGCTGTTCAATCTCCAGGGCGAAATCACGCATAGAAAAAGTACCTAAATCAACTGCTGTTGTACGGAATCCACGAACGGCGTTTGGCTTGAAGGTCGGGTAAGGCTTTCCGGAACTATAAAGGGCCAGGGATGGCCCGTCCTAAGCGCACATGGACGTCTTGAGCGTGTTTCGGAAAGCCTTACCCGACCTTCACCCGCACCGCACAGAACGCCCAAAACCAGAAACCTCAGGCCGACTCCCGAGTAGCGTCATAAAACATGTGCCGAGTAGCCTCATACTCCACCGCCTCGGCCAACGCCTCAGTCTCCTGCTCCTCGGTAGCACACTGCTCCCGCTGCTCCGGCCGAATCCCCAGCTTGCGGAACAACTGCATATCCGCATCCGCCTCAGGATTAGACGTGGTCAGCAACTTCTCGCCATAGAAAATGGAATTGGCACCCGCCATGAAACACAACGCCTGCATCTGCTCATTCATCTGCTCGCGACCCGCAGACAACCGAACATGGGACGCCGGCATCATAATCCGCGCCACCGCAATCATCCGGATAAAATCAAACGGCTCCAGGTCTTCGACATTTTCCAGCGGTGTACCCTTCACCTTCACCAGCATATTCACCGGCACACTCTCCGGGTGCTGCGGCAGATTCGCCAGCTGAACCAGCAAACCAACCCGGTCATCCTCGTCTTCACCCATACCCATGATGCCGCCACAGCAGACCTTCATGCCGGCCTTGCGGACGTTATCCAGGGTATCCAGGCGGTCCTGGTAGGTGCGGGTCGTGATGATGTGGTTGTAATACTTCTCGGAGGTATCCAGGTTGTGGTTGTAGTAATCCAACCCGGCGTCGGCCAGCTCGCGCGCTTCTTCCTCTTTCAGCATACCCAGAGTCATGCAGGTCTCCATGCCCAGGGATTTGACCTGCTTCACCATATCGAGGACATAAGGCATGTCTTTTTTGGACGGACTGCGCCAGGCCGCCCCCATACAGAACCGGGAAGCCCCTTTCTGCTTCGCCGCCCGGGCTTCCGCCACCACCTTCTCAATCTCCAGCAGCTTTTCCTTCTCCAGCCCGGTGTTGTAATGGCCACTCTGGGGGCAATACTTGCAGTCTTCCGGGCAGGCGCCCGTCTTGATGCTCAACAGGGTGCTGACCTGCACTTCGTTTGGGTCAAAGTGCTCGCGGTGCACGGTCTGGGCCCGGAATAGCAAATCGTTGAACGGCAGATTGAAGAGGTCCCGGGCTTCCTGAAGTGTCCAGTCGTGACGCAGTGCTGTGGCGGTCATGGCAAAGTCCTGTTAACCTTCGCAAGGTTTTTGGTTTACGGATAAACCGAGATGATAAACGGACTGAAACCACTGTCAACCTTCATTGAGCGAAAGGTTAACAGCGTACAGAGTGGAGGCCGCTGCGTCAGCTGCCTGTCACCCCACGCACACCATGGGCTGTGCACTGGCTGCCGGGACGACCTGCCGGCCAATCGCTGGCATTGCCACAGCTGCGCCCTGCCCCTGGCGTTTGCCACTCCGGGTATGCGGTGCGGCGAATGCCAGACACTGCCCCCACCCTTTTCCCGATCGCTGATTCCCTGGCGCTACCAGTACCCGGTGGATGGCATGATTGGCCGCTACAAGTATCAGGGCCACCGCAAGTTTGCGCGCCCGCTGTTAATCGGTTTCGCCAGCTTTCTGGAACAGCACCTTGAGCCGGAGCAGAAACCGGATGTTCTGATTCCCGCCCCGATGCACTGGCTCAGGCGCTGGCAACGGGGCTTTAATCAGGCCCAGGACATTGCCGAGTTTGTTGGCGCCCGGCTGGACATTCCGGTCACGGCCGGGGTGGTGCGCCGGTCGCGAAGGGTGAAGGCTCAGCGGAGTCTGAACAGGGCTGCGCGACTGCAGAATCTGCGGGATGTGTTTGAGGTGCGCGGAGTGGTGCCCGAGCGGGTGGCGATTGTTGATGATGTGGTTACCACGGGGGCTACGGTCAGGGTTCTTGCCTCTGCGTTGAAGGAAGCGGGGGCTGGCGACATTCAGGTTTGGGCTTTGGCTCGGACTCCTGGCTAGGAGGTCCGGGAAACTGGTCGGGGACCTTTGTCTGGTGTCAGCAGCGATGAGGTCGCCCTTTCCGGGACACGCTCAAGGCATCCTGCTCGCTTAGGACGGGCCATCCATGGCCCTTTATAGTCCCGGAAAGGGCGACCTCATCGCTGCACTACCGGCTGCGTTGGTTTCCCCGACCACCAAAGGCAGTTCTCCCCTAAATCCTACTTTTCTCGTCTAATAGCAGTTTCACCTCTTCGGCTATTGCCAAGCATGATGTCAGTCCCGGTGATTCAATTCCAAACAGATTAACCAGGCCGGGCAGTCCGTGTTGTGCCGGGCCGTCTATGCGGAAATCGAAGAAATCGCCATCGGGTCCAGTAAGCTTCGGGCGAATACCGGCATAGGCGGGTTGAAGTCGGTCTGCATCCAGGCCTGGCCACCATTGCCGGATCCCGTCGGCAAAGGCGTGCACCCGGTCAGGATTCACCGTGTAGTCTTCCTCGGGAATCCATTCCACGTCGGGGCCAAAGCGGGCCTGGTTGGCAAGATCCAGGGTGAGGTGGACGCCCAGGCCTCCGGGCTCGGGCAAGGGGTAAATCAGGGTATTGAAGGGGTGTTTGCCGGAATAGCTGAAATAAACACCCCGGGCCAGCCACTGTTTCGGCCTGGCGGCATCGGGCAGGCCCAGCCATTGTCGGGCAAGCTTGGGGGCGCCCAAACCGGCGGCGTTGATTACCTCAGAAGCCTCAAGTTTTACACGCTGGCTGCCACCCAGGGTCAGGGTATGCTTCCCGCCGTCGGATTCTGCGGCCAGCACCGGGCTGTTCAACACCAGTTGTCCGCCAGCATCCTCCAGCTCCCCCAACAGCGATAGCATCAGGCCATGGCTGTCGATAATCCCGGTTTCCGGAGACCACAGACCGGCCCGGGCGTTGATGGCAGAGAGTTGTCGGGTTATGTCCCGGCCATCGCGAAGCTGCAATTCGACGCCATTGCCCGCCGCCTGTGCCTGGATGCCGGAAAGGCGGTCCGTCTGGGCAAGGTTGGTTGCGATGATCCACTTGCCGCATTTGCGATGGCCTACCTTGCGGCTGTCACAGTAGTCATACAACAGTTCACGGCCCCGAACGCAACAATGGGCTTTCAGGGACCCGTGGGGATAATAGATTCCAGCGTGGATAACCTCGCTGTTGCGGGATGAGATGCCCTCGCCGAAGCGGGAGGCCGCCTCCAGCACCAGGACCTCCCGGCCGGTCAGAGCCAGTTGCCGGCCAATGGCAAGGCCAACCACGCCGGCGCCAATCACCACCGTCTGTATGCTAAAACGCTCTTCGCTCACGATTTCTGACCATTTATCGATATCAAACGAGGAAATTACCGCAGATAACCGCTGACTGCATTACCTCTAACCCCAGAACCGTTATACTTCATCCTACGGGTACCAGGACGCACGGAGCAGGGATTATGTCAGACAGGAAGCAGTTCATTACCGTTATGGTGGTTGCCGCGCTGTTCGTTAGCTGGATTGGCTGGCGAGGGTTTGAGGTTATCAGCCTGAACGATCAATTGATGGCCGATAAAACCGTGGCCAGCTACCCATACCAGCACAGGGTGCTCCGGGTGGAAGGGGATACGGCGGTGATCAGCTCGCTGCGCTCCCACTCGGTCTCGACTCAGCAGGCATTGTCTGCGGTGTTCCCGAGCATGCGTCATCTGGCGGACACCCACCGGGACTGGCAAAGGGCGGAGCGTGAGTTGGCGCAGGTCCAGGCCCGGGCCGGCGATATTATTCTGGCAACCTCGGGCGTCAATCGTGTTCGCTGGGAACTGGACGAAAACTGGTATCATCTGCAATCCATGAAATCCCGATACAACACGGCCTTCTGAATTTTATGCAACATGAGCCTCCGGAACTGACAACGTCCACACATCCCTACGATCAACTCACCCCGGAAGTGATCCTGGACGCGCTCGAGGAAGCAGGCTTTGCCGTCAGCGGCCGGCTGTTCGCCCTGAACAGTTACGAGAACCGGGTTTACCAGATAGGGCTCGACGATGGCCCGCCGGTGATTGCCAAGTTCTATCGCCCAGGTCGCTGGAGCGAAGCCGCGATCCGGGAGGAGCATGAATTCTCGCTGGACTTGCAACAAGCCGACATTCCGGTGGTCGCGCCGTTGGTCATGCCCGGGGGCGATACCCTGGGCCAGCATCAGGCATTTCTGTTTGCGGTTTTCCCCCAGCGCGGCGGGCAGGCACCCGACACCAGCGTCACAGACACGCTGTACCGACTGGGCCAATGGCTGGGGCAGATCCATAACCTTGGGGCGCTGAAATCCTTCAACCACCGGCCGGGGTTTGACCTAATCCAGGGGTTGGAAGAGCACAATGCGCTGCTGGTCAACGGAGGCTGGGTGCCGGACGACCTGCGCCCGGCCTGGGACAGCCTGATCCCGGATCTGATTGCCGGCTGCCGCCAACGTATGGCAGACGCGGGAACCGTTGATACCCTGCGAATTCACGGAGACTGCCATGCCGGCAACATTCTGTGCCGGGACGAATCCATGCTGTTTGTAGACCTGGATGACTGTCGCACAGGGCCGGCCGTGCAGGACATGTGGCTGCTGCTTAATGGCGAAGCCTCCGAACGCGGGGCGCAGCTCGGCGAGTTGATTGAAGGCTATGAGATGTTCCGGGACTTCAACCGCCGGGAACGACATCTGATTGAGCCCCTGCGGTGTTATCGGCAGATCGCCCATTGCGCCTGGCTTGCCCGGCGCTGGGAAGATCCGGCCTTTCCACGGTTCTTCCCCTGGTTTGCCCAACCCAGATTTTGGTCAGACCAGATCCTGGCCCTTCGCGAACAACTTTCCGCACTTCAGGAACCGGCCATCAGCCTGCCCGGGCAATTCTGATCATCATTCAACGAGGTACCCATGAGCGATAACGACGAAGCCCGTTATACCGTCCGCAGCCTTATTTTGACCGGCATAGCCGCCATCATCGGCACCGTCCTGGTGTTAGAGGCCGCCGGCCGCATTGACCATACTGAACACAAGGACCATGTGCCGGTCGGCGACTTCAAGGCTATTCATATCCAGCCAGGTGACAGCTTCCGGATGTCCAGAAAGTCCTCTGAGCTGCACGCTGTGTGCGAGAATGGCTACCTGGCCATCGCCGCCGACGTTGACCCGTCATTCAGAGGCATCCTGGTGGATTACAAAAACCGGGGGGTGCGTTGCCAGCGGCCCTCTCCCACGGACCTGGCCCCAGCCACGGGTTCTGAAGAGGACGGCGATGAGTAAGGGCAAATCCGGGGCACCAGAACAGCTGACCGACCGCCTGTTCGCTACCGAACGCAACCCCGAGGATTTCCGGTTCGATGCTTCGGTGGCCAGGGTCTTTCCCGACATGATTCGCCGGTCGGTGCCCGGCTACACCACCATCATCCCGATGATTGAGGTGATCACCGAGCAGTACGTACAACCAGGCTCCCATTGCTATGATCTGGGTTGCTCGCTGGGCGCTTCCACCCTGGCCATGCGCCACGGCATTCCTCACCGCGACTGCAATCTGGTGGGTGTCGACAACTCCAGCGCCATGATCGAGCGTTGCGAGCACTACATCGCACTGGATGACCACGAACTGCCGGTTACCCTGCGCTGCGAGGACATTCTCGAAACAGAACTGAGCCGAGCCTCGGTAACCACATTGAACTTTACCCTGCAGTTCGTACCACCGGAGCAGCGGCTGGCCCTGCTTACCCGGATTGCCAAGGCAACCCTGCCAGGCGGCGTACTGATCCTGTCTGAAAAAATCCGCTTTGAATCGGAAACCGAGCAGGATATCCAGACGCGACTGCACCACGAGTTCAAGCGCGCCAACGGCTACTCCGACCTGGAAATAAGCCAGAAGCGGGCAGCCATCGAAAAGGTATTGATTCCGGAAACCCTGGCCGCCCACCGTGACCGGCTGATACAGGCTGGCTTTGATCAGGTACTGGTCTGGTACCAGTGCTTCAACTTTGTTTCCATACTGGCCCTCAAGAACCGTTGATCCCAGGACATAACCGACCCCATGGCACTTTTCGACTGGCGAGCGCACTTTCTCCCGTTCATCGACTTCCTGCAACAAACCGGGCATGAGCCCTGGGCAGAGCGGCTTACCCGCCAACTGGTTGCCCGCTTTGAAAACAATCCCCACGGCGACCTGCCCCGCTGGCAAAGCGCACTGGATCTGTTACCCGAGGTGCCCGGCGTTGCCGCTGACCTGAACCGTCCCGCCATTACCCTGTCGGCGCCCGACCCACTGAACCAAGCACAAAGTGAAAGTCTGGAACAGGGCCTGCGGGGCCTGATGCCCTGGCGGAAAGGACCGTTTGACTTCTTCGGCACCCATATAGATACCGAATGGCGCTCAGACTGGAAATGGGATCGGGTTGCCCCTCATCTGTCAGACCTCAAAGACAGAACCATCCTCGATGTTGGCTGTGGCTCCGGTTACCACTGCTGGCGCATGGCCGGGGCTGGCGCCGGCCGCGTTGTCGGCATCGACCCCGGTCTGCTGTTCATGTTCCAGTTTCTGGCGGTCAAGGGTTATCTGGGTGAGGTTCCGGTAGACCTGCTACCGGTGCGAATGGAGGACTTACCGGACAACCTGCAGATGTTCGACACCACCTTTTCGATGGGTGTTCTGTACCACCGTCGCTCGCCCCTGGACCACCTTCTGGAACTCAAGGGCACCCTCCGCCCAGGCGGCGAATTGGTACTGGAAACCCTGGTGGTTGACGGTCCGGAAGGCTTCAGCCTGATGCCGGAAGACCGCTACGGCCAGATGCGCAATGTCTGGTTCCTGCCCAGTTGCCCCACCCTCTTACGCTGGCTGGACAGGACCGGGTTTCGCAATGCGCGGGTGGTGGATGTCAGCGACACCACCACCGAGGAACAACGGCAGACGGACTGGATGCGTTTCAACTCTCTGGCCGATTTTCTCGACCCGAACGATTCGAGCAAAACCATCGAAGGCTATCCGGGACCCAAGCGCGCAACCATCATCGCCGAGAAGCCCTGACGTAATACCCGAACATAAAAAAACCGCCTGAGGCGTGACAGCCAAAGGCGGTTTTTTTGTTCTTCGAGCTTACTCTCCGAACGGATGGCGCAGAGTAATGGTCTCCACCCGGTCAGGGCCCGTGGAGATAATATCGATCGGCGCTTCAATCTGCTCCTCCAGGAAGCGGATGTAGGCCTTGGCATTCTCTGGCAGCTGGTCAACGGTGGTCAGGCCTACCGTGCTCTCGCTCCAGCCCGGCAGCTCCTCATACACCGGTTCAATATCCTTGTAGCTATCGCAACCAATGGGCGGACGGGTAATCTCACCATTCGGTGTCTTGTAGCCAACGCACACCTTCACCGTTTCCAGGCCGTCCAGCACGTCCAGTTTGGTCAGGCAAATGCCAGACACGCTGTTGATCTGGATGGCGTGGCGCAGGGCCACCGCATCAAACCAGCCACAACGGCGTGAGCGGCCGGTGGTGGTGCCAACTTCGTTACCTTTTACCGCCAGGTGCTGGCCCATGTCGTCAAACAGCTCGGTCGGGAAAGGACCTGAGCCAACACGAGTGGTGTATGCCTTGGTAATGCCCAGCACGTAGTCCAGGAACATCGGGCCAAAACCGGAGCCTGTGGCGGTGCCGCCAGCGGTGGTGTTGGACGAGGTAACGTACGGGTAGGTACCCAGATCGATATCCAGCAGAGAGCCCTGAGCACCTTCGAACAGGATGTTTTCGCCGCGCTTGCGGTAGTCGTGCAGAATATCGGTGACATCTGCAGACATGGGCAGGATTTCCTCACCCATCTGCTTCAATTCGGCCAGGGCCGCATCGATGTCTTCCGCCTCTTCCTTGAAATACTCGGTCAGCACGAAGTTGTGGTAAGACATGATTTCCCGCAGCTTCACTTCAAAGTCTGCCAGATTGCACAGATCACCCAGACGCACGCCACGGCGTGATACCTTGTCTTCGTATGCAGGGCCAATACCACGGCCAGTGGTGCCAATCTTTTCGTTACCCTTGGCGCGCTCGCGGGCCTGATCAATACGCACGTGGGTACGCAGGATGATCGGGCAGGCCAGGCTGATCTTAAGGCGATCGCGCACGGCCACACCGTTGGCTTCCAGTTCACGGACTTCTTTCAGCAGGGCCTCCGGTGACAACACCACGCCATTGCCGATCAGGCACTGGACATTCTTCCTGAGAATACCGGAAGGGATCAGATGCAGCGCTGTTTTCTTGCCCTCGATCACCAGTGTGTGTCCGGCATTATGGCCACCCTGAAAGCGCACCACCGCAGCTACTTTGTCGGTCAGCAGGTCAACAATCTTGCCCTTGCCTTCATCACCCCATTGGGTGCCCAGCACAACAACGTTTTTACCCATGATTCTCTCTCAATTCAGACGAGCCGAAGGCTCAAGTCCTGCACATTAATCCAGTGAAACCGACACCCGGCGACTCAGGCCAGTGCCTCAACAACCCACTTACCATCCTTTTTGACCAGCTGACGATCGCAGCCACGCTCGGCCGGATTGGTGTCAGTGTCATCGGGCAGGGCCCGTACCACGGTTTCGGTCATTCTCAGGCCGGAGATCACACCTTCAAGGGCTGAATCCGCCTCCGCAGGCGCCCAGATGGCACCAGACCTTTTGGACGGACGTTCCCCCAGCGACACCAGGGCCCGGATATCGAGACTGAATCCTGTGGCAGGGCGAGCCCGGCCAAAATCACTGCCGATGGCATCGTAACGGCCGCCTTTGCCCACCGCATCACCATGGCCGGGCACATAGGTCGCGAACACCAGCCCGGTGTGGTAGTTGTAGCCACGCAGTTCGCAGAAATCGAAGCCAAGACTGACCTCTGGATAATCCCTGGCCAGCATCTCTGCCACCCGCCCCAACTGATCCAGGGCCGCATCCAGGGCGGTCGAGGCGCCGCTGAGAATCGAGCGAGCCTCGTCAAGTGCTTCCACGCCCCCGCTGACCCGGGCAAGCTCACGCAGGCGTGCACCGCCCGAACCGGCAGGGCAATCGCCCAGGAGCGCATCCAGCTCAGGCACCGATTTGCGTGCCATGGCATCGAAGACGGCCGCTTCGGTGTCCCGATCAAAGCCTGCCTCGGTGATCAGGCTCTCGTAAATCGATACATGGGCCAGATCCATATGCACACGGCGCAGGCCCGCAACCCGGAGCGCTTCCAGCATCAGACTGATCACTTCAAGATCGGCGGCTTCCGAGGCACTGCCAAACAATTCGCAACCGGCCTGGATCGGCGTTCGGCCGGTCAGCATATGGCGCGGACGGGTGTGCAAGACATGGCCGGCATAACAAAGCCGGGTGATGCCTTCGTGCCCCAGGGTATGGGCATCGATGCGCGCCGCCTGTGGCGTCATGTCGGCGCGCACGCCCATCATGCGACCGGTCAACTGGTCGGTGAGCTTGAAGGTTTGAAGCTCCAGGTCGTGGCCCGTACCGGTAAAGAGGGATTCAAGGTATTCAATGAGCGGCGGGATAACCAGCTGGTAACCCCAGCGCTGGCAGGTATCCATTACATCCCGTCGCAGGGATTCGATCTGTCCGGCCAGCGGCGGCAAAATGTCTTCCACCCCGTCAGGCAGTAACCAGCGATCAGATACAGTCATGAGATTCTGTTGTCCGTTTTTCCCGCGCCGGCAAAACACTCCGGGGGAATGACTCAGGATTTAGGATGCCAGGGGCTGAAAACCCAAAGCAAAACCGGCGAAATTCTACACCGTTGGCAGACACAAAAAAACCGGAATACCGAGGTATTCCGGTTTTTTGATCTTCAGAGCCGATCAGTTGGCGCCCATCGGGTCCTTCAGGAAGCGCATGAATGCGCTGTCGGAATCGATCACCATGATGTCATCCTTGCCCGAGAAGGTATTGCGATAGGCCTGCAGGCTGCGATAGAAGCTGTAGAATTCCTCGTTGGAACCGTAAGCATCTGCGTAGATCTGCGCAGCTTCACGATCACCGGCACCGCGGGTCTGCTCGGCTTCAGCAAACGCTGTGGCCAGAATAACCGTCTGCTGGCGATCTGCATCAGCCCGGATACCCTCGGCCAGCTCCTGGCCCCGGGAACGGAATTCCTGGGCCAGCTTCTGGCGCTCAGCAGCCATCCGGCGGAAGACGTTCTCACTGACCTGCCCCGGCAGCTCAATCGCTTTTACCCGGATATCCAGGACTTCGATACCGAACTCTCCAACCACGTTGGAATTCACCCGGTCACGAAGCGTGTTCATAAGCTGATCCCGCTGGCCGGATACCACTTCGTGCATGGTGCGAACACCGAACTCATCCCGCAGGCCATTATCGACCCGAGACAGAATCAGAGACCGAGCCCTGAATTCATCCCCGCCCGTGGAGCGGTAGAACTGATCCACGTTACGGATGCGCCACGCCACGTAGGAGTTTACGTCCAAAGGCTTCTTTTCCACCGTCAGGTACTGGCGAGACGGCAGGTCCATGGTCAATACCCGGATATCGAACTCGCGGATCTGGTCAATCACCGGCACCTTGAAGTGCAGGCCAGCCGGAATGTCGGTCTGGACCAATTCACCGAACCGCAGTTTAACGCCCCGGTGGGTTTCCGGGATGATGTATACACTTGACAGCACAAGCAGGACAACAATCAGAGCGCCTGCAAGGCCCACAACAGCTTTGGGTCCCATAACTTATCTGCTCCTCCGAATGTTGGTGTCCTGACGCGAGCGCAGCTCTTGCAGCACCTGGTCCGTCAGCATGCCGATATCGGCCTGGTTGCTGCCGCCAGATGAGCGGGAGCCGCTTGATGAACCACCAGTGCCTTGCATCAGACGATCCAGAGGCAGGTACATCATGTTGCCGCTGCTCTCGGTATCGATGAAGATCTTGCTGCTGTTCGCCAGCACCTGTTCCACCGCCTGAATGTACATGCGTTCGCGGGTAACCGCCGGCGCAATTTCATACACTTCCAGCAGCTGAGTGAAACGAGAGCTCTCACCTCGGGCACGCTCAACCACTTCTTCCAGATAGGCGTTGGCTTCTTCAATCAGACGCTGGGCCTGACCACGAGCCTCCGGTACGATCCGGTTGCGGTAGGTTTCGGCTTCTTCCTTCAGACGCTGCTCGTCTTCACGGGCGCGCTGAACCTCACGGAAAGCGTCCTGGACCGCTGAGGGCGGTTGGGTGCTTTCAACGTTGACGCGGACCACTTCAAGGCCGGCGCCGTATTCACGCAGGAAGCTCTGCAAACGCTGCTCTACACGAATAGCCAGTTCAGCCCGGCCTTCTGTCAGCACTTCGTCCAGGGTGGAGCTGCCCACTTCATGGCGCAGGGCGCTGTCAGTGGCAAACGACAGGGCCTCGTTAGAATCCCTGACGTTGAGAACGTAGTCACGGGCGTTATTTACCCGGTACTGAACCTGAAGATCGACCGTGACCAGGTTTTCATCCATGGTCAGCATCTGGCCACTGGACTGGGCGGTACGGACGTTGGTTACCCCGACCTTATACACCCGATCAATCAACGGCACCTTGAACCGCAAACCCGGGTTCTCGGTGGTGCTGTATTCACCAAAACGGAGCACAACGGCACGTTCCTGCTCGTCTACGGTGTAGAACGACTGAAAAATGACGTAGCCGAGCGCCAGTATGGCGGCCAGCGCAATGACGGCACCAAACCCGCCAGCACTGCCACCGGAGCTGCTACCGCCGGAATTGCCTGAGTTGCCACCTTTGCCACCCAGCATCCTGTTCAGCTTTTCAAGGCCTTTTTTCAGCGCCTCATCCAGGTCCGGTGGCCCCTGATCATTGCCGCGACGACCACCCCCGGTTCCCCAGGGATCGTTGTCGTTACGGTTTCCACCCGGTTCATTCCAGGCCATAGTTCTCTCCGTTCATGTATTATCGAATGGCTGCAAATACTAGGGATTTATCAACGCCCCGGCAATAGCTTGCGGCTTTCGGACTCATCGAATCTCCAGCCTGAGCGCTTCTTCCCTGACGCCCGCCCGGCTCAGCAACTGCATCCAGTCCCGGTTTTGCAACCTCACCTCCAGCACTGTATCACCGGTCTCCCGGTGTTCTTCACTCAACACAGACCCAGCCTCGTGCAGAAGGGCGCGAAGCTTGCCATCGGCCGGCCCAAGCAACACAAAGTGATGCACAACGTCCTCCGCCAGCCGTTCAACCAGCGCATCGAACAGAAGCTCAAGACCCTGCCCGGTCACCGCAGACACCCAGGCCCGAACGGGCACACCATCCTCGTTCCGGTCTATCCTGGGCTCAAATCCATCCAACAGGTCAATCTTGTTGAACACCTGAAGGACCGGTATTTCGTCCGCACCGATCTCCGCCAGCACGCTCTCCACCTGTTCCATGTTGTCATCGCGACGCTCGTCGTGACAATCAATCACGTGCAGCAGTAACGTTGCCTGAGTGGTTTCTTCCAGTGTTGCGCGAAAAGCCTCTACCAGCTTGTGGGGCAAATGCCGGATGAAGCCGACCGTATCCGCCACTACGACCGGACCAATATCCGGAAGTTCCAGACGACGCAAGGTTGGGTCCAACGTCGCAAACAACTGATCAGCAGCATATACGCTGGCTGTGGTGATTCGGTTGAATAATGTGGATTTCCCAGCGTTGGTGTAGCCCACCAGGGACAAGGTCGGAATATCGGCCCGTTTGCGGGCACGGCGGCCCTGGTCACGCTGTTTGCGGACTTTCTCAAGCCGCTTGTGAATAGACTTGATGCGTTCCCGCAGCAATCGACGGTCGGTTTCAAGCTGGGTTTCACCGGGCCCCCGCAGACCGATACCGCCTTTCTGGCGCTCAAGGTGGGTCCACCCTCGAACCAGCCTCGTTGACATATGCTCCAGCTGAGCCAGTTCCACCTGGAGCTTGCCCTCGTGGGTACGGGCACGCTGGGCGAAAATGTCCAGGATAACGCCGGTACGGTCCAGCACCCGACACTTGAGCTCCCGCTCGATGTTGCGCTCCTGACTGGGCCTGAGGGCATGGTTGAAAAGCACCACGTCCGCCTCGCTGGCGGCAACGGCATCGCGGATTTCGTCAAGCTTGCCTTCGCCAACAAAAAGCCGGGGGTTGGGCTGCTTGCGGGAGCCTGTCACCATCATCACCGGCTCAACGCCGGCGGAGGTCACCAGTTCCCGAAACTCACCGGGGTCTTCGGTATCATCGTGGGCGGTGAATTCTATGTGAACGAGAACCGCCCGTTCTCCAACGTCAGGACGCTCAAACAAGATAGGTTAAACTCCATAAAAACAAACACCCGCGGCCATTCGAGCTCTCGGGCTGTCCTGGAACGCGGGTGTAGAAACCGGAAACTCCGGAAAGATCAGTCTTCAGACTCACCTTCACCTGCCGGGTTCTGCGGCGGAAGGCGCACATTGCGAGCAGGGACCACAGTGGAAATCGCATGCTTGTAGACCATCTGGCTGACGGTGTTCTTCAGCAGAATAACAAACTGGTCAAAGGATTCGATCTGGCCCTGCAGCTTGATGCCGTTGACCAGAAAGATAGAAACCGGAATGCGTTCCTTGCGCAATGCATTGAGGTAAGGGTCTTGTAAAGAATGCCCTTTTGACATGTGAGTTCTCCTGTTTATAAGTAAGTGCAGATCGTCATTTTTCTGATTTAAATGTGGTGCCAAGGCCGCTTTTTTTCAAGGCATTAACCACCACTTGCGGATCACCGGCGTTCAGCCAGTGAACATTCGGCCATTTTCGCAACCAGGTCAGCTGCCGCTTTGCCAGTTGTCGGGTGGCGGCCACGCCCTTGTCGACGAAAGTCTGGTAATCACAGCTACCCGTCAGGTAATCCCACGCCTGCCGATAGCCAACGCAACGCATCGAAGGCATGTCAGGACTGAGATCACCCCGCTTCATCAGTGCACGGACTTCGTCCAGAAACCCTGCATTAAGCATAGCCTGAAAACGAAGCCCTATACGCCGATGAAGCTCAGAACGCTCGGCTGGAGCCAAGGCAAACTGGAAAACAGTATACGGCAGGCTCGGGGTTTCGTCTGCCTGCCAACGGGTAAAATACGTGTAATCCTCAATACCTGACACCGCCTCCTGTTCAGAAGTTCCCGATTGCGCCTGCCAGATTTCAGAAATGGGTCTGCCCGTCAGGCGAATAACTTCCAGTGCCCGCATCAGCCGCTGGCGGTTATTTGGGTGGATTAGCCCGGCGGCAACGGGATCAAGGCTTGTCAGTTCCCGGTGCAGGTGCTCCCAACCGTGCTCTGCCGCCTCCTGCTCGATGCGCGCCCGCAACTCCGGGTTAGCGGAGGGCAAGTCGGACATACCGTGCAACAATGCCTTGAAATACATCATGGTTCCGCCAACCAACAACGGGATGCGGCCGCGGCGGGTGATATCTGCCATCTCGGCAAGCGCATCACGACGAAAATCCGCAGCGGAATAGCTGTCGGCAGGATCACAGATGTCGATCAGGCGATGAGGTGCTCTGGCCAGTTCTTCGGCATCAGGTTTTGCGGTACCAATATCCATACCCCGGTAAATCATCGCGGAATCGACACTGATGATGTCACATGGGAGCATGTCACAGAGGGCGATGGCCATATCGGTTTTGCCGGAAGCCGTCGGCCCCATCAGAAAGATAGCCGGCGGCAGCGCATGCCCCGGTTGACGCTCAGTGTCCGACATGGAGTGACTAACGCCCCCTCAGGAACAGTTTGTCGAGTTCTGACAGCGTGACCAGAGTCCAGGTGGGGCGGCCGTGATTGCATTGGCCGCTTCGCTCGGTGGCTTCCATGTCACGTAACAGCGAGTTCATTTCCGGAATGGTGAGTTGCCGGTTTGCCCGAACAGAACCATGGCAGGCCATAGTGCCCAGCAATTCGTGAGTGACGGCTTCTACCCGGTCGCTCTGCCCATGCTCAATCAGATCCGCCAGCACGTCCCGGACCAGTTGTTCGGTGTCGGCGCCCCGCAGCAGCGCAGGAATCTGTCGCACAGCCAGGGTCTCCGGGCCGATTCGTTCAATTTGCAACCCCAGGTGCTGCAACTCCTCACCGTGAGTTTCCGCCAGCGCCGCCTCTTTCTGGCTTACCGCCAGTGACAACGGCACCAGCAGGGGCTGGCTTTTCAGATCTTGCTCGGCCAGGGCGTGCTTCATACGCTCATAGGTGATGCGCTCATGGGCAGCATGCATATCAACAACGATCAGGCCAGCCCGGCTCTGGGCAAGGATGTAGATGCCATGTAGCTGGGCGATGGCATAACCCAGGGGCGGCTCTTCATCGGTGTCTCGTGGAGGCGTGACCGCAACCGGCTGGCTGGCATGGTCAGGCCGGGAAGCAACCCCCCCGCCCTCATTCAGGGATTGATAGAACGCCATCTGGTCACTGGCCTTCCATTCCTGCTGCGGCTGGGAAGCCGACCCAACACCAAAGCCGCCTCCGTTGGCATAACCACCAGCTACGGGCGGCGCCCGATCGGGGAGCGATGCCCCCATCCCAGCTGGATGACCGGCGGGGTTGGCAACAACTGCCTCTGGCTCGCGCCCGAAAGACTGAGCGACCGCACCGCGCAAATGATCATCCGGGCGAACATCAGCCAGAGCCCGGTGCAGGGTGCGGAAGATAAAATCATGGACCAACCGACCATCCCGGAACCGGACCTCGTGCTTGGTGGGGTGCACGTTGACATCGACGGTGGCGGGATCCACTTCCAGATAGAGCACAAAGGCGGGGTGGCGGTTGTTGTAAAGCACATCCCGGTAGGCCTGTCGCACCGCATGGGCGACCAGCTTATCCCGAATGACCCGGCCATTCACGAAGAAGTACTGCAGGTCCGCCTGGCTGCGCGAGAAGGTGGGCAATGCCACCCAGCCCCAGAGCCGCAGGCCGGTCGCTTCCGCGTCAATAATAACGGCGTTGTCTATAAACTGCTGTCCGCACAGCGAACCAATACGTCGCTCCTTGTCGACCTCCGACTCTGCTGGCCGCAGGCTCTGCACCACACGCTGGTTGTGGCGCAGGGTAAAGCCAGCATCAAATCGGCTCAGGGCCTGCCGGCGAATACACTCTTCCACATGATTGAATTCGGTTTTTTCCGTTCGCAGGAACTTGCGCCGGGCTGGCGTGTTGAAGAACAGGTCACGGACTTCCACGGTGGTTCCCACCGGGTGCGCGGCCGGAGAAAGACGGGCATCCATATCCCGGCCTTCCACCTCCACTCGGGCAGCGGCTTCCTGGGCTTCGGTGCGGGACGTGAGTGCCAGGCGCGAGACGGAACTGATACTGGCCAGGGCTTCACCACGAAAGCCTAATGTACCGACAGCTTCCAGGTCATCGAGGGTCAGGATTTTACTGGTGGCATGGCGGCTGAGGGCCAGCGGCAGGTCGGCTTCGTCAATACCCGAGCCATCATCACGCACCCGGATCAGCTTGACGCCACCCTGCTCCACTTCAATATCAACCCGGCTTGCACCTGCATCCAGCGCGTTTTCCACTAACTCTTTGACGACGGATGCAGGCCGCTCCACCACCTCGCCCGCAGCAATCTGGTTGGCGAGCCGGGGCGATAGCAACTGAATGTGGGGCATATCCGGGAACTACCTCTTGATCAGGATGAGGGGATGCGAATGGTTTGCCCTACCATAACACGATCATCGGTCATCCCGTTAAAGCGCATTAACTCGCTGACGGTGGTCTGGTTCTGCCGGGCCACACCAGACAAGGTGTCACCCCGCTGGATACGGTACCGGCTAACCTGCCCGCCACCTTTCTGATTTTCCTTCTGCCAGGCCAATAGCGTGCCCGGTGGAGGCGTTCGCTGAAAATACTCGTGAATACCGTCCATGATGGCGTTGGCCAGTCGATTGCGATACCACTCGGTGGCCAGGTTCTGCTCTTCTTTCGGGTTCGAGATAAACCCGGCTTCCACCAGTATTGACGGTATATCCGGAGACTTCAGAACCGCGAAGGCCGCCTGCTCAACACCGGGCTTGTGCAACTTGGCAACACCGCCCAACTGCCCCAGCACAGAGCTCCCCACCCCGAGACTGGCATTGATGCTGGCGGTCATGGAGAGATCCAGCAGAACACCCGCCAGCATATCGTCGCGACCGTCCAAAGACACGCCACCAGCACCGCCAATCAGATCAGAGCGATTCTCGCTCTGGGCCAGCCAGCGCGCGGTTTCACTGGTCGCTCCCCGCTGGGACAGGGCAAATACCGATGCGCCACTGGGTTGAGGTGTTCTGAAGGCATCTGCATGCACCGAGACGAACAGATCCGCGTTGTACTTGCGCGCCAGCAACGTGCGATTGCGCAACCCGATGTAATAGTCCCCGGTGCGGGTAAGTTTGGCGGTAAAGCCCGGCTGCTTGTTGATCAGATCCGCCAGGGTTTTGGACATTCTGAGCACAACATCTTTTTCCCGGGTACCTCTGGGGCCTATCGCACCTGGGTCTTCACCGCCGTGGCCGGGGTCGATCACGATGATGATATCCCGCTTGCCGGCTGAATCCTGAGTCACCGTGGGGCTGGCAGCCCGTTCGAGACGGCTGCCCTTCTCGTCAATCAGGTCGACCACCAGCCGGTGCCCGTATTGCTGATTGGGCTCCAACACGAAACTGCGGGGCTTGATGTCGCTTTTCAGATCGAGTACCACTCTGAGGTCGCTGCCATTGCGCGGTGCGCTGCGGATCCGCTCAATCGGACTGCCACTGAGGTCCACTTTGCTGAAATCCGCTTTCAGGGAGGTATTTTTCAAGTCGATTACCAACCTCGAGGGCCCGGATAGCGCAAACACGTTGTGCTCCACACTACCGGCAGTATCAAGGACGAGGCGCGTGTGGTCAGGCGCGGGCCAGAGCCGCACGCCTTCAATCTGGGTAGCAGCCTGAGCGAGGTTAGCCGCCAGAGCCACCATCAAACACAGAAAAAGTCTCATGAATCAGGCCCTATCAGCTCTATTTGATTCAACAGGGAGGCGCCGAACTCCGATCGGGCACGCAGTACTACCGACCGGCCTTCTCCCTGCCGTTCCAGGTGGATTTCAAGATCTGGCTCTGGCAGAACACCCTCTCCCCGCTCCGGCCATTCAATCAGACAGAAACTGCCGCCCGAAAAGTAATCGCGGATTCCCATGTACTCAAGCTCCTCGGGATCGCCCAGACGGTAAAGGTCGAAATGGTATACCGGCGGGTCCAGGTCTTCATAGGGCTCCACAAGGGTATACGTTGGACTTTTAACCGCTCCCACATGCCCGAGCCCTCTCATTACACCGCGGCTCAGAGTGGTTTTCCCCATGCCCAGATCGCCATCCAGGAACACCACAATGCCCTGATCGGATGCCTTCACCAGCCCGGCAAGCTCACCGCCCAAGCGCTCTGTTTCCGCTTCACTCTCCAGAAACAACCGGCGTTCATTGCCGAAAATGCTCATAACGCCTCCTGGTCGTCACGGCTGTTCACCTTTTCTGCTTCCCACAGCACCTTTGGCAAGGCGCTGATTACATCCGTGGGCGTCAGCCCCATATAGCCATAAGTCTGCACCGCCTGGTCCGCCGCGGCCAGATGCAGAGCCGCAGCCATTGTCGTGGCCTGCTGGGGGTCCTTCAGCTGTGCCAGCAACGCGCCGGCGATGCCGGATAAAACATCGCCCATGCCCCCGGTCGCCAGGCCCGGATTACCACCAGGAACAATCACCGGAAGTGCCGAGCCACTGGCGATAACGGTACCCGCGCCTTTCAGCAACACCACCCCGCCCAGCATGGTTTGCAGCCGGCGGGCTGCAGACACCCGGTCCGCCTCAACGTCAGCGACATCACAACCCAACAACCGCGCCGCCTCGCCGGGGTGTGGCGTCAGTATATGGCTATCAGACACCACGGGCACTCGCCCGGCCATCAGATTGAGCGCGTCGGCATCCAACACCCGCGGCAGCCCGCTTTGTTCAACCTGTTGCAGCATCTGCTGCCCCCAGGCCAGCTTGCCCATGCCAGGACCACACACAACCACATCGGCCCTGGCCAATAATGGCGGCAATTCTGAGCCATGGATCAACCCGTGCACCATCAAGGACGGGCAGCGGGCAAGCGCAGCCGTAACATGTTCCGGGCGGGTAGCCAGGGTAACCAGACCGGCCCCGGCCCGGGACGCCGCCTCGGCCGCCATGATACCGGCGCCACCAAAACCCCGGTCACCGGCAACCACCAACACGTGGCCAAAACGCCCCTTGTGGGCATCAAACGGACGGACAGGCAGCTGTTCCTTGCACTGGGCCCAGGACTGCAAGCGGGCAAGCGGCGGCTGGCCACTGCCAGAGATATCGTGGCCGGTATCAAGAGCCTCAAACACTACCTCACCGCAAACACCGGCACCGGCACCCGTGTACAAGCCAGCCTTGGCGCCAATGAAAGTCACCGTTACCTTGGCCTGAATCACATCACCCACTGAAGAGCCTGTTGTGGCATTCAGGCCGGACGGCAAATCCACCGCCAATACCGGCAAACCCGATTCATTAACCCGCCGAATCACACCTGCAAAGGGCTCCCGGGGCGAACCCGTCACTCCTGTACCCAGCATCGCATCCACCACCAGGGTTGCAGACGACAGATGTTTTTCCAATCCGTCTTCGCCCAGTTCGCCGATATCTTCAACACTGACACCTTCCGCACGGGCCCGGTTCAGCGCGTTAAGTGCGTCCCCGGCCAACTTACCCGTCGGTGCTACCGCAATGCACCGGGCGGCGATGCCATGCCTGTGAGCATTCGCAGCCACCAAGTAGCCATCGCCGCCGTTGTTACCAGCACCGCAAAGCACCAGAATCGACCCGGGGACAGGCCAGTGACGCAACAACTGGCGAAAGGCCGCCCGGGCAGCGGCCTGCATCAACTCAAAGCCATCAACGCCTTGCTGATCAATCAGGTAGCGGTCAATTGCTCGCACCGAGTCGGCGGAGTAGAGCGCTTCTGGTAGACTGCTTGCATTGCGTATTGGCATTCGCCAAAGCTCCAGCTAAAGAAACCGGTTTAAGAAAACTGGCCAGATACCTGTAAAGAATAGCAAAACAGGGAAAAAGGTCATAACTTAATCAAATTAAATCTTCGCAGGTTACACAGCCGACTTCTCCCATGACGTCAAACCCAGAGCTCCGCTCCGAGCGGCCCGAACATGAGGCACTGCATGCCCTGCCCGACCAGATCCGGGCCTGGGCCAGCGAGCTCGGCTTTGCCGACGCCGGTATCACCTGCGCTGATACCGGGCCCCACGCCGAACGCCTGCAACAGTGGCTGAAAGCCGGCTACCATGGCGACATGGCGTATATGGCAGACCACGGCGACAAACGCTACACCCCCGACTCACTGGTGCCCGGTACCACCCGCGTTATCTCAGTACGGATGGATTACCTGCCCGCTCCGGACAATCCGAAGCAGGTACTGACTAACCGCGAAACCGCCTACGTGACTCGTTACGCTCTGGGCCGGGATTACCACAAACTGATGCGCAAACGGCTGGCCACCCTGGCGGCAAAGATTGATTCCGCGGTCAGCGGCTACGACTACCGAGCCTTCGTAGACAGCGCACCGGTTCTGGAACGCGGGCTCGCCCAGCGGGCTGGGCTGGGCTGGATTGGCAAGAACAACATGCTGATTCACCCCAAAGCCGGTTCATTCTTCTTTCTGGGTGAAATCTTTACCAGCGCTCCGCTGCCGGTGGACGAAGCCTTTGACAGCCAGCATTGTGGCTCCTGCTCCGCCTGCCTGGAGGTATGCCCTACCGACGCCTTCGTTGGCGCTCACTTACTGGATGCCCGCCGCTGCATCAGCTATCTCACCATTGAACTCAAGGGGCCCATTCCGGAAGAGCTGCGGTCAAAGATGGGCAATCGGGTATTCGGCTGCGACGACTGCCAACTGGTCTGCCCCTGGAACAAATTCAACAAACCGACCCGGGAAAACGACTTTCAACCCCGGCACGGCCTGGACAATAGCACCCTGGCCGAGCTGTTTCTGTGGACAGAAGACGAGTTCCTGAAACGTACCGAAGGCTCGGCCATCCGCCGAACCGGTTATGAAAACTGGCTACGCAACCTGGCGGTCGGGCTGGGCAACGCCCCGAGCACCATTCCGGTGATCGAGGCACTGAAACAGCGGGCCGACCACTCTTCCGCGCTGGTGCGGGAGCATGTGGCCTGGGCGCTACAGCAGCACGGCATTACAGCTTGAAAAAGGTCTCCCGGTAGTGGCGAAGTTCGTCGATGGAATCGCGAATGTCGTCCAGGGCCAGGTGGCTGCCTTTCTTTTTCACGCCATCAAGTACATCCGGGCGCCAGCGGCGGGCGAGTTCCTTGATGGTGGAGACATCCAGGTTACGATAATGGAAGAAGGCTTCCAGCTCGGGCATATACTTCACCAGAAAGCGGCGATCCTGGCCGATGCTGTTACCACACAGCGGTGATTCGCCGGCGGACAGGTACTGTTTCAGGAAGGCCAGGGTTTCTTGCTCCGCTTCGGCTTCGGAGGTTTTGCTATCTTTCACCCGCTGGGTCAGGCCGCTGGCGCCATGGGTGTTGGTGCACCATTCGTCCATGGCATCCAGCAGGCTGTCTGGCTGGTGAATGGCAATTACCGGGCCTTCAGCCACCAGGTTCAATTCTGAATCGGTAATTATCGTGGCCATTTCGATGATCCGCTCTTTCTCCGGATCCAGGCCGGTCATCTCTAGGTCTATCCACACTAAACGGTTGTGGTTGGGCATTATATATTCCTATGCGGTTTAGTTTGGGTGCTGGTGGAGGTGTGGTGTGGCTTTTCGGAAACCGCTACGAGCACATCCATGTGCGCTTCTCTCAGGCCATCCATGGCCTTCGAAATTTCCGAAAAGCCACACCACACCTCCACATCCATGCTTATTGCTGGCCGCATGTCGAATTGAAACCCACTTTGTAGATCGGGGTGCTGGCCGGGGACACCTTTCCGGGAGTGTCTGAAGCCATGGATGGCTTCAGTCAAGCGCACAGGGATGTGCTCGTAGCGTCTCCCGGAAAGGTGTCCCCGGCCGGCACCTGCACCCAAGTCGGGATCCAGACGGCCATGTGCAAAGTTTAGAAACTCTGCCCATTGTCCATGATTCACGTATCATGTGTCACACCACTTTCCCGGAACATTTGAGAGCCGATGGCCAAGAGAAAACTGAACAAACGCCAACAGTGGCGCATCGAGAAAATCCAGAAGGAACGCACCGAACGGCTGAACCGCAAGGAAAAAGCCGTGGAAGCGCAAGCTGAAGCCGGCGAACTGGGGCCTGAACAGGAAGGCCTGGTGATTGCCCACTATGGCCAGCAACTGGATATCGAAGCGCTGGAAGGTGACGACACCGGGCGTGTTTTCCGGTGCTTTGTTCGAGCCAACATCGACAACCTGGTGACCGGTGACCGGGTGGTGTGGCGGCCCGGGAAAAGCGAGACCGGGGTGATCGTAGCCCGCTGTGAGCGCAACAACCTGCTGCAGCGGCCGGATAACTTCGGCGCCTTGAAGCCAGTGGCGGCGAATATCGATCATATTATCCTGGTGATTGCACCGGAACCGGAGCCTCACGACAACCTTATCGACCGCTACCTGGTGGCCTCGGAAAGCTCCGACATTCCGGCGGTTATCCTGCTGAACAAGACCGATCTTATTACCGACCAGAACCGGGCCCAGATTGATGCGCTGCTGGGTCGCTATGAAGCGCTTGGGTACCAGGTGGAGCGTACCTCTGCCACTGCCTGCGCCGGGCAGCCTGCGCCAGAGGTGGAGTCACTGGTCCGGGACAAAACCAGCGTTTTCGTGGGCCAGTCGGGGGTGGGCAAGTCATCCATCATCCAGACCTTGCTGCCGGATGAACTACTCCGAGTGGGCGCGGTATCCGAAAGTACCGGCAAAGGCGTACACACCACCACCACGGCGAAGCTGTTTCACCTGCCGGGCGGCGGCGACCTGATTGATTCTCCAGGGATTCGGGAGTTCGGTTTGTGGCACATGACCCCACAGGAAGTGGAGTATGGTTTCCGGGAAATTCGGCCGCTGATCGGGCTTTGCAAGTTTCGCAACTGCCGCCACATGGGAGACCCCGGCTGCGCGCTTGATGCGGCAGCAGAGGCCGGAACGGTGTCGAGGGAACGGCTGAAGAGTTTTCACCGGATTCTGCAAGATATGGCAGAACAACAGTCCCGGGGGCTGAGAATCACCTGAGGCAACAGCCCCGCGCACGGCGCCAGCGGAACGTTACCAGTTCAACTCTCCGGGCGCCGGTTCCGGCCGCTCCTCGAACCAGTCTCCCCGCTCCAGTTGCTCTCTCGCTTCCTGCTGCTGTTCTTCCGTCGGCTGAGTGAGGTCAATCAACGGCTGATCTGACCTGCCCGCGCCGGTTTCAATACTGTCAGCGGCTTTTTTGTTGAGCACGATGATCGAGATCCTGCGGTTCACCGGGGCTGTCGGGTTTTCCTTGTCAAACAATACAGAATCACTCAGCCCCACCACCCGGGCAATCTGCTGAAGACGCACGCCGCCGGCAACCAGGGCTCGCCGGGCCGTGTTGGCACGGTCTGCCGACAGCTCCCAGTTGGTATAACCGGGCCGGCCAACAAATGGCGTGGCGTCGGTGTGTCCGGTAATGCTGAGTTTGTTATTGACCGAACCGAGAGTTCGAGCCAGCTCAAACAGAATGTCCTGGGAATAGTATTTGAGTTCAGCACGCCCACTGTCGAACATCGGGCGGCCAGAGCGATCGACAATCTGGATTCTCAGCCCCTCATCGGTGATGTCGATCAGCAATTGATCCTTGAATTCCTGCAAGGTCTCGCTTTGCTCAATCCGCTCCTGGAGCTCCTGGAACAGCTGTTCCATGCGACGCTGTTCGAGCGTGTCAGCCAGTTGGTCAACCACTTCGTCCTGGATCTGGACAGGGCTTGATTCGATGTCCTGGGTCGCTTCGTTGATAACCGATGCACTACCCCCCAGGTCCACCGGGCTGCGAGCACCGCCTTCCATGAAACCGACAGGGTCTTTGAAATACCCCTCAACCGCCAGTTTCTGTTCGGGAGACGCTGTGGCCGTAAGCCAGAGAACCAGAAAGAACGCCATCATGGCGGTGGCAAAGTCTGCAAAGGCCACCTTCCAGGAGCCACCGTGATGGCCCCCGACCACTTTTTTCTTGCGTTTGATGATGATCGGCTGTTCTTCCACAACTCAACTCCGGGCGATTGGGACGCAGCTCGTCACTTCGAACGAACGTGGTCGTTGAGTTCCTGGAAACCAGGTCGTTTATCCGTGGGTAACGACTTGCGGCCGAATTCAATGGCCATCTGGGGCGCCTGACCAGACACCGTCGCAACGATAGCCGATTTCACACATTCATAAGCCTTCAGCTCGTACTTGGCTGAGTGTTCCATGGAAATCGACATGGGGCCGACAAAGCCATAACCCATCCAGATACCCAAGAACGTACCGACCAGAGCCGCTGCCACACTCAGGCCGATTTTCTCGGGCCCCTCGGTGAGAAAGTTCATGGTGATGACAATACCCAGTACCGCCGCCACGATACCAAGGCCCGGCAAGGCGTCGGCAATCTTGTTGACCGCGTGAGCGGGCTCTTCCAGCTCATGCTGACGACTATCGATCTCGTTTTCCATCATGCCTTCCAGCTCATGGGGCGCCATGTTGCCGGAACTGATAATGCGAAGGTAGTCGGTGATGAAATCCAGAAGATCGCGGGATTTCATGATGGCCGGGTAACGGGTGAAGATCTGGCTGTTTTCCGGGTTGTCGATGTCCTCCTCAATTGCCATGACCCCCTGCTTGCGAGATTTGTCGAACACTTCATATAGCAGGCTGAGCAAATCCATATAGTAGGATTTGTTGAACGGCGAGCCGGTCAGCAACCGCATGAAACCCTGCCCTACCTCTTTCACCGTGTGCATGGGGTTGGCAATGATGAATGACCCAACCGCCGCGCCGCCGATGATCAAGATCTCGGTCGGCTGCCACAGCACCATCAAATGACCACCGTGCAGCACGTATCCGCCCAGCACACTCGCAACAACTATCACCGCACCAATAATCAGCAGCATGAAAAGATATACGCCTTTTGTTATCTCGTTAACGACCGAGGTCAGTCACGGGTTCTCCACCCCGACCGGGGCGAGCTGTGCCCTGATAATAGCAAGGCTCTGAACGAACAGCGAAGGCGTGAAACAATTTCTATACACGGGGCCGCTTTTGTTACACTGCCGCCTCTGTTCTTACCGAGACTTATTGATGTTTGACAAACTGTTCGTACTGAGCCAATACATTACGCCCCAACGCGCTGTCTCTCGCCTGGCAGGTCGCCTGGCAGACAGCACGAGCGCCCCGGCCCTGAAAAACCGCGTTGTTAACTGGTTTATCGGCCGCTACGGCGTAAACATGAGCGAGGCAGCTGAGTCAGACCCTACCGTCTATCCATCGTTCAATGCGTTTTTTACCCGCGCCCTCAAACCCGGCGTGCGCACTGTGGCGGAAGGCAGCGATGTATTTGTCAGTCCGGTCGACGGTACCATCAGCCAACTCGGACAGATCAGTAACGACAGAGTTTTCCAGGCCAAGGGCCAGTCCTTCGGCCTGACGGAAATCCTCGGCGGTGACGACAGCCGGGCTGAGCCGTTCCGCCACGGGGAGTTCAGTACCATTTACCTGTCGCCCAAAGACTATCACCGCATTCATATGCCCATGGCCGGCACACTGCGGGAGATGGTCTATGTTCCGGGCAAGTTCTTTTCGGTGAACCCGGTTACCGCAGCGCATGTTCCCAACCTGTTCGCCAGAAATGAACGTGTTGTCTGCATTTTCGATACCGAGGCAGGTCCCATGGCCCTGGTTCTGGTGGGTGCGATGATCGTAGGCAGCATGGAAACCACCTGGGCCGGCGTAATTGCGCCGGAACCTGCACAGATAACCCGCTGGGTTTATCGGGGCGAAGATGCGATCAGTTTTGAGAAAGGTGAGGAAATGGGCCGGTTCCGCCTGGGCTCCACGGTTGTCCTGGCAATGCCCAAGGGCGCGGTAACCTGGGATGCCAATCAGGTTCCTGGCAAAAGCGTGCGCATGGGCGAAGCGTTTGGCAGGGTAGGCAGCAACAACACCTGAGACCTGGCTCAGGCCCGCTCGACCGGAAACGCCAGCACGCCTTCTATCCGCTCAGCCCCGGTTTTCAGCATCAGCAAGCGGTCCAACCCCAGGGCCACACCGGAACACTCGGGCAGCCCGGCGTCCAGGGCTGCCAGAAAACTCTGATCAACCGCCATTTCCGGCTTGCCCGCGGCTTTTCTTCGCCGGTTGTCCTGTTCGAACCGGGCTCGCTGCTCAACCGGATCGGTCAGCTCCCAGTAACCGTTGCACAACTCAAGCCCGTCGATGTAGAGCTCGAATCGATGCGCTACCGGGTAGCCATCGTCGTCTGAGACAACCCTGGCCAATGCTGCCTGGCTAGCCGGATACCGGGTAATGAACACCGGCCGGCCCCGCCCCAACAACGGCTCAACCTTGAAGCTCATCACCAGGTCCAGGCAATCATCACGCCCCATGCCGGCCAACTGCTCCGGCTCCAGCCATTGCTGACAGTACTGGTACAGGTCGTGATCCGTGATGGCCATCGGATCGATGCCGGCTAGCGTTTGCTGGGCCTCACGGTAGGTCAGCACATCCGGGCGATCACATCCCAGCCAGCCACACACCAGGTCAGCCACTTCGGCCATCATCGCCGTGTCGTCCAGGCCCACCCGGTACCATTCCAGCAACGAAAATTCGGGGTTATGGCGGCTACCACGCTCGCCATTACGAAACACCCGGGCAATCTGATAGATACATCCCGAGCCCGCCGCCAGCAGGCGTTTCATGTGATATTCAGGGGAGGTCTGCAACCAGCCGCCAGAAACTCCGGCAGCGTTGACGGCCGCCGCGATACCGTCGAGGTTGATATCGGTGACGCCATGCCGTCCGAGCACCGGCGTTTCGACCTCCAAAACACCCCGCTCTGCAAAAAAGCCGCGCACCCAGGCTAGCTGTTGTGCACGGCTTTTCAGATGCTCCCGCGAGGCAGAAGGCTGCCAGACAGGCTGATCGGTCATTGTCGGATCAGCTGCTCTTGACGCGGTTAACGTACTCGCCAGAGCGGGTGTCTACTTTCAACACCTCACCAATGGTGATGAACAAAGGCACGTTCACCACGGCACCGGTCGACAGTGTCGCCGGCTTGGAGCCGCCCTGGGCGGTATCTCCCTTCATGCCCGGGTCGGTATCCACCACTTCCAGCTCAACAAAGTTTGGCGGTGTGACCGTCAGCGGCGCGCCGTTGTACAGGGTCACGGTGTAAACATCCTGCTCTTTCAGCCATTTGACAGTGTCGCCCACGGCCTTGGCATCGGCAGCGTACTGTTCGAACGAGCCGTCGGTCAGCATGAAATGCCAGAACTCACCGTCGGTGTACAGGTATTCCATGTCCTGGTCCATCACGTCCGCGGCTTCCAGGCTCTCGCCGGATTTGAACGTACGCTCCCAGACCCGGTTGGTCATCAGGTTACGCAGTTTAACGCGGTTGAACGCCTGCCCCTTACCGGGCTTGACGAACTCGTTCTCCAGCATGATACAGGGGTCGCCATCCAGCAAAACTTTGAGACCGCTGCGAAATTCGTTGGTAGAATATGAAGCCATGAAATGTCCACCTGACAGACTGTCGTTAAAATTTCAAAGGTCGCTATGATACAGCGAACCCCTGCCCGTATAGAAGCCCGTAACGAAGAGCCATCATTGATCGCTACCGAACCGCGTCGACAGCCCCACAATTGTGCTAAAGGCTGGCAACAGATTCTGGCAGAATCCGTTACCTGCCCGGAGCAGCTGCTTGGGCGTCTGAAGCTGCCGGCAGAGCCCTGGCTCACGGGTGCCAGCGCGGGCCACCACCTGTTTCCCGTGCGGGTGCCCGAGCCCTTCCTACGGCGAATGACTCCGGGTGACCCCAATGATCCCCTGTTGCGACAGGTACTGCCGCTGGCGGAAGAATCGCGACAACAAGCAGGGTATGTGCGCGATCCGCTGCAAGAGAACAACGCCATCCAGACCACAGGGCTGATCCGCAAGTACCAGAGCCGGGCACTGCTGATGGTAACGGGCCAGTGTGCAATCAACTGTCGCTACTGCTTTCGCCGCCACTTCCCCTATGAATCCCAGCGGCTCGGTCCGGACGACCGCCAGCAGGTTCTGGCGACCCTGAATGCCGCCCCCGAAATTAACGAAGTGATCTTCAGCGGTGGTGATCCACTGGCAGTGAATGATCGGCTACTGGCGCAATGGGCCGAAGCCCTGGCAGGCATACCGCATATCAAGCGCCTGCGAATACACAGCCGGCTACCGGTCGTTATTCCGCAACGGGTGTGCGACGCCCTGCTGGGCTGGCTTGGCAATTCGCCACTTCAGAAAATCCTCGTGGTGCATGTGAATCACCCGGCAGAGCTAGACTCAGACACACGAAAAGCCTTTGCGCGCCTTCGCGAAGTGGGGGTGACCCTGCTCAACCAGAGCGTGATCCTGAAAGGGGTCAATGACTCAGCCAGCATCCTGGCCCGGCTGAGTGAAGACCTGTTTGATTCGGGCGTTATGCCCTACTACCTGCACGCGTTTGATCCCGTTGCCGGCGCCCATCACTTTGATGTCAGCGACCAGGCGGCGGCAGCGCTGGTTCGGGCGCTTATGACGCGGCTGCCGGGCTTTCTGGTTCCAAGGCTGGTCAGGGAACTGCCCGGGGAAACCAGTAAAACCCCTATTTTCACAGGCGATAATCAGGCCAACATCAGCGTAACGTGAGACATGTCGCAAAAGCGGTCCCACTTACACTTGTCAAAGATTGTCAACTCATGATCTTCTCGCTTTTTGTTATTGGTTTGCTATCTTAAAGTTCTATAGGTAAAGACAATAAAAGCATGTATTTTCGACACTTTCGGTCGATACATACTCAAAGCGACTCAAACACTGGCGTGAGATCATGGAAGGCAATATTCTGAAACCTGAACTGAAGGTTCCTGAACAGAAAACCGCAAGCCTGTCGTTTTGCGATACGACACCCAAGGCCTTTCGTCTGTGGATTGACCAGCTACCGATGGCCAACATCGGTGAGGCATCCCGCCAGCTTTACCATGCGATTATTGAACTGAACCACCTGTTTCTGGCGCCGCAGCAACGAATGCAGTTCCTTGAGCTGGTTCGCGAGAAAATTCATTTTGTCTGCAACGAGTTGTCACGCCACTTTCTGGGCCTGGCCATCGCCCTGCCCGAGAAGCAGCGCAAGATTGCCAACCTGGCCCAGGCCCTCCAGTTGCACCTGGCCAGCGGCTATAAACTGTGTGTGCTGGAATATCTGGATAACGGCGGTCTGGAAAAAAATCGCCGCCACGTTGCCGCCGCCGTTCACCGCGCCATATCCGAGCTGGGCGCCACGATTGTCCGTTCGCATCAGCTCTACTGCCCAAGCCCGGCCCTGAGCTGGCTGGAGTGCCACCGTCTGTACCGGTTTGCGCATCGGAACAAACTGGCCGCACTGGAAATCGATGACGACACCCTGACCCATCGCCGCGCCAGTACTGTGGCCGACAGCTACAAACGCATTCTCCTGCTGGGCTGCGCCCGCCCCAATCAACTGCGTCAGGCCGAGTTGACTCAGGTTTACGAGCTGTTCGAGTCCTGGACCGAGTTCTGCCAGTGCGGCCCGGACATTGGAACTGACAGCCTGTTCGTGATCAACATGGAGCTGGACAACCCGCCAGTCTACCGGAGCTTGCTGGAAAACAAACCGGGGGACGAAAGCTTCGGTTTTGACACCAAAGATCTTTCCACGCAGCTGGCCGAGGTGCTGCACGCCAGGCGCAGCCACGAGAAAGATGCTACGCGGCTACAGGTATCGCCCAAAATCAGCGACACCCTGCTGACACATCTCAGCCAGGCGCTGGGTATTCTGGCCAAGCGGAATTTCAACCGCATTTCCAGCCAGGGCACGCTGGAGGTCTGCGTCGGCCTGACGGCCACCCACTATTTCGTAGCTGGTGAAAAGACCTTTGCCGAGTTCCTGAACGGTAACGAAACCATTGATCCCGAGCAGGAAAACCGGTTTATCCGCAATGCCAACCGGAACACGGACGCCTGGGCCGGAGCCCACGACGCGGGCCCAAGTGAAGACAGGCTGCACGCGGCCGATGCACCGATCAACTTCAAGTCGGGTACCGGGGCCGCCATACCCACGGGACAGGAGAAGAGCCGCCCCCGCTCCCATCATGCCCTGCTGATCAACACCAGCCCGGGTGGCTACTGCGTTGCCTGGGAAACCAATGTACCGGCCTCGCTGCAGGCGGGTGAGATTCTTGGGGTACGTGAACAGAAATCCCACCCCTGGAGTATCGCCGTGGTGCGCTGGCTGCGTCAGGTCCGGAATCAGGGCACCCAGATCGGCATTGAGCTGCTGGCCCCAAGCGCCGCACCGTGCGGGGTAAGGCTGATCCAGAAGGTGGGCAACAGCAGCGAATACCTCCGGGGGCTGCTACTGCCGGAGATCAGTGTGGTTAATCAGGCCGCTACCCTCATAACCCCGAGACTGCCCTTCCAGAGTGGCAGTCGCATCTCATTGCTGCACGATGGCCGGGAAGATCAGGGGCAGTTGCTCAAGAAGGTCTCTGCCACCGGCAGCATCAGCCAGTTTGAACTGAAACTGCAGAATCCGGCGGCCCTGGCCAGTCCGAATGGCGCCCCGCCATCAACGCCCGGCGCCACGGAAGACGAATTCGACTCCCTGTGGCCATCACTGTAACGCCAAAGGTCGGAAAGACTGTGAACCACGGCTACTGCCAGGGTTGTTATTGATCGCCAACCCCTGCATCATTCAGCGGAAGTGACCGTATCCATGAGAAGTCTTACGAATGCAGAAAAAAAACGCGACCGTACACCTGCTGATTCTTGATCCATCTCAAAATGATGCTGAATCCATGGTCAGCCTGCTCCGCAACTCGGGCAAGGCCACCCGGGCACACCGTATAACCTCGGAAGAAGATCTGGAAGAAGCCCTGAAAACCAGTAACTGGGACCTACTGTTGGCCCGGGACCTGGAGCAGGAGTTCGGGCCGGATGACGCCCTGGCCATGGTCAAGCGCATGGACAAGGACATCCCCTTCGTTCTCCTGACCGAGGAAGTCAGCCGGGAAAGAACGGTGAACATTATCCGGGCCGGCGGACAGGATGCTGTGCCGTTCGAGTACAAGGATCTGCTCGTGCTGGTGGTGAAACGCGAATTGGCCGCCCTGGAAGAGCGCCGCCGTCGTCGGGTTCTGGAATCCCACCTGCGTGAGGCCGAACAGCGCTGCCAGCTGCTTCTGGAAAGCTCCAAGGACGCCATCGCCTACATCAACGATGGCATGCACATCTATGCCAACCAGTCCTACATGGAGTTCCTGGGCTACGACGACATTGATGACCTTATCTGCATCCCGGTTCTCGATACCCTGACCCCGGAAAGCCAGGACAAGTACAAAGACTTCATGAAGGCCTTTGCCGATGATGGCAAGGACGGCATGACCCTGAACTGCACCGCACGCCGCAGCGACGATCAGGAATTGAACGTAACCATGTCTGTCTCTGCCGCCACTTATGATGGCGAAGCCTGCACGCAGATCGTATTGCAGCCAGAACACAGTGATGCCGAGCTGGAAGAAAAGCTCAAACAGATCAGCAGCCAGGATCTGCTCACGGGCCTGTATAACCGTCAATACCTGATGGACGCTCTGGCCCAGGCCATTGCCAATGCCGGCAAGAACAACCAGACCGGCGCCCTGGCCTACATCGCCCTGGACAACTTCATAAGTATGAAGGGCCAGGTCGGTATCGCCGGTGCCGATCTGTTGCTGGGTGATCTGGCCTCGCTGCTAAAAGAACAGGCCGGCGAGGAAGTGACGCTGGCCAGGCTGAGCGATGATGCCTTCTGCCTGATGTGCCTGCCCTGCGATGAGAAACATATGGAAGGCATTGCTGAGCGGGTCCGCAAAGCGGTTGAAGATCATCTGTTCGACATCAACGGCAAGACAGTACCGCTGACAGTGTCCATCGGCATAGCCGCGATCACGGAGAATTCGCCCAAGGCAGAGGAACTGATGGGGCGTGCCCATACCGCCTCCGCCGAGGTGAAGAAGCTCGAGGGCCATGAACGTGGTAACGGGATCGTGGTCTATAATCCCGCCCAGTACGAAAGCCTGGATGAAAGCAACTCGGTTGAGGCTATCCTCAAGGCCCTGGACGACAACCGCTTCCGGCTGCTGTTCCAGCCTATCATCAACCTGCGGGGTGAGGGCGAAGAGCATTACGAGGCCTTCGTTCGCATGCTCGACAAAGACAACGAGGAAGTCTCTCCCTACGACTTCCTGCCCCCCATGGGGCCGAGCGATACGGCCATCAAGATTGACCGCTGGGTGATCCTGCAAACCATCAAACAGCTGGCAAGCCACCGGTCACGGGGTCATGACACCAGGCTGTTCCTGAACATCACCGCCGAGACACTGCAGGACAAAACCTTTACGCCCTGGCTCAGCGTTGCCCTCAAGGCGGCTCGCCTGCCGGGAGACTCACTGATTTTCCAGATCCGCGAAGGCGATGCCAACAACTACATGAAGCAAGCCAAGGAGTTCACCAAAGCGGTACACGAACTTCACAGTAAGGTATCCATTGCCCAGTTTGGCTGCGCCCTGAATCCGTTCAACACGCTCAAGCACATTGACGCCGACTACGTGAAGATTGACGGCTCCTTCACGGAAGAAATCCAGAAGAGCGATGAAGCCAAGGAGCAGGTCAAGGAAATGGTCAAGAGCCTGCAGAATGCCGGCAAGCTCACCATCATACCGCTGGTAGAGAACGCCAGTGTACTGGCAACGCTGTGGCAGGCCGGGGTGAACTATATCCAGGGTTATTACCTGCAGGCACCGGTACCGGAGATGAACTACGACTTCGGGGACCACTGACCGGACGCCAATTCCGGATAGAGGAAAAAGGGGCGAGGTGTCAGAACCTCGCCCTTTTTGCATTCACAGGCTGCTGTTCTGGAGGGTCTGATTGGTATCACTTTCGCGAAAACCGATCAGGTACAGAATGGCGTCCAGGCCCAGGGTGGAAATGGAGTGCCGGGCCGATTCCTTGACCAGCGGCTTGGCACGGAAGGCCACGCCCAGGCCCGCCTGGCTCAGCATCGGCAAGTCGTTGGCACCATCACCCACGGCGATGACCTGCTCCCTTGAGATATGCTCTTTTTCGGCAATCTCGAGCAGCAGCTCGGCTTTGCGCTTGCCATCCACAATCTGGCCTTTGACCTGGCCGGTCACCTTGCCGTCGACAATGTCCAGTTCGTTGGCATACACGTAGTCAATGCCCAGTTTCTGCTGCAGGTGGCGGGCAAAGTAGGTAAAGCCGCCAGAGAGAATCGCGGTGCGGTAGCCCAGCGCTTTCAGGCTTCGGATCAGGTGCTCAGCCCCCTCTGTCATACGCAGCCGACCGGCAATACTTTCAAGCACCGACTCATCCAGGCCTTTGAGCAGCGCCAGCCGCTCGGCAAAGCTCTGGCTGAAGTCCAGCTCACCTTGCATGGCACGCTCGGTTATTTCCGCAACCTGCTCGCCCACGCCGGCCTCATGGGCCAGCTCATCGATCACCTCGGCCTCAATCAGCGTGGAGTCCATATCGAACACCACCAGCCGACGGTTTCGCCGGAAAATGGAATCTTCCTGGAAGGCGATATCCACGTTCATCTCACCGGCAATATGCAGGAAGTCCGCCCGAAGTTGTTCCAGGTCTGACGGCGTCCCCCGCACCGAAAACTCGACACAGGCAATGCGGTTCTCCCCCTGATTGAGCGACGGGCGTGCAGAAAGGCGGGTAATGTTGTCAATGTTCAGCCCATGCCGGGCCGTAATGGCCGATACCCGGGCAATCTGTTCGGCCTTGATGTCACGGGATAGCAGGGTAACGATGTAGCAGGCACGGTTACGCCCTTCGGCCCATGCCTGGTATTCCTCCACCGTGATGGGGGCAAAGCGCACCTGAAGGTCCAGGGCATGCAGTCGAAAAAGAACGTCACGGATCACCGGGGACGATTTCGACTCATCCGGGATCTCGATCAGTATGCCCCAGGTCAGGTGGTCGTGAATCACCGCCTGGCCAATATCCAGAATCCGGACATCGTACTGCCCCATGATCCCGGTGATCTCCGAGGTCAATCCGGGCTTATCTCGCCCGGACACATTTACCAGAACCAGCTCACTCACTGTCGGCGCCCTCCACGTCCTGAGCTTCTTCCTGGGCACGGGCCGCAGACGGAATCACATCAATGCCGTCTACCCGCTGGAGCCCTCTGGGCAATTTGTGACCACGCCGGCCACGCTCACCAAGATAATGCTCCAGATCTGCAAAACGCAGACCCAGTTTGCGTTTGCCGGCCTTCACCTCCAGTTGGTCTTCTTCACCGAAGACAGCGGCAGCCACCACATACTCCTCACGATTCTGAACGCGGGCAGAGGGAATGCTGATGATTTTGTTACCCTTACCCTTGGCCAGTTCCGGCAATTCGCTGAGCGGGAACACCAGCATCCGCCCCTCGTTGGATATAGCCGCCAGGTAAAGGGTTGTTGCTGTCTCTGGGATCAGCACAGGGGGCATGATTCGGGCCCCTTTGGGCACAGACACCACCGCCTTGCCAGCTCGATTCTTGCTGATCATGTCGTTCAACGAGGTCACGAAACCATAGCCGCCGTCGGTGACCAGCAGCGCTTTACGCTCCGGATTTCCCATCAGCAGCCCAGAGAAGGTCGCCCCGGACGGTGGGTTGATCCGGCCGGTAAGAGGCTCGCCCTGCCCTCGGGCAGACGGCAGACTGTGAGCCATGAGCGCATAGGCACGCCCAGTGCTGTCGAGGAAGATGGCCTGCTGATTGTTTCTGCCCCTGGCAGCCAAAGCAAAGCGGTCGCCAGACTTGTAACTGAGCCCGGACGGATCAATGTCGTGCCCCTTGGCAGCCCGCACCCAGCCTTTCTCCGACAGCACCACAGTGACCGGGTCGTTGGACACCAGGTCAATCTCACTGAAGGCCTTGGCTTCTTCACGGGCGACGATCGGAGAACGGCGATCATCACCGTAGGTTTCGGCATCCTGCTGCAGTTCGGTCTTGATCAGCTCGCGCAGGCGGTCTTCCGAGCCCAGAATAGCTTGCAGTTCGTCCCGTTCCGCGGCCAGCTCGTCCTGCTCACCACGGATTTTCATTTCCTCGAGTTTTGCCAGGTGGCGCAGTTTCAGCTCAAGAATGGCTTCCGCCTGGTCGGCCGACAGGTCAAACCGGGACATCAGTACGGCCTTGGGCTTGTCTTCGGTACGAATGATCTCAATCACCTCGTCGATGTTGAGGTAGGCAATCAACAAGCCTTCGAGAAGGTGTAACCGGGCCAGAACCTTGTCCAAACGGTGTTGCAGACGGCGGGTAACGGTATTCTTTCGGAACGCCAGCCACTCGGTCAGGATCTGGTGAAGCCCTTTTACACCTGGGCGGCCATCGTTACCGATCACATTGATATTGACCCGGTAGGTTTTCTCCAGATCGGTGCTGGCAAACAGGTGCGCCATCAAACCATCCAGATCCACCCGGTTGGACCGGGGCACGATCACCAGACGAGTGGGGTTCTCATGGTCGGATTCGTCACGCAGGTCCGCCACCATGGGCAGTTTCTTGCCCTGCATCTGCTGGGCAATCTGCTCCAGCACCCGGTTACCGGATACCTGATGTGGCAGATCGGTAATCACGATCTCGCCACTTTCACGAACCCAGCGCGCTCTCATACGCAGAGAGCCGCGGCCGGTTTCATAGATCTGCCTCAGATCCTTGCGGGGGGTAATAATTTCCGCATAGGTGGGAAAATCCGGCCCCTTGATGTGTTCACAGAGCTGGTCAACGGTGGCTTCCGGGTCATCCAGCAAGCGAATGCAGGCGGCGGTGACCTCTCGCACGTTGTGCGGCGGAATATCGGTGGCCATGCCCACGGCAATGCCGGTGGTGCCGTTCAGCAGGACATGAGGCAACCGGGCTGGCAGAACGGACGGCTCCTCCATGGTGCCATCAAAGTTCGGCGCCCAGTCCACGGTTCCCTGCCCCAACTCACCCAGAAGAACATCGGCAAAGGCAGCCAAGCGGGATTCGGTGTAACGCATGGCGGCGAACGATTTCGGGTCGTCCGGCGAGCCCCAGTTACCTTGACCATCCACCAACGGGTAGCGATAGGAGAACGGCTGCGCCATCAGCACCATGGCTTCATAGCAGGCGCTGTCACCATGGGGGTGGAACTTACCCAGCACATCACCAACGGTACGGGCAGATTTCTTGTACTTGGAGGTGGATTTCAGCCCCAGCTCCGACATGGCATAAACAATCCGACGCTGCACCGGCTTGAGCCCATCCCCTACGTTGGGCAATGCACGGTCCAGGATCACGTACATGGAGTAGTCGAGGTAGGCCTTCTCGGTATAATCCCGTAGCGATACCCTTTCGAAACCTTCATCCGTTGTCTGAAACTCTGGCATAGATGCCTCTTTGCCTTAACTGCCTGTTTTGAAATGCGGCTTTGATGCAGCCCCGATAACCCGGCACAAACACCGGGCAATGTGGCGCACATTATATGGACGCAAGCAACGATACACCAATTTCCAATAGCGGAATTCCCGCATGGAGAGTCTGTAAGGTGCACCGTATTCTCGCCACAGTGAATAGAAAGCCGTTTTATCCCCTGACAAGCGGAAACCTATGAAACCCAATCTCAAAGCCTGCGGGCACGCCCTGGTGACAGCCTTGGTGAACGCCACCCTGGCCGTCGCGCTGATGCTGCTGGTGGAATTCGCCATCAGTGGATCATTCCAGATGCCGGAGCCTTACCTTTGGGCCGGTCTGGTCATTGGCGTTGTCATCTTTATCGCCCAGTTCTGGCGCCAACGGCATCTGTGCCGAACCAGTGAACAATCCGGCAACGTGCAACAACCCTGATTCGTCATCAAATCCTAAGCTAAATCAAGATTCCACCCTCATGTTCAGGGTGACAACGCCCCACCCCCTGCTACGCTTAGCCTCTAGAGCAACAACAATAATCTGGAGGCTGAATGAACGCTTTAAACAATCTGGGGTTGCGCACCAAGATCGCCCTGCCCTTTTTCATCACCGCTCTGGCATTGGTTGTCTCCGGTGGATACGGCATGCTGACAGCCAAAAACCTGGTGGAAAGCACCGAAGATATTGCCGTCACCTTCCTGCCTTCCGTTGCCGAAATCCTCAACGGTGACCGCGACCTGTATCAGGCCCTGGTCGCGCAGATGATGGTGGTCGACCAGACCCTGAACGGAGAGAATACAACAGACGCCGTCGCAGATTTTGAGGAAAATGTTGAACAGGCCCGTCGACGTTTTACCGACAGCGTAGCGCGGCTACGGGGCACAGGGATCAGCTCTGTGACCGGGGGCTTTGACCAGGCCTTTGACCAATGGGAGCGCTCTGCGCGCCAGGTTCTGGCACTGGCAGAGCGGGGGGACGGAACACAAGCCAGAAACCTTGCCGCCACAGAAACCCTCGGGCTCTTCCAGCGGCTACGGGCATTCTACGACAGGGCCGAAGGCCATGCGGATGAACAGGCCCAGAGTCGCTATGCCGAAGCCCGCGCCGAAGGCACTTCCAGCACGGTGACCATTACCGTGATAACGGTCGCGGCCATCGTTATCAGCGTTGCCCTTTTTCTGATTTTCCTGAGACTGATCATCCGATCCATTCAGGCCTTGCGCAGCCAGCTCGACAACATTGCCCAGGGTGAAGGCGATCTGACCCAACGAATACCGGTGGCCGTGGAGGACGATCTGGGGCAACTGGCCAGGAGTTTCAATCAGGTACTGGAGAACCTTCAGGGCATGATCGGCTCAATACAGACCCTGAGCCGGGATCTGGGACAGGGCGCTACTGAACTGGCGTCTGCGGCGCGGGACAACAACGAGGGCGTTACCCGCCAGACCGATTCGATTTCCATGGTGGCAACAGCCATCAATGAAATGCAAAGCGCGATCGAAGAAGTTGCCGGGAATGCCTCAAGGGCGGCCGAGATCACCCGGGAAGCAGACCTCAAGGGGCAGAACAGTGCCGAAATCATCCGGAATTCATCCAGGCAGGTGCACCGGCTGGCAGCCCAGATCTCCAAGGCCGTTGGTGTGATCCGCAAGCTGTCTGATGATTCTGACAACATCACCTCGGTTCTGGATGTGATTCGCGGTATCGCCGAACAAACCAACCTGCTGGCCCTGAACGCTGCCATTGAAGCCGCAAGAGCCGGTGAGCAAGGCCGGGGCTTTGCGGTGGTGGCGGATGAGGTGCGAACGCTCGCCCAACGCACACAACAGTCCACCGAGGATATTCAGACCATGATCACAGCACTGCAGACTGGCGTTTCGGATGTGGTCAATGTGATGGAAACCGGCAGTAAAGAAGCAGCTGAGACAGAAAAACTGGCCACCGAAGCGGAGCGGGAACTGCAAGCCATTGTGGAGGCGATCTCCAATATCACCGATGTAAACACCAGCGTGGCATCGGCCACCGAAGAACAAACCCAGGTTGTGGACGAGATCAATCGCAGCATTACCGACATTAACGACCTGGCCGCGGCCAGCGCTGAGCGCTCTCGTGCCATCGATGGGATCAGCGAGTCACTTAAGGACTATGCTTCAGAACTGGAGCAACAGACAGGCAGGTTCCGGGTTTAACCCCGGAACCTGAGACAGAGGTTTCAATCAGGATTACTGACGAATGCCTTCGATGGAGATCTTGATTTCAACGGTTTCAGAGGCTTCACCCAGATCCATCGGAATACCGAAATCCTTCAGACGAAATTCGGTCTCGGCCTCAAAGCCCATACGGTAGCCGCCCCAGGGGTCTTCACCGTGGCCAAGCATTTCGGCTTCCAGGGTGATCTCACGGGTCACGCCGCGCAGGGTGAAGTCGCCGATGATATCAGCCTCGCCGTCGTCATCCACAACCACCCGCTTGCTTTTGAAGGTGGCCTGCGGGAACTCACTCACGTGCAGAAAGTCCTTGCTGCGCAAATGCTTGTCGCGCTCGGCGTGGTTGGAGTCCACACTGGCCGTGTCGATTGTAACGGTGACCGTGCTGTTCTCCGGGTTCTCGGCGTCGTAGACAAATTCGCCGTCGAAGTCGTTGAACCGGCCATACAGCCAGCTGTAGCCAAGATGGGAAATCTTGAAGGTGATGAACTGGTGGGCGCCCTCTTTATCAAAGGCATAGGTGCCGCTGTGTTCGCTGGCATTGGCATTGGCAGTGCCAATCAGTGCCACTGAAACGGCGGATGCGAGCAAGAGTTTTTTCATGGTCTTCTCCCTGAGTGAGTCATGGTTATCGTTTCGGTCTTCGGATCTGCGTCAACCGCGGCCAAGCATGCGCCTGAGCGTGGCATCTCGATCAATAAAATGGTGTTTCAAGGCCGCCAGGGCATGCAGCCCGGCCAACCCGACCAGTGCCCAGGTGCTCCAGTAATGGACCGCACCCGCGGTGTCCTCCATCCCCCTGATCCGGCCGGTGACTGAAGGCACCTCAAACCAGCCAAATACGCTGATGGACGAGCCATCGGCCGTGGTAATCAGGTATCCACTGATCATGGCTACGAACAGAAGCAGATAGAGCAACCCATGGGCCCCATGGGCGGCAATCACTTCCCACCGCTGGTGCTCAGGCAGCGGCCTGGGAGGCGGAGTCACAACTCGCCACAACAGCCGGGCCACTACCACTATGAACAGCAGGATGCCAATGCTCCGGTGAATGTGTGGGCCCTGTCGGTACCAGGGGTCATAGTAGGACAGTTCCACCATCCACCAGCCGAGCCCGAACAGGCCAATGACCGCCAGCGCCACCAGCCAGTGCAAACTGACAGCGATCAGACCGTAGGCGGTGTTGGTATTTCGTAATTTCATGATTTGGGAAATCCTCCATCCCTGGACTGAGCCACCCTGTGCGACTGATACGTTTAGGTCAGTCTAGGCCCCGAACTGCCGGGTGAAAATCAAAATATTCTGCCGGGATGCATCAAATTATCTGATCAAGTCTCTGGCGGACACCGGGGCTGGCACTGGCCACTTTGGTCGAATACGGGTTCTACGGATTGTGCAAATTCACAGCAACGCTAAACTTCTCACATACTTTAATTCGCCCCGTCGGGGGCCTCAGTGACCGAGAGGAAACGACATGGAACTGGAATTCGACGAATCCGTAGTAGTACCCAGCAACAATTAATATGCTCCATTCTGAACCCCCGGCCTGCCGGGGGTTCTGCTCTCCAAAGCCCCGCCCCGAATTTCCCATACCAACACAAAGTCACAAACTGTTTCGAGTTTTACCGGTTAAACAGTGGTAATGATTCCTGTTTTTTGGCAATCTGCGCTTTAGCTAAACAGTTAACGCCTTGAAATACAGGCAAACGTGCCAGGGATGTGGGCACTCTGGCTAACAGTTCAGTGGTCAGCACCACAACTGCTGCTCCTGATGCGTTCGTTAAACGGTTCAGACTCGCCTATGTCCCACAGCCTTACCGATATCCTGCCAGCGCCAGAACTGGACCTGCTCTCGCCCATGCTCACTCAGCAAGGAGAGACCTGGACAGCCGATTTCAGAGGGCTAAAGCTCAGAACCGCCCTGCAACCGATTTACAGCATCTCCCACAAACGGACCGTTGGTTATGAGGCCCTGATCCGGGCGTTCGACAACGACAACGCGGCTGTACTTCCCAACCACCTGTTTGAACTTCCGGACACCGACGCTGAAAACCTGCTGCTGGACCGGCTGTGTCGGTACCTGCATATCCGTAACTACAGCGGCATAAAAGATCAGCTGAACTGGCTGTTCCTGAACGTATCCCCCCGGGTGGTGACCAGTGGCAGCCAGTCGGATTCGTTTTTCGGGGCACTGCTGAAGAAAACCGGGCTGCCGCCCCACCGCATTGTGATGGAGATTGTCGAGCAGCCCACCGACGATGCGGAAAGACTGAAAGATACCGTCGCCTACTACCGGAAACTCGGCTGCCTCACCGCGATCGATGATTTTGGCGCTGGCCACTCGAATTTCGAGCGAATCTGGAACCTGTCGCCCGATATCGTCAAACTGGATCGTACGCTGCTGACCCGCGCCACTGACGATCAGCGGGCACGGCAGATTCTGAATGGCATGGTGTCACTGCTTCACCAGTCGGGATGCCTGGTACTACTGGAAGGCGTGGAAACCCGTGATCAGGCCATGATAGCCATCGATGCTGGCGTGGACTTTGTACAGGGATTCTATTTCCGGCGCCCTTGCCTTGAACTCGGAGAACTGCCCCACACGCCCGCAGACCTCGAAGAATTACTTCAGGAATACAAGAAGCGCAAACAGATCACCCAGGACCCCACACAGCAACTGGTCAACTATTTCAACGGGCCGTTCCGGCGGGCCATTGAACGACTGCAGGACGGCAGCCTGATGTCACAGGCCTGCTTTGAACTGCTGAACCACCCCGCCGTATCCCGCTGCTATCTCGCGGATGACAAGGGCATCCAGATTGAAGACACCCTGGTCTCAGACTCCGCCATTGAGAAGCGGGACCCCCGTTTCCGGCCGCTGGAGAACACCACCAGCGCCGACTGGTTCCGCCAGCAATACCTGCGCCAGGCCCTGGCTCAGCCTGAGAACCTGCACGTTACAACACCCTATCTGTGCGTAACCGGCGCCTATATGTGCGTCACCCTGTCACTGGCCTACCAGCATAAGGGGCGTTTGCAGGTTTTGTGCTGCGATATCCTCGCCAACCCCCATCAAACACCGTAAACCACAGAAATAACGCCAACCGTCACCAGGCCGATAAAGACATTCATCGGCAAACCAACCCGGATAAAATCGCTGAAACGGTAGCCTCCCGGCCCGAACACCATCATGTTGGTCTGATAACCCAGTGGTGTGGCAAAGCTTGCCGAAGCGGCCATCATCACCGCAATGATAAACGGCTCGGAATCCACGCCCATCGCAGACGTGAGCGACAGCACCACCGGCACAATCAGGACGGCGGCTGCGTTATTGGTGATGACTTCCGTCAGCACTGACACCACCAGGTAAACCAGCAATAACGCCAGCAGGGTGTGGCCATCGCTCAGGCTGAACACCGCACCGGCCAGATAACTCGCCGCTCCGGTCTGTTCCAGCGCTCCGCCCATGGCAAAGGAAGCGGCGATCGTGAGAATCACCGGAACGTCTACCGCTTTCTGGGCCTGGCCAACCGTACAACAGCCGGAAAGGATCATCACGAATGCTCCTACCAGGGCAGCGTTGAGCATCGTCATGATGCCGCAGGCGGCAAGCCCGACCAGCACCAGCAAAATGCCCCAGGACAACCAGGCCCGGTCGTGGCGCGGCGCTTCTGTCTCAAGGTCGTTGATCAGCAGGAAATCCTTGTTGTATCGCTGCCGGCTGACGAACGCAGGGCGCGCTTCCAGCAACAACACATCACCAGGTTTCAGGCGAATGTTGCCAAGGTTACCCGGCACCCGCTCACCTCCGCGTGCAACCGCCAGTACCACGGCACCGTACCGGTCCCGAAACCGGGCATCCCTGATGGTCTGGCCAAGCACATCTGACTGGGGCGACAACACCGCCTCCACCAAACGTCGTTCGGCGCGGTCCTTGCTGAGAGACGGCTCATCATCATGCACCGAAGGCACGATGCCGTTGATCCGCAACAGATCAGAAATTGCCTGGGTATCGCCGGCAAACACCAGGCGGTCACCGCCCCGAAGACGCTCTTCCGATGGCACCGCCGTCACCACGCTGCCATCCCGCTCAATTTCAACCAGGTAGAGTCGATCCAGCTCCCGCAGCCCGGCCTCGCCTACGCTTTTGCCGACCAGCGGCCCCTCGAACGCGACCGCCACTTCCAGCGTAAACTCTTTGACCGAGCCGAACTTCTGCTGGTCTTTACGGTCTGGCAACATCCGCGGCAGTACCAGCAACATCACAGCAACCCCGATGATCGCAACCGGCAGCCCAACCTGGGTAATGGCGAAAATTGAAAAGCCTTCTTCACCGGTCAGCTGCTGGTACTGACCATTGACCACCAGGTTGGTACTGGTACCGATCAGGGTGAGCGTTCCGCCGAAAATGGCGGCATAGCTGAGGGGAATCATCAGCTTGGAAGGGGCAATTCCAATCTTGCGGGACCAGGCATGAACGGCCGGAATCATGGTGGCAACCACCGGCGTATTATTCAGGAAGCCACTGAGCAACGTGACTGGTAAGGCAATGCGGGCCTGGGCCCCGCGAACGGTTTTCGGGCTGCCGAGAATGTAGTGCACCAGGAGGTCAACACCCCCGGAATGGTGAACACCGGAGGCCACCACAAACAGGGCAACCACTGTGATCAGCCCCGGATTACTGAAGCCGGCAAGGGCCTGTTCCGGGCCGATGATACCGCTGGCACTCAGCACCACCAATGCCGCCATCATCACCAGATGCGGCGCAAAGCGGCCAGAGCTCATCAGTAACAGGGCGGCACCCGCCAACCCAAGGGAAAACCATCCGTGCCAGTCCATAACTCGGTTATTCCGGTTAGAAAACTGGCAGGATAGCGGCCCTCATCAATTCTGAGAAAGAATAAGTAATGATTTTTATAGCACTGCAGGGAATATCAAACCGCAATATCCGCCATATTGCCGTAGGCTTCCAGCCAAACCCGGCGGTCTGAAGCCCGCTTCTTGCCCAGCAACATGTCCATTCGCTCATCGGTGTCATCACCCTCTTCCAGGGTGAGCATCACCAGGCGGCGAGTGTCTGGCGCCATGGTGGTTTCGCGCAATTGCAGGGGATTCATCTCACCCAGGCCCTTGAAACGGGTCACCTGAACCTTGCCCTTCCGCTTCTCGGCTGCCAGGCGGTCGATAATACCCTGCTTTTCGTGCTCATCGAGGGCATAGAAGGTTTCCTTGCCCAGATCCACCCGGTACAGCGGCGGCATGGCGACAAATACATGGCCGGCAGAAACCAGTGGTCGGAAGTGCTTTACGAACAGCGCGCACAGCAAGGTGGCGATATGCAGGCCGTCGGAGTCGGCATCCGCCAGGATACAGACTTTGTTGTAGCGCAACCCGGTAAGATCCTCTGAGCCCGGATCAACACCGATGGCCACGGCAATGTCGTGAACTTCCTGGGAAGCCAGAATTTCACCGGAATCCACTTCCCAGGTATTCAGGATCTTGCCCCGCAGCGGCATCACCGCCTGGAATTCCCGGTCCCGGGCCTGCTTGGCGGAACCGCCAGCCGAATCACCTTCCACCAGGAACAGTTCTGAACGGGTGGTATCGGCACCGGAGCAATCAGCCAGTTTGCCGGGCAACGCCGGGCCGGAGGTCACCTTTTTGCGGGCCACCTTCTTGCTGGCCCGCAGCCGGCGCTGGGCATTGCTGATAAACAGCTCAGCCAGGGCTTCAGCAATATCGGTGTGCTGGTTCAGCCACAGGCTGAAGGCGTCTTTCACCACGCCAGAGACAAACGCCGCCGCCTCACGGGACGACAGACGCTCTTTGGTCTGGCCGGAGAACTGAGGCTCCTGCATCTTGAACGACAGCACATAGGCCACCCGCTCCCAGATATCCTCGGGCGACAGCTTGACCCCCCGGGGTAGCAGACTACGGAACTCACAGAATTCCCGCATGGCTTCCAGCAGGCCGGTACGCAAGCCATTCACATGGGTACCGCCCTGGGCGGTGGGAATCAGGTTGACGTAGCTTTCCATGACGGCATCGCCGCCCTCTGGCAGCCACTGGATCGCCCAATCCACCGCTTCCTTATTACCGGAGAAACTGCCGGTGAAGGGCTCAAGCGGCACGGCTTCGATGTCTGCCAGGGCAGTACGCAGGTAGTCCCGCAAGCCGTCCTCATAGAACCACTCGTCTTTCTCGCCGGTTTTTTCCTGCAGGAATGTCACCATCAGGCCCGGGCACAGCACCGCCTTGGCCCGCAGATTATGCCGCAGACGGCTAACGGAGAAATTGGGACTGTCGAAGTATTTCGGATCGGGGGTGAACTTCAGGCGGGTACCGGTGTTGCGCTTGCCAACGGTATCAATCACCTCCAGCTCGGAGGCCTTGTCGCCGTTGGCAAAGGTCATCCGGTGAACCTGGCCATCCCGCCGGATGGTCACTTCCAGATGGGTAGACAGGGCATTCACCACAGACACACCCACACCGTGCAAGCCGCCGGAGAAGTTATAGTTGCCCTCGGAAAACTTACCACCGGCGTGCAGGCGGGAGAGGATCAGCTCAACCCCCGGAACGCCCTCTTCCTTGTGGATATCGACGGGCATACCGCGGCCATCGTCTTCCACACTCAGCGAGTTGTCACTGTGCAGGATGACATCAATCCGGCGGGCATGGCCGGCCAGCGCCTCGTCCACACTGTTGTCGATGACTTCCTGAGCCAGGTGGTTCGGCCTTGAGGTGTCCGTGTACATGCCTGGGCGTTTTCGCACCGGGTCAAGACCGCTCAGAACTTCAATGGCATCGGCGTTGTATTGTTGCTGGCTCATAGTAACGGCATGGCTCCGCAAGTGGTCGTTAAAGCTGAGCCATAGCTTAGGGATTCGGGCTGAAAGATCAATGTTTGTTTTGTGGCTACGCCAAGTGGTTTTAGTTTCCGAGCTCTTTCAACAACGGCGTTCCAGACAACCCGGATACTTCCAGGCGCTGCCACTGGCTGTCCGCTACCGCAAGCACCGCGCAGGGCGAGGTAATCACCTGCGCCACCATCATGTCCGGCGCGGGCGAATTTACCTTCATGGCCAGTTTCAGGGTTTTCCTGTCCGCCGTGGCAGACTCAAGCCCAACGCTATAACCGGCGGTTGGCTTCTGGCCCAGGGTGACAATCACCAGTGACTCTTTCTCAAGATTAACCTGGCGAATAATACCGGTTGCCATATTCTGCCCGCCAATATCCAGCAATGCCTCCAGTTCCGAACCGGTCCGCACGTGCGCGACGCCTGGTCCGGTCAGGCCACAATGGGCAGACTGGGTTACCTGGCGCACCTGGGGCTGCATGCCGGCGTTTTCACCGCCGGTGGCACTGCAAGCCGTTATCAGGGCCGCTGCCAGCGGCAAGGCAAACAGCCGGGGAATGCGATCTGTCATTGTGTCGTCCTGAGTCGGTTATCACTGTTATTGCGAGCGCTGTCGCGCTCTGGCGTGATCAAACGGTAACCCTGAAACCCCGGCCTGGGCAAGATGTCCGGGGTTTCCGCAGAAATCGTCGGGCGGGTAAAGCTGGTGGTCATCCGGAGATCGGAAAGGCTTTGGCCTTCCTCAATCGTAATTACCTCCCGCAAACCGGAAATCGGGTATTCCGCGCAGGCCTCACCGGGCTGACAGATGATGCCGTCGCCATCAATATCCGTGCCCGCCACCAAAAAGTAGTCGCCCGGACTGACTTCATTGAGCCTGCGAGGCTCCTCTCCATCCCAGGATTCAAAGCGGAAACCGTAGCTGCCATTGGAGGCCTCCACAGCAACCTGGGCCTCGGCCCAATAGAAACCGTCATCATCCGGAGTGGTATCCACCAGCAGGACGAAGTGGGTGCCGGCGTTGCGGGCCTGTTCGTCGCTGATGAGCTGAGCTATGACAGGAATGCGCAGGCTGCGCTGAGTTTCATCATCGTCATAGGTCACACGGATATCACCCCGGTAAGCCGTATCTGGCTCAATCTCCGACTCCACCAAGGATACGTTGAATACATACCGCCCGTTCTCAAGGGTCGGTTGGTTTGAGCTGAGCCAGACAAGGTTTTCGGTAAGAACAACGTTGGAAATTGAGCCATCACCAATCTGGTTCAGGGTCACCGTGGCACTTGTCACCCCCTCATTGCTGAGCGAGATCTGGGACGGCGATGGCGACAGAATCGTTACGCTGCCTTCCAGATTTGCCTGAAGCGCCCTCGCGGCATCGAGAACGCCATAACCCAACTGGTCGTTTCGGCTTCCCGGATAATCGGTGAGTTCGCCGCTTTCCAGCAGGGCTCGAACCTCGCTGTAGTTGAGGGTGTCTTTCTGGGCTTTCAGCAGTGCCATGACGCCCGACACATGAGGCGTGGCCATAGACGTACCCTGCAAGCCCGCATAACTGGCAACGAATTGACCGGCCTGCCCCACCGCACTGGTACTCCAGATCAGATCGGCGCGGCCATCGTTATTGCCATCCCGGCTGGCATCTCCGCCGGGTGCTGCGAGATCAATCCAGCTTCCGAAGTTTGAGTAGGACGACAGTCGACCTGCGGCATCCACGGCACTGACCGCCAGCACGTTGGGTGATGCCGCCGGGAAAGAGGGTGTGGATGTCGCAGAGTTTCCTGCTGCTCCAACGAAAATCACCCCACGATTAACCCCAAAGCTGATGGCATCTTCCAGGGCCTGAATTCGGGGCAATCCACCCAGGCTCAGATTGACGACATCAGCCCTGGGAGAGTTCAGAACCGGAGATTGACCTGTCACCCAACGAATAGCATCAATCAGGTCGGTGGAGGAGCCGGTTCCACCTTCTCCCAAAACCCTGACAGGAACGATTGCCGATCCGAAAGCAACCCCTCCAATGCCTTCACCATTAACCACCGCAGCCACCGTTCCAGCAACGTGAGTGCCATGAAACACGTTGGAGCCAACGCTGCTACCCGGATCCCTGGGAAAATCGTCGCCATCGACAAAATCTTTACCATCGACCACATTTTCATCGAGGTCCAGATGCCAGGGGCGAGCGTCTGGATCTTCGCTAAAAAGCCCGCTATCAAGCACTGCAACACGCGCCGTCGTCCCGCCTTCAGGCACCAACTGCCAGGCACCCGGCCCGTTAACCAGATCGTAGTGCCACTGCAAACGGTACAGAGGTTCATCCACCGGCGAGCTCTGCATGCTCGACATCTGATAGTTCGGTACCGCGTCTTTGACACCTGGCATCTGCCGAAGCTGGGTAATCCAGGACAGGGTTTCCGCCTGCATTTGAGTCGCACTGACAGCACGGGAAGACGCCTGGGCAGGCATCCGCATCAACCAGTCCGCGCCGCCCAGGTGCCGCTCAGCGTTGGCCGTGCCGGCGGCCATTGAAGACATAGCCCCAGGGGCACTGGAATCCAGCGTGACGATGGCTTGTTGCGGTAGAAACTGATGATCCGGCCAGTCAAGGCTCAGGCTGTCGAGTTGGGTGTCGGCGGCTTTGACCAGCACGTAGCGGGCAGGGCCGTCTCCGGTCACACTGACTTCAACCGTGTAATTGGCTTCAGCAGCAGTATCATCCAACCTGATGCTCACTGAGGGTGTTTCCGGGGAGGTTTGCTCTGGTTGCGGAGTCTCTCCATTTCCACTCACCCGCAACTCAAGTTCCGCATTTCCGTCACGGCCGCCAAAACTTCTCAGAGTCACCGTTTCACCCGGCGCCATCGGCACGGTGTAGGTATCTACCGGGTCAGCCGCGTAACTAAATAGTTGGCCGTTCAGCAATGGGTAGGAACCATTTCGCGAACTGACAAACCCGGCAAGAACAAAACTGGCCGGCAGGGTTTGGGTACCCGAAGCAGGGCTGGCACCGGCAAACCGCAACTGATCCATGGTGTCCTGATCAATCCGGCTGCCGGATTCGATACTGATCACACCAGATAAAGGGCCAAGATCAATGACCGGGGGCTGGGATTCAGAACTTCCGGAACCACCACCGCATCCTGCGAACAACACCACGCCCGAAAGCACAAGATACTGCGGCAATGTTCTTCTCACGGTTACCCTCTTTGCCTGTTTTTTATGAACGTCCTTATCCATACGCAGACTATAGAACAAAAGTTCCAAAATTGGCTCGCCTGAGTTCTCATCGACTCCAGCTCAAGCTGGACTGGGGAGAAGGCCGGAGGCTTGTCTGAAACCCTGCGGAGCCATGGATGGCGGAGCGGAGCGTACAGGGAAGTATTCACAGCGTGTTTCAGACAAGCCTCCGGCCTTCTCCCCTTCCCCCGAAACTCGAATATATCGAACCAACAAAAAACCCGTGAAACAGAACTCCACGGGTTTTCGGTCTTCACGCCAACTACAAGGCGTAGAACAGCATCGGCACAAAGGCCACCAGCAGCAAGCTGGGTATCATCACCGCCAGCGGCAACAGCAGGCGCTGATAACGGTGCCAGAAGGTACCGGTGCGCTCTGCCGCCAGCACTTCAGTCTCACCAACCACCTGCCGCGTTAACAGATGGTTCAGGGCCACAGGCGGGCTCAGGTAACCCAGCTCGAAGGCCACCAGACACACAATCCAGAAGTGCAGCGGATCTACGCCAATCTGAATCGCCGGCTGGGCGATGGTGGCGGATACCAGAATCACCGCACCGAACGGGTCCATCACCATGCCGATCAGCGTCAGCATAACTACGATGACCATCATGGCAATCCAGGGGCTGGTCAGAGTCTCCGGGAAAATCGCATGGACAATGTCGGAGCGCTCCAGAATACCGCCCAGGCAGATGGAGAAGCCGATCAGGGCCAGCAGCGCGCCGATGTGAACGGCTGAATCACTGGCAGCATTGCTGCTGCGCTCAAAGAAGGTCTGCATCCGGGAGACAGAAAGTTCCTTACTCTCCTTTCCGGAGTCCAGCACCACCAGGGCCAGCATCACCAACGGCAAAATCATCGGCGCACTGTACTCGTTGAATTTCAGGCCCAGGACCACCCAGATTGCAAAGATCACAGCAGCGGCAGTCAGTGCATAGGGTACCAGTGGCAACAGTTGCTTCAGCGCTAGCCGGAAGGCCCCGGGTGCCGGCTTGGGCTTCCAGTTACCTTCGGTCTTGCACACGATGAACGAGAACAGACTGGCAGACAGAATGAACACCCAGAAGCCCCAACCGTACATCTCAGAGGTGGTCACTTCTTTGTTCAGAGCGGCGATCACCACAATCAGCAAACACGGATTGAGCACCACCCCGAGACTGCCTGACATGGCCGTAGTCGCCAGGGACAACTGCCGCCCGGCACCCGCTTTTCTCAGTTCGTCATACACCACACCACCCACGGCAAGAATAAAAATACCGGAGGCACCCGTGAACGCCGTCGGGAAGGCGGTGGCAAAGATAATCACTGAGGCCAGCATAGGCGCCGGCAGATTGAACGGCTTGACGATGTTCAGCAGCAATTCCGGCACGCGGGTCTGCTTGAGCATCATGCCCACCAGCACATAAAGGCCGATGTTGATGAACATGGAAGACAGGTTCGCCATCATGCCGAAGTAGATCGCCAGGCCCGAAGTGTAGCCGTCCACAAAGAAGAAGTAGGACATGGCTATCAAACCCATCATGCAATACAACGGGATGACCAGGCTCGATGACAAGCTCAGGCTGCCGGGCTTCATGCGCTCGGGTATGTGGAAGAAGCGAATGGCGTTGATCACCATGAACATTCCAAATACACCGGCCCAGGCGTATTGCAAAATCATAGTGTTTTCCGTGCCCGGCGATGTCGATAATCGCCCGAGATAGGCGTTCAGGGACAGCACCATCAAACCGTTGACGATGAACTGCACGCCCTGGCTCAAGCGCCACTCTGACCGGTTGCGGGACAGCCGCAGGGCAATGTGGTCCGCGTCCAGCGCCGAGATCGCAGCAGCCATGGCAAACATGGCGATGAACAGGTACTTGGTCAGTTCAATGTTGTCCAGCAGAAAGCCAGCCAGTCCCTGTTCAAAACTCTTGTAGGCACCCAGTGCCCATGTGGCGTGCTTCTGGTTCTCGGCATACATCAGGTGGCGCTGCTCACACAGGGCCACGTTGCTCTGCAGAGACTGCCTCAGCGCATCCGCATCTGGTGGGGAGCTGAACAAATCGTCCGGATCAGGCTTGTAAGCCTGAATCCTGCGCTCAACCTCGGCATCCACATCCACGAACATATTACAGGTGGGTTCGGTCGCATCCGGGTTCAGCAGATAATAGTTCGGCCAGACCTGCTCACCAATCCACAACATTCTGGAGTGCAGGGAATTCCCCATGCCCAGCAGCAGAGTTGACAGGAGCAAAAGCAGTAGAATAACCCCATGTATCCTGTGTACGGGGTAGAGCGTCCTTGCACCAGAGGCAGTCATCGCGCGCCAGTTCATGTGTTTTCTCTCCGATTATTCCCGGTTGTCAGCCGTGCACTCAGACGCGCCCGGGTTACTGGCGCAGCGAATTTTGCTCAATAGACTCATCATGCGTGGGTCGTACACACTCGGTGCACCGTTCACGCCATCACGCATTTCCAGACGGTTTTCACGGAACATCTCCTGGTAGCCAGTAATGTCCTGGTCCGGAATTCGAATCCATTGCTTTTCAGGGATCGCTTTCTCCTGGCTCTCGATCAGGTTCATCGCCTGCGGGAACATGTCCCAGGCCACTTCACGGGATTTCTGCGCGGCGTCATCATCCAGAACGCCTTCGCGGGCAATGATCTGGATAGTCAACTGGGCCAGTGGGTAGTCAACAATACCGCCTTTATCACCGATACCCTTGTATAACTCGAGGGCTTCATAGGCGAACGCTGGCGCATAGGCGGTATCAACGGAGCCGTTATTGAACTTACCAGCGAAGTTGGTGATATCCGATGGAACCACCGTTGCCTTAACGTGATTCACCATATGAATGGCATCACGCTGATAATCGAGAGTGGCCATTCGCTTCCCGGCCAGTTTGCTTGCGGTGTTGATGCTTCGGTCGTTGACGAACAAATACCCCGCACCGGCCGGCACAATCGCCAGCACTTCATAGCCGCCGGACTTCATCAGAGATGCCGCCCTGGGCTGGGCCAGTGTCGCCAACAAGGTTTCCAGATCATCATAGGTCGGAATGGCGCCAACCGCACTGACACTGCCCGTAAACTTGTTGAACGGCCGAGTCCGGATATCGGTTGCGGCAACGGCGTCACACTGGCCGGCGTTAAAATCACCAACGGCCACACCTTCGTCGGTATAGGGGCGAAGATTGAAGTCCACTCCATGGGCTTTCATTTCCAGGGCGTAGTCTTTGACCAGATTGTATACGTCGCCGTTGGCGCCGATAACGTCAAACACACACATGGAAACTGTCTGGGCTGATGCCAACGGAGCAGCAACGGCCAACGACAGAGCGGCAAGGGATTTACGGATCATGACGACCTCCGGGTCATTCTTGTGTTTATCGTTGAAACTGGGTCAGGGCCTGGCGGCCTGCTCTCAGAGCAGGTCGTCCAGGTCCATGGTTTCGGTATTGGTTCTGGCGCGTTCCGGGCTCATCTTGCCGAAGAAATTGCGCGGCGTGCGGTGACCATATTCGGCAGTCCAGTGCTTGTCTGAGGAAAACTGAACGATGGTTCGAGCCACTTCATCCACCAATCGGTAATCGTCCCATACGTCGATTCGGTCGTCGGCGTCGGCGAAGTGCGCAATGGCATCGGCGAGCACATCAGGGCGTCCAAAGGTTTCAGCAGCTACGATCTGAACCGCGTGGGATGCCCGAATACCCGCATTCACGCCCATTTCGGAGCTGTTCTCAAGCACCTGCCAAGGGTCAGGCGACAGCTCGGGACGGGTATCGGGCAACAGCAACCAGACCAGCGCCCGAACAGCATTGGGCAAACCGCCCCATTTTTCGTTGTCAACACATTGCGCGGCACGCTCTGCCCTCGGCGCTATATTACGAGGCACGCCTGCAAGCGCACCTGAGTTGGAGTCGTTCACGATGGCCTGCATACCGGTCAGAAGCCCCAACAGAAACGTCAGTTCGTCCTGATCGGTAAACAGGAAAGGGCACTCGATGGGCTCGGCAGCGGGATCAAAATCGTAGGCTGCCATGGCCCGAAGATAGGCATTGTATCGGCGCGAGGCCGTAGTGGCGTACAAACGCTTGGCGCGCTCACGGGCGTCTTTTGCAGCAGGCACATCGCCATTGTACTGGGCACGGAGATAGTCCAGTTCTGCGTTCCAGGCACGGTATTCCATGCAATTGCCGGCCAGCAGCATAAGTAATGACCCGGTGCTGTCAGGCGCGGAGGTTACGCGAGAAAAGGAGTAGACGAGAGGATCAGTACCCTCACCCAGCGCGCACGCCATTTCAGTGTCCGACATCTGCAGCACATAAGGTGTTGCCTCAGACTCTGCGTAGCTGGAGAGCACCATACCCGTCGTCGTATATATGGGGTTGGCGGAGCAGCCGGCCAGGACCATCGCCAGTCCTGCAAGTGCGAACTGTTTGAGCAGGGCCGAACTACGGCCCACTAGGGAAACCTCTGGGTAGAACATAATTTGCCCTGTCTTGCTTTGTTTTTGTCAGTAAGGGATGACGAGTGTTTTTTATCACATATTCGCGTCGTCAAACCGTGAACCAGAACCTTCACAGCCAACATCCGGGCTGTTCCCCGAGGAACTGGTCTCTACGACGCGAAGAATGCTTTGATTTTTGTCAGACAAGAATGGCTGGAATGCCGAAAATTATATGCCGATCGGGCCAATGGCCTCTAAGGAAAGCACAAAAATTTAAACTAATTGATATAAAACAATAAGTTCCAAAGGTAACCTGTTGTTACAGTCCGAGCATCGCCATGACTTGATCGGTCAACCCGTCCAGCGTCAGTCCACCGCGCTCGGGCTTGTACCAGGTCACCGTCCAGCTCAGCGCTCCGGTCAACATCCGCCTTACGATAAAGGGATCCGCCTTGAGCTGGCCAAGCTCGTTAAGCTCCTCCAAAACAGATAGCCACAGCCCTTCGTATATCTCCCGCAATTCCAGCACCTGGTCCTGAGAGCCCTCCGAGAGACTACGCCATTCATAGACCAGCACTGCCATGGCTTCGCCAGTCTGGCCATTAATGGATTCCAGCTCACTTCGCACCAACGCCCGAAGCTTGCCCCGGGGGGACTCCTCGCTGTCGGCTGCCGCCTGCATCAAAGCGGTATTGAGACGGATGGTCTCAACCATAACCGCCTTCAGAATTTCCTCTTTGGTTCGGAAGTGATGGAACAGACTACCGGACTGGATGCCGACGGCTGCCGCCAGATCACGCACAGTGGTGCGCTCATAGCCTTTGTCCCGGAATAACCTGGCGGCTTCCTTTAACAAGCGCCCGCGGGCACTGGCAGGGTCGGAAACGAGCTGTTCGACAATCAAGGACTGAAGAATCTGGTTCTGGTTCACAAAGGCCATCCGGTTGTCTTGGTGGGACTTTTTATTCTACCCGAGATTCGCCTGTTTACAAACCAAGCGCTTGCTTGGTATTGTCATTGTCAACGTTGGATAACTTCCCGCCGACGCGGGCTTCACAACAAGGCCAAGAACATGTCACACGCCAACAAAACCATCCGCATCGGTTGCTCCGCCGCTTTCTGGGGTGATACCGAAACGGCAGCCGCCCAGCTGGTGCACCGGGGCAACATCGATTATCTGGTGGCCGATTATCTGGCCGAGATCACCATGTCCATCATGGCTGGCCAGAAGATGAAGGACCCCACCCAGGGCTATGCCCGGGATTTTGTGGAAACCGTTATGGCACCTTTGCTGGGCGACATTAAAGAAAAAGGCATCCGGGTGCTGGCCAACGCCGGCGGCGTGAACCCGGTGGCTTGCCGGGATGCGTTGCAGGCGTTGTGCGAAAAAGCGGGGGTCGATCTGAAAATCGCCCTGGTGCTGGGCGACGACCTGCTGATGAAGAAAAAGAAGCTCGCCGATGCCGGCGTCACCGAGATGACCACCGGCCAGCCCTTCCCCGCCATGATGGTGAGCCTGAATGCCTACCTGGGCGCTCCAGGCCTGGTGGCTGCCCTGGAACAGGGTGCCGACATCATTATTACCGGCCGGGTAGCGGACAGCGCGCTGGTGCTGGCGCCGCTGGTGCATGAATTCGGCTGGCACTGGAACGATTACGACAAACTTGCCCAGGGCAGCCTGGCCGGGCACTTGCTGGAATGTGGCGCCCAGTCTACCGGTGGCAACTTTACCGACTGGGAAGATGTGGCCGACGGCTACGCCAATATGGGCTTCCCCATTGCTGAGGTGAGCGCCTCGGGCGACTTTGTAATGACCAAGCCCGAAGGCACCGGCGGTCTGGTCAGCCGGGGCACGGTAAGCGAGCAGTTGGTGTATGAGATTGGTGATCCAAGGGCCTATCTGCTGCCCGACGTTACCTGCGATTTCACCCAGGTTGCACTTGAGGAAATCAGTAAGGATCAGGTTCGCGTTTCCGGTGCCAAAGGTCTGCCACCTACCGACAGCTACAAGGTATCAGGCACCTGGCCGGATGGCTTCAAGTGCACGGTCACCTTTTTGCTCGCTGGCATAAACGCGCCCGCCAAGGCTCAGAAAGTCGCAGAGGCGATTCTTGGCAAAACCTCGGTGATGTTTATGGAGCGCGGCCTGCCGGATTATTCCGAAACCAGCATCGAGTTGCTGGGTACCGAGACAACTTACGGCGCCCATGGCAAGGGCGACCAATGCCGGGAAGTGGTGGTGAAGATTGCCACCGCCCACCCGAAGAAAGAGGCACTGGTGCTTTTTTCACGGGAAATCGCCCAGGCTGCAACCGGGATGGCACCGGGTATCACCGGCATTGTCGGCGGCCGGCCAACCGTTTGGCCGAAGATTCGTTTGTTCTCTTGCCTGGTACCAAAATCGGAAGTGGCGGTTTCGGTGGATCTGGCAGGCGAGAAGTCTGAGGTGGTGGTGGCTACCGAGGGTGGTTTCGATCCGGGTGCTCTGGCGGCTGAGCCGGAGTCACGGATGGAGGTGGCGGCGGATACTACGGTTCCGTTGATCAAGCTGGCTTGGGCGCGGTCCGGGGATAAGGGTGATCACAGCAATATCGGGGTGATTGCGCGGGATCCGGAGTATGTTCCTTACATTGAGGCGGCATTAACGGAGCAGGCGGTGGCGCAGTGGACGGCGCATACGCTGAATCCGGAGTCTGGCAGGGTGACGCGTTGGTCTATGCCGGGGTTGTATGCGTTCAATTTCTTGTTGGAGCACAGTCTTGGTGGCGGCGGTGTGGCGTCGCTTCGGATTGATCCGCAGGGTAAGGCTTTTGCCCAGCAGTTGCTGGAGTTTCCGGTGCCTGTGCCCTCTAAATTGGTGCAGCAATGAACATAGTCATCTGGTTGCGGAGTAAGCACCCCGCTGGGGGAGGGCCCTACAAAAAACGCTCCTTCGGCACATCCCTGTGGCGCTTGGGCTCCGCCATCCATGGCTCCGCACATTTTTGTAGGGCCCTCCCCCAGCGGGGCGCTCCGACTTTTCACGTGGATTCTTTGTATTCAGATAAGGATTTTTTATGAGTTATCAGTCTGTTCTTCGGCCCGGATTGTTTGAAGGTCAGGTGTTTATTGTCACTGGCGGCGGCTCTGGAATTGGCCGTTGTACCGCCCACGAACTGGCCGCCCTCGGTGCCCGGGTTGCGCTGGTGGGGCGTAAGCAAGAAAAGGTGGACGCGGTTAAGGCCGAGATTGAGGAAGACGGCGGTATTGCCAGCGCCCATGCCTGCGATATCCGTGAGGAGGAGTCGGTCAAGGCCACGGTGAAGGCCATTATTGAGACCCACGGTGGGCTGAACGGGGTGGTGAACAACGCCGGCGGGCAGTTTGCGTCTCCGCTGACGGGGATTAACCAGAAGGGTTGGGAAACCGTGGTGCGGACGAATCTGACCGGTGGTTTTCTGATGGCCCGGGAGGCTTATACCCAGGCGCTGAGTAAGACTGGTGGTTCGATCGTGAACATTGTGGCGGATATGTGGGGCGGTATGCCGGGCATGGGCCACTCAGGGGCCGCCCGGGCCGGGATGGTGAATTTTACTCAGACGGCGGCAGTTGAGTGGGCGCCGTCCGGGGTTCGGGTGAATGCGGTGGCGCCGGGGTGGATTGCGTCCAGCGGGATGGATAATTACCCGGCTCATATGAAGTCGTGGATTCGCAGCCTGGCGGATGCGGTGCCGATCAAGCGGATGGGTACGGAATCGGAGGTGAGTTCGGCGATCTGTTTCCTGCTTAGCCCGGGGGCGGCGTTTATCAGTGGCGATTGTCTGCGGATTGACGGTGCGGCATCCCAGGGTGGGCGTGTGTGGCCGATGCCGAAGGCGAAGAACAATGAGCCCTATAACGGTTTCCATCGGGCGGTAACGCCGAAAGTTTTGAGCGACGACTGAGGATTTCCCATGCAGGTACTGGAAACAACAATAAGCCCCCAGTCCGACGAGTTCCGGGCCAATGTGGAGGCCATGGAAGCGCACATCACCACTTTCCGGGACGTGGAGCAGAAGGTACTGGACCTGGCGGAATCGGCCCGGGAGAAGTTTACCAAGCGGGGCAAATTGCTGCCGCGGGATCGCATCAATCGGTTGCTGGATCGGGGCAGTGAGTTTCTGGAGCTGTGCTCCCTGGCCGGTTACAAGATGCACGATGACAAAGATGGGTCCATGGCCGGTGGCGGGATTATTGCCGGTATTGGCAGGGTAGCCGGAGTGCGCTGTCTGGTGGTGGCCAGCAACAGCGCCATCAAAGGCGGAACCATTACCCCTGCCGGTCTGGACAAGACCCTGCGCCTGCAGCAGATTGCCATGGAGAACAAACTGCCGGTGGTGTCGCTGTCAGAATCTGGCGGCGCCAACCTGAACTACGCCACGGATATTTTTGTGCTTGGCGCCCGGGGATTTGCCAACCAGGCGCGGATGTCCGCAGCCGGAATTCCGCAAGTAACCGTGGTGCATGGCAACGCCACCGCCGGTGGTGCTTATCAGCCGGGTCTGTCGGATTATGTGATCACCGTGCGCGAGCAGGCCAAGATGTTCCTGGCCGGCCCGCCGCTGCTGAAAGCGGCCACGGGCGAGGTCGCCACCGATGAAGAACTGGGCGGTGCAGAAATGCACGCCACCGTGGCCGGCACCGCTGAATACCTGGCCGAAGACGACGCCGATGGCATCCGCCAGGCCCGGGAAATTCTCGGTGCCCTGCCCTGGAATGAAAACCTGCCGCTGCGCCAGGAACCCCAGTGGGATGAGCCGCTGTATCCGGCTGACGAGCTGCTGGGGGTGATTCCTTCGGACGCCAAGAAACCCTACGACGTTCGTGAAATCCTCGCCCGCATCGCCGACGGCTCCCGTTTCCTGGATTTCAAGAACGACTACGACAACCAGACCGTGTGCGGCACCATCCGCATTCAGGGCCACAGCGTGGGCATCATCGGTAACAATGGCCCGATCACACCGGCCGGCTCTACCAAGGCTGCGCAGTTTATCCAGCTGTGCGACCAGGCCGGTACGCCAATCCTGTTTCTGCACAACACCACCGGTTTTATGGTGGGCACGCATTCCGAGCAGAACGGCATCATCAAACACGGGTCCAAGATGATTCAGGCCGTGGCCAACTGCCGGGTGCCAAAACTCGCGGTGGTGGTAGGCGGTTCCTACGGCGCCGGCAACTACGCCATGTGCGGCCGGGGACTGGACCCGAGATTCATCTTCGCCTGGCCCAACAGCCGCACCGCCGTCATGGGCCCGGCCCAGGCTGGTAAGGTCATGCGCATCGTGGCTGAAGAAAAACAACGCAAAAGCGGCATCGAGCCGGACGAAAAAACCCTGTCGTTCCTGGAGCAGGCCACCGCCAAGAAACTCGAAGACGGCTCCACCGCCCTGTTCGGCACCGCGCGGTTGTGGGATGACGGCCTGATCGACCCACGGGATACCCGCCGGGTACTGGCCATGGTGTTGTCGGTTTGCCGCGAAGCCGAACAACGACAACTGCGGCCCAATTCCTACGGTGTCGCTCGGTTTTAAATTGTGAGCTGGGTGCACCAAAGTTTCGAACTCAAGCGGGTGTGGGGTGGGGCCTTCAGAAAATTTGCGGAGCCATGGATGGCGGAGCAGAAGCGCCACAGGGATGTGCCGCAAGGAGCGGTTTTCTGAAGGCCCCACCCCACACCCGCGACCCCAAGCTACGGGGCAAATACCCAGAACAGAACACAAGAACTAACCGTCTTTAAAAAAGCAGGAGAGAACAATAATGAAATTCACAGCCGAACACGAAGCCCTCAGAAAAACCGTCCGCGATTTCGTGGAAAAGGAAATCAACCCACACTGCGACGAATGGGAAGAAGCCGGCGAGTTTCCGATTCACGACCTGTTCAAAAAACTCGGCAACCTGGGCCTGCTGGGCATCCAGAAGCCGGAGGAATACGGCGGCATGGGTCTGGACTACAGCTACAACCTGGTCGCGGCCGAGGAACTGGGCATGGCCAAATGTGGCGGTGTACCGCTGGCCGTGGGCGTGCAGACCGACATGTGCACCCCCGCCATCGCGCGCTTCGGCTCCGACGAACTCAAACGGGACTTCCTGGCTCCGGCCATCGCCGGCGATATGGTGGGCTGTATCGGTGTGAGTGAAGTGGGCGCAGGTTCCGACGTGGCCGGCCTGAAAACCACTGCCAAGAAAGACGGCGATGACTACGTCATCAACGGCTCCAAGATGTGGATCACCAACTCGCCGAAGGCGGACTTCATGTGTCTGCTGGCCAACACCAGCGACGACAAGCCCCACAAGAACAAGACCCTGATGATCGTGCCCATGAACACCCCGGGCATCAGCTTCAGCCCACACCTGAATAAGCTGGGTATGCGTTCGTCGGAAACGGCGCAGGTGTTCTTCGACGACGTGCGGGTTCCCCAGCGCAATCGCATCGGTGCCGAGGGCACGGGTTTCATGATGCAGATGCTTCAGTTCCAGGAGGAGCGTTTGTGGGGCGCGGCCAATGTCATCAAGGCTCTGGAAAACTGCGTTACCCAGACCATCGAGTACTGCCGCGAGCGCAAGACGTTTGGTCAGCCGCTGATCGATAACCAGTACATTCACTTCCGCCTGGCGGAGTTGCAGACCGAGATCGAAGCCCTGCGAGCGCTGACGTACCAGGCCTGTGAGCTGCACGTTGAAGGCAAGGATGTCACCAAGCTGGCGTCTATGGCCAAGCTGAAAGCCGGCCGTTTAGGTCGCGAAGTGACGGACACCTGCCTGCAGTTCTGGGGCGGCAACGGCTACATGTGGGACAACCCCCTGTCACGGGCTTACCGAGATGTGCGGCTGGTCTCCATCGGCGGCGGTGCTGACGAAATCATGCTGGGCATTATCTGCAAGCTGATGGGCACCTTACCTGGCAAGAAACGCGACTAAGTTTTTAGTTTGGCGGAAGGCCATGAGGCGGGGTTCCCCTTCCGGGACACGCCTACAAGCACTTCCCTGTGGGCTCGTTTCGGGCCGTCCATGGCCCTCAACGGTCCCGGAAGGGGAACC